>NZ_JBFBHW010000003.1:0-299713 GCF_040685395.1 Kitasatospora sp. NPDC088779 | reverse complement strand
ACCGGCCTGAGTCTCTACCAGGTCGTCCGCGAAATGCAGTTCCTCCTCGCAACCTGGGCCGGCGCCTGCCCCACCTGCCACCGCGACATACCCACTTCCATACAAACCTGACCAAGCCCTACTAGGCCGCGAGCAGTTTATGCAGGCGCTCGGCTGGGGTTTCCCAGCCGAGCGTTTTGCGTGGGCGGCCGTTGAGTTCGGCTGCGACGCTGGCCAGGTGCTCAGGAGCGTGAACGGCCAGGTCGGTGCCCTTGGGGAAGTACTGCCGCAGCAGACCGTTGGTGTTCTCGTTCGAGCCGCGCTGCCATGGACTGGCCGGATCGCAGAAGTAGACCGGGATGCCGGTGGCGACGGTGAACGAGCCGTGGGCAGCCATCTCGCTGCCCTGGTCCCAGGTCAGCGAGCGCACCAGGTGGCCAGGCAGCGCCTGGACGGTCTCCACCAGGGCGTCACGGACGTGTTCGGCGGTGCGGCCATGGGGCAGTTGCAGGAGCATCACGGGTGATCGATGTCGTGGTGCGCCGTCTCGGGCTGGGCGGCCCGCACGTCACGCTGCTGGACGACCAGATCGTCTGGCAGTTGCGGCTGCCCCGCGTTCTGGGAGCGGCTGCCACCGGCGCAGGCCTCGCGGTCTGCGGCGCGGTGCTGCAGACGCTGACCGGGAACGACCTGGCCGACCCTTTCCTGCTCGGGATCTCCGACGGAGCCGCCGCCGGCGCGGTCACCGTGATCGTCCTCGGCGTCGGCGTGACCGGCGCCGTGGGCACCGGCGCGGTGGCGACGGCGGCCTTCGTCGGTGCCCTGCTCGACCTGGCCCGGCACGTCCACGGGGACACCGCCGAGGGCGCCGCGCGGGCGGAGGAGTGGCTGCTGACCACCTATCCCAGGTCCGCCGTCCACGCCCAGCTGCGCGACCTGCGGACGGCGGCCGTGCGGCTGAGCGACCCCGCCGACGACCGGGCAGCCCTGCGTGCCTGCCCGGCGGCGGCGAGCTGCTGGCAAGCTGGCAGCGCCGGGCCGGGCCGGGCCGGTGCACTCGCCCGCTACGGCGAGGCGCTGCGCGCGGCGACCCCCCGGGGTTCCGAGCTGCCCGGGCTGGTGCACCTGCACCACAACCGGCTGCTCGGCATCGACCCGGAGGCCGAGGACCACGCCCGCTCCGTCGCCCGCGGCGCGACGGAGGCCCAGCGCGGCCGCCGCCTGCGCCGGCCCTGGGTTCAGGGGCGGACCGGGTGACCGCGGGCCCCGGCGGTGGGCCCCGGCCACGTGCCCCGGCGGTGGACCCCCACCCCAGGCCCACCGTCAGCGGCGTGCTGAACCCTCGGCTGCGGGAACCGGTCGTGGCCACTGCCGGGCTACCCCGCGACCGGCTCGGGCCGGAGGGCCTGGTCGATGTTCTCCTCGACCCAGGAGCGAAGCGCGTTCAACGGCACCGCGGCACTCTGGCCGAGGCGGGTGAGGGAGTACTCGACGTGCAGGGGGACGACGGGGTACACGGTGCGGTCGAGGATGCCGAAGTCCTCCAGGCGGCGCAGGGTCTGGGTCAGCACCTTGGGGCTGACGCCCTGGAGGCGGCGCTGGAGTTCACCGAACCGCTGGGGACCGTCTTCGAGGGCGCCGATGGCGAGGGCGGCCCACTTGTTCGCGAGCAGGTCGAGCAGGATGCGGCAGGGGCACTGGGCGGCGTAGACGTCGTGCTGCGAGTGCTCGCCGCTGGGGCAGGTGGTCGTCATGCTCACCCTCCTCACCAGGACACTTCCCGATGGGAAGTACTAGCCCTTGAAGGTAACCATACCCGCGGGGATAGCGTCGCCGGCATCGAGGAACGGCCGCTCAACGGCCTTCCGCACTCTGATGCTCCGGGAGATGACGCATGTCCGCAGACACGATGCGCGCGGTGGTCCAGGACACGTTCGGCGGGCCGGAGGTGCTGCGGGTCGCCGAGGTGACGCGTCCGGTGCCGCTGCCGACGGAGGTGCTGGTACGGGTGCACGCGGCCGGGATCAACCCGGTGGACTGGAAGACCCGCGGCGGCTCCGGCATGGCCGGCCTGCTGGGTGAGCCGCCGTTCACGCTCGGCTGGGACGTGTCCGGCGTGGTCGAGGAGGTCGGCTTCGGCGTGACCACGCTGAAGGCCGGTGACGAGGTGTACGGCATGCCGTGGTTCCCGCGCGCCGCGAACGCCTACGCCGAGTACGTGACCGCCCCGGCCCGGCAGTTCGCCCGCAAGCCGGCCACGCTCGACCACGTGCACGCCGCCGCCGTGCCACTGGCGGCACTGACCGCCTGGCAGGCCGTCGTCGACACGGCCCGGGTGCGGGCCGGCCAGCGGGTGCTGGTCACCGCAGCCGCCGGCGGGGTGGGCCACTTCGCGGTCCAGTTCGCCCGCCACCTGGGCGCCCACGTGGTCGCCACCGCCAGCGCCGCCCGGCACCCCTGGCTCAAGGAACTCGGCGCCGACGAGGTGATCGACTACACCAGCACCCGCTTCGAGGACGCCACCGCCGGCATCGACGTCGTCATCGACCTGGTGGGCGACGACCACGACCTGACCAGCACCCGTTCCCTGAAGGTCCTGCGCCCCGGCGGCCTGCTGGTCGCCGTCCCGGCCGGCGTCTCCCCCGAGCTGGCCGCGGCCGCCGAGGCGGCCGGCGTGCGGGTCACCCCGTTCCTGGTCGAGCCGGACGGCGCCGCGCTGACGACGATCGCCGCGCTGATCGACGCCGGCGAGGTCGCCGTCGAGGTGGAGCGGACCTTCCCGCTGGAGCAGGCCGGGGCCGCTCATGCCCGCGGCGAGGCGGGCCGCACCCGCGGCAAGCTCGTCCTCACCACCGGGGTCGGGCCCGGAGCCAACTGACCGCCGATCAGGAACGGACGGGATTCCCCGCTCGCCCCTCCCCCGTCCTCCGCCCTCCCTGTCGCGGGCTCACCTCACCTCACCGGACTCGCTCGACGCTCCACCTCGGCAGGTACTCGAAGAACGCGACGGCTTCCTCCCGCCACCTGGGGCGCCAGGCCGCGGCTTCCGCGGCGGCCGCGTGCGCGAAGCGCCGCATGTCCGCCCGCATCCGCTCCGGGACGCCGTGGCGGTGGGCGATGTCGCGGATGGCGGCGACGGTCTCCTCGGTGCAGGCTCCGTCGCCGAGTGCGGACTCCACCACGGCCCGCTCGGCGTCGGTGGCCGCCGCCAGGACGGCGCGGACGGTGTAGTTGCGCCGCCCCTCCCGGAGGTCCGTTCCGGTGGGCTTGCCCATGGTCCCCGCGTCGCCGAAGAGGTCCAGGTAGTCGTCGCGCAGCTGCCCGCAGATCCCCACCAGCCGGGCGTAGCGGCGCAGTTCCTCGTCGTGGCGGGCGGGCTGGACGCCTGCGGCGAGCAGTCCCAGCTGGAGCGGGGCGAGGACCGAGTAGCGGGCGGTCTTGTAGTCGGCCACGTCGTGCAGCACCTCCTCGTCCGGGTCCGCGGTGAAGTCCCGCTCCAGGTCGATGATCTGGCCGACGAACGTGGCCGTTGCCGCTCGCGTCTGCACCTCGACCATGGCCTGTCGGACCGGGAGCGGGGCCCGGGAATCGAGGAGGACCTGGAGGGACAGCGCGAGTGCGAGGTCGCCGGCGAGGACGGCGAGCCCGAGCGCGGTCTGCGGCCGGTCGGGGAACCGCCCCCGGTAGGCGTAGTAGGTGGAGGGCCCGCCCCGGCGGGTGGGGCTGTCGTCGATGATGTCGTCGTGGACCAGCCCGTGGGTCTGGAGCAGTTCGATGCTCAGCGCGGCGTCCTCCAGCCCCGCCACGGGCTCGGCGGTCACCAGCCGGGCGGCCTCGAAGAGCAGGGCCACCCGCATCCGCTTGCCGCCGCGCAGCGACAGGTCCCGCAGCAGGGCCAGGCAGTCCGGGGTGAACCGGCTGAACGACGGAGCGTCGAAGGCGGCGGCCAGGTCCTGGAAGTACTGCTCGGACAGCGTGCTGAACCGGCGCTCGTACCCGGCGAGACGGGCCCGGATCTGCTCGGTGGGGACGGCGGCGGTATCGGTCACGAAGATGTCTTCCGTTCGGGCGGGGATGCGGGCCCGCGCAGGCGCGGAGGTGCCACGGATCCCGGTGGTGGTCCGTCACCCATGCTGCCCCATCGGCCTCCCGGTCCGAGATACTGGGGAGCATGCAGACGATTTCTCTGGACACACAGGCCCGTGAGCACCTGGAGCGTGCGGCGGCAGCCTCCTCGGGACGCAGCGCGGCGACCGTCTACACCGGCCACGAGCGCGGACTGCGTCAGACCGTCCTCGCCCTGACCGCCGGCTCGGGCCTCGCCGAGCACGACAACCCCGGCGACGCGACCCTCCTGGTACTGCGCGGACACGTGCGGCTCGTCGAGGGCGACACAAGCTGGGAGGGCCGCGCCGGTGACCTGATCCCCATCCCCGAGGCTCGCCACAGTGTCGAAGCGATCGAGGATTCGGCCGTGCTCCTCACCATCGCCAAGCGCGACTGAAACAGCACACCGGACAGGTGCCGGACAGGGCGTGCCCACCTGCGGACGCGCCCTGTCCGGCACCCGCCCCGTCCGAGGCGGCCGCCCCCGTCACCGCCGTCACGCCTCATCCGCTCTGCGCCCTCAGGAACCCTCGCCCCCCAGCATCAAGTCCGTCCCGCCCAGGAAGGTCAGCCCGGCGGCGTCGTTCGACTCGTTCAACTCGCTCAACTCCCTCAACTCGCCGGGAAGGCGGGTCAGGGCGAGTTGCAGGGCCTGCAACGAGTCCACGCCGAAGATCGCCGTCACGCGGTCGACGACGCCCGGGTGTCCGGTGATCCGGTACGGGCAGTACCAGTCCGGCCCCTCCGGGTCGCGGCAGGGCAGCCCGACCTCCAGCAGCACCGGCCTCTGCGTCCCGTCCGGAGCGGTAAAGGCCAGCTCACGACTGGCGATGACCTGGCCAAGCTCGTATTCAGCGCTCACCGCAGCAGTACAACACACCCCACGGTTCGAAGCGCCTCTCCACCGGAAGGCCGGCAAGAGCACTGCCGGGAGCACGGTCCTGGTTGGGGCCGGCTCCCGGAGCCGGCTCCCGGGTGCGGTCTCGTCCTGGGTACGGACGAACTCGCCTGCCCCTGAATGGTCCTCTTGATCAAGGCCGGGAATCACCGGCGCCATTCCTCAGAGGGGTTCTTCGTGAACGAGCATGCACCGCACAGTCGCCTCCCGCGCTCGCGCCGGGGCGGCCGGCACCGGGCGGTGGCGGTCGTGACCGCCGTGGCCGCCGGCGTGATGACGGTCGGAGCGCTGGCACCGACCGCGGCGTTCGCGGGCGGCAAGCCGGACAACGTCCAGTCGAGCCTGAACGCGCTGGTGAAGGACGACGGCCTGCCCGCCGCGCTGGCCGCCGTCAAGGGCCGCGACGGCCGCACCCGCACCTACACCGCCGGTGTCGGCGACGTCGCCACCGGAGCCAAGGTGCCCACGGACGGGCAGGTGCGGATCGGCAGCAACACCAAGACCTTCACCGCCGTCGTCGTGCTCCAGCTCGTCGCCGAGGGAAAGGTCGGCCTGGACTCCCCCGTCGAGACCTACCTGCCCGGCCTGCTGCGCGGCGACGGCATCGACGGACGCAACATCACCGTCCGCCAACTGCTCCAGCACACCAGCGGCCTGCCCGAGTACGTGGACAAGGACTCGATCCTCACCGGTCCGACGCGCTACTACGAACCGCGCGAACTCCTCGACGCGGCCCTGGCCCAGAAGGCCCACTTCGCCCCGGGCACCAGCTGGGAGTACAGCAACACCAACTACCTGCTGGCCGGCCTGATCATCCAGAAGGTCACCGGGCGGCCGCTCGGCGAGGAGGTCAACCGGCGCATCGTCGACCGCATCGGCCTGCGCCACACCTACTTCCCCACCCCCGGGGACACGGGCATCCGCGAGGCCCACCCCAAGGGCTACAACCGGGACGCCGACGGCTCGCTCCGCGACTACACCGAACTGGACCCCTCCTGGGGCTGGGCGGCAGGCGCCGTCGTCTCCACCAACAGCGACATCACCCGCTTCTACACCGCGCTCCTCGGCGGCCGGCTCCTGCCCGCGGCGCAGCTCGCCCAGATGCGCACCACCGTCCCCGCCGACGAGGTGGGCCCCGGCGCCCGCTACGGGTTGGGCCTGGTGAGCCGGCCGCTGTCGTGCGGCGGCCTCTACTGGGGCCACGGCGGGACCATTCCGGGCTACGAGACCGCCGGGGGCGCCACCGATGACGGCCGCGCCACCAGCATCGCGGTGACCATGATCCCAAGTGGTGCGGCCGGACAGCACGTTGAGGCCGCGGTGGACGCGGCCCTGTGCCGCTGACCCTCCCCGATCCGGCCTGAGCTTCCGCACCAGTACGACCCGCGGGTTCTGCGCGCCTCGGCGAGCGCGGAACCCGCGCGCTCGCGTACCCGCGCACCTGCACATCCCGCCAATTCCCCTTTCCCGTAGAGGAGTTCTTCCGTGAACGAGCACGTCCCGCACAGCCGCTCCCCCCAGTCCCACCGGAGCCGCCGCGGTCGGCACATGGTGGCGGCAGCCGTGGCCGCCGGCGTCGTGGCGGCCGGAGTGCTGGCACCGACCGCGGCGTTCGCCGGCGCCAAGCCGGACAGCGTCCAACAGAGCCTGAACGCGCTGGTCAAGGACGACGGCCTGCCCGCCGCACTGGCCTCGGTCAAGGGCCGCGACGGCCGCACCCGCACCTACACCGCGGGCGTCGGCGACCTCGCCACCGGCGCCAAGGTCCCCGTCGACGGGCAGATACGCGCCGGCAGCAACACCAAGACCTTCACCGCCGTCGTCGTCCTCCAGCTCGTCGCCGAAGGGAAGGTCGGCCTCGACGCGCCCGTCGACACCTACCTCCCCGGCCTGCTGCGCGGCGACGGCATCGACGGACGCCGCATCACCGTCCGCCAGCTGCTCCAGCACACCAGCGGCCTGCCCGACTACATGGAAACCCCCGCACTCCCGGACTTCACCACGATCCAGTACCGCTACTTCGAGCCCCGCGACCTCCTCGACGCGGCCCTCGCCCAACAGGCCCGCTTCCCCGCGGGTACCAGCTGGGAGTACAGCAACACCAACTACATCGTCGCCGGACTCCTCGTCCAGAAGGTCACCGGACGGCCCGTCGGCGAGGAGATCACCAAGCGCGTCATCGACCGCATCGGCCTGCGCCACACCTACTTCCCCACCCCCGGGGACACCGGCATCCACGAGGCCCACCCTCACGGCTACTACCGCAGCTCGCCGGACGCGCGGACGATCGACTACACCGAGATGGACTCCTCGGCGGCCTGGGCGGCGGGGGCGATCGTCTCCACCAACACCGACCTCAACTCCTTCTACGCCGCGCTCCTCGGCGGCCGACTCCTGCCCGCGGCGCAGCTCGCCGAGATGCGCACCACCGTCCCCGCCGAGCTCCTGGGCCCGGGGGTCCGCTACGGGCTGGGCCTGCAGAGCAAGCCGCTCTCCTGCGGCGGCCTCTCCTGGGGCCACGGCGGGACCACCGCGGGCTACCGCTCCCGCAACGGGGTCACCGACGACGGCCGCGCCGCCGCCATCACCGTCACCGCCATCCCGGGCGAGGCCGGCGCGCAGCACATGGCGGACGCCCTGGACGCGGCCCTCTGCCGCTGACCGCGCCACCCCTCGGGGCGCCCCCTGCCTGCGCGGGGGGGCGGACACCGGACAGACGGCCTCGCGGCTCCCGTGGGCGGGGACCGCGAGGCCGTCTGTGGAGTACCGCTGCCGGGATCAGTCCGACTCGGGCAGGCTCAGCCCGCCTCAGCCCGCCGGGTTCGCGGGCCGGGCCTCGACCAGGCCGGACTCGTAGGCCGCGATCACCGCCTGGGCACGGTCGCGGACACTCAGCTTGGCGAAGATGCTGGTGATGTAGTTCTTGACCGTGGAGACGCTGATGCCCATCGCCGACGCGATCTCGGCGTTGTCCAGGCCGGTGGCCAGCAGGTGCCACACCTCGATCTCGCGGGGCGTCAGTTCGCCCAGACTGGACACCGGCAACGGCACCGGTGCCGGTGGCAGGCGGGGCGCGGTGACGTACGTGGAGATCAGCCGGGTGAGCAGGCGCGGCGCCACCGCCGCCTCCCCGGTGTGCACGGTGCGCACGGCCGCCGAGAGCTCCTCCGGGGAGACGTCCTTGGGCAGGAACCCGGAGGCGCCGGCGCGCAGGGCGGCGACCACGTACTCGTCCATGTCGAAGGTGCTCAGCGCCAGGACCCGGCAGGCCGGCAGTTCCCGCGTGAGCCGCTCGGTCGCCTGGACGCCGTCGAGAACCGGCATCCGGATGTCCATCACCACGACGTGGGGCCGGTGCCGGTGCGCGAGGTCGACCGCCTGCTGGCCGTCGTCCGCCTCGGCCACCACCTCGAACGCCGGGTCGGGTGCCAGGATCAGGGCCAGGCCCCGCCGTACCAGCGGCTGGTCGTCGGCGATCAGCACCCTGATCCGCTCCGGGGTTCCCGTCATCCGAGCCGTTCCTCTCCGTCGGCCGGCGCCACCGGCAGGCTGGCCGCCACCCGGAAGCCACCACCGTCCACGGCGCCGGCCACCATGCTGCCGCCCTGCAGCGCGACGCGTTCGCGCATGCCGATCAGACCGTATCCGGTGCGGCCCGCCCTCGGTCCGGCCGCACCGCCCGCTCCCGCCAGGGCGCCCACCAGGGTGTCGGCCGGCGCGGCGGTGCCGTTGTCGGACACCTCGACGGTGATCCGGTCCGGGTGGTACGTCAGCCGGACCCGCGCCTGGGCCCGGCCGGCGTGCTTGCGGGTGTTGGTGAGGGACTCCTGGACGATCCGGAACACCGCCAGGCCGGTGCTCGGCGGCAGCGGGCGCTCCTCCCCCAGGACGGCGAACTCAGTGGGAAGACCGGCCCTGCGGGACTCCTCGACGAGCCGTCCGAGGTGTCCGACACCGGGCTGCGGCTCGGCCGGCGACTCCTCCGGCTCGTCGCCGGCCCGGAGCACGTCGAGCAGTTGGCGCATCTCGCGCAGCGCCATCCGCCCGGAGCCCTCCAGCGTGACCAGGGCGTCGCGCACCACCTCGGCGTCACCCCCGAGGTTCGCTCTGGCACCGCCGGCCATCAGCTGCATGGTGGTGATGTGGTGGGCGACGATGTCGTGCAACTCCCGTGCGATGCGGCGCCGTTCCTGCGCCACCGCGCGGTCGGCCAGCAGCCTGCGCCTGGCCTCCACCGCGTGCTGCCAGCGTTTCAGCGCCTCGGCCGCGGCGATGACCAGCGCCACGGCGACCACGTTGGACGCCACTTGCGAGAGCGGAGGCGGCAGCGGATGCCCCCGGCCCAGCAGCGGTACGACGGCCGCCACGAGGGCGGCCGTCACCGCCACCACGAGGCCGCGCGAGCGGGCGACCGCGAACAGCGCGATGCAGAGCGTGCAGTTGAAGTGTTGCGGCACCGGCCCGCTCAGGTTCAGGGCCAGGCCGAGGGCCAGCACAGCCGTCAGCGACGCCAGCGGGTAGCGGCGCCTGGTGAGCAGCGGCATGGCCGCCAGTACGAGCAGGACCAGCGCCGTCAGGGCGATCGGCTGGCTTCCGTCCGGGCCGCCGATCGAGTAGCCGAGGAGGTCCAGGGCGGCAGCCCCGACGGCCACCAGTGCGTCACTGGCCGTCCAGGGCAGACCGTCGGCTCTCGGCGGCTGCGGCTGCGGCTGCGGCTGCGGCAGCGGCAGCGGCCGGTGGTGCGTCGACATGCTGGTGGTGGTCCTTTCCGTGGCCGGTCGGCCGTGTGCCGTCGTCCGTGAGCCGCGAGCCGTGAGCCGTGAGCCGTTCCCGCGGAGCCCTCGGGGGGGGGGAGCCTGCGGTCTATTCTCCCTGTGGCCCCCGGCCCCGGGCCGGCACCCGGGACCGATCCCGGACCAGGCCCCTGGTCCTGGTCCGGGCCTGGTGGCGGGCTCAGGTCCTGATGCCGTTCTCCTCCCGCGCTCGGACGAGAACGCCCGGTACGCCGTGATGGTCTGGAGACGTGCCGGAAATCCCCGGCGACAGCACCACAGCCGGAGGACATCGTGATCCGCGCCCTGACCGGATTCTCCACCAGGAATCCGTGGAAGGTGATCGCCGTATGGGCGGTCCTGGGAGTACTCCTGACCGTCCTGAGCCAGACGTTGATCTACCGGGTGACCCAGACGCAGACGGCCGACTTCCTGCCGAAGAGCTACGACTCGGCCGCCGCCATGAAGGTCGCCCAGGACCGCTTCGGGACGAAGCCCGACGCCAACCCGGTGACCGTCCTGGTCGCGCGGGCCGACGGCCGGGCGCTGACCGCCGCGGACCGGCAGCAGATCGACGACGGGGCGAAGCGGCTGAGCCGCCTCAAGGTCACCATGCCCAAGCCCAAGGACGCCGCGCCCCTTCAGCGGGACTACTCGCAGGTCCCCCAGGTCGACCCGGCCATGACCGCGCCGGACGGGACCTTCGAGCTGCTCTCCGCCAACCTCACCGGAAACCCCGCCGATCCGGGCCTGGAGAACACCTACCGGGCGTTCCGGGACGGCACCCGGGCGGAGTTCGCCGCCCAGGGACTGCGGACCGGCTTCACCGGCGCCCTCGCCGACCAGGTCGACTCCGCCGACGACGGCAAGACCCTCGCGACCGTCGCGTCCGCCTGCGCCGTCGGCCTGATCATCCTGCTCCACATCCTCATGTTCCGCAGCGCCCTGGCCGCGCTGCTGCCGCTGATCGCGGTGGCCCTCGTCAGCGGCGTGGCCGCCGGCGCCGTCGTGGGCACCGCCCTGCTCACCGGCATCAAGCTCGACCCGTCCGTACCGAGCCTGATCGGCGTGGTGCTGCTGGGCATCGGCATCGACTACTTCCTGTTCCTGATGTTCCGCTTCCGCGAGCAGCTGCGGGCCCACCCCGAACGCCACCACCGCGCCACCGCCGCCGAGGTCGGCCACAAGGTCGGCACCGCGATCACCTCGGCCGCGCTGACCATCGTCGCCGCCTTCGCCACCCTCGGGGTCGCCAGCTTCGGGCAGTTCCGGGTGCTCGGCCCGGCCGTCGCGGTCTCGGTCCTGGTCATGCTGCTGGCCAGCCTCACCCTGATGCCCGCCGTACTCGCGGCCTGCGGACGCGCACTGTTCTGGCCCTCGCGCGCCCTCAAGACCGTGCCCCGCGACGGCGCCACCGCCCGCTTCGCCGACCTGGTGGCCCGCCGGCCCGTGGTCATGGTCCTCGCCTCGCTCGCCCTCCTGGGCGCCCTGGCCGGCGGGCTGGCCGGGATCAGGATGGACTACGGCCTGGGCGGCGGACCGCGCACCGCCTCCCAGACCACCGCCGCCGAGATCTCCCGCGTCCTGCCCGCCGGTGTGGCGGACCCGACCAGCGTCTACGTCGAGACCAAGAACGCCGGCCCCCTCACCCCCGGCGCGTTGGACGGCCTCGCCCAGGGCCTCACCCGGGTCACCGGCGTCGGCCAGGTCACCAAGCCGGTCCTGAGCGAGGACCGGCAGGCCGCCAGAATCGACCTCTTCCTCACCGAGGACCCGCAGTCCCAGCAGGCCCGCGACCTGGTCGCCGGCCCGATCCGCGCCGCCGTCGCCCAGAGCACACCGGCTGGCCTGAGCGCACACGTCGGCGGCACCCCGGCCGTCTTCGCCGACGTCTCCACCGCCGTCGGCCGCGACCTGCGGCTGGTCTTCCCGGTCGCGGCGGCACTGATCGGGGTCATCCTCCTCCTGCTGCTGCGCAGCCTGCTCGCACCGGTCGTCCTGATGCTCTCCGTCGGCCTCGGCTTCGCGGCCACCCTCGGCGCGGCCGCCCTGCTGTTCCAGCACGCGATGGGCAAGCCGGGCGTCAACTTCACGCTGCCGCTGGTCCTGTTCCTGTTCGTGGTCGCGCTCGGCACCGACTACAACATCCTGATCAGCGACCGGATCCGGGAGGAGATGGAACACCCCGGCCCGCCCCGGGCCGCGGTCGCGCGCGCCCTCCGGCACACCGCCCCGGCCATCGCGACGGCGGGCCTGGTCCTGGCCGGCTCCTTCGCCGGCCTCGCCGTGACCCCGCAGCCCTCGACCCAGCAGATCGGCTTCGCGACCGCGCTCGGCATCCTGCTCTCCGCGTTCCTGCTGTCCGTCGTCCTGGTGCCCGCCCTGGCCGCGCTCCTCGGCCGCAGCCTGTGGTGGCCCCTGCGTCCAGGCCGTACCACGGCCCGCACGGCCCCCGGGCACCCCCGCGCAGAGGCGCCGCAGTCGCCGCAGTCCCAGCCCTGGTCGCAGTGGCCTACGCCGCCGCAGCCGGACGACCACCCCTCCCCCTACCCTCAGCCCTATCCCCAGCCGTACACGCCGCAGGAGGAACAGGGCGCAGCCTCCTCCTGGACCGGAAGCAGCCACCACCCGTAGGAAGCGGGCGGGCTCGGACGACGACACCGGGCGCAACGGCCGGCGCCCCCGGTTCCGTCGCGCTGCGGCTGTCGGCTTCCGCTGAACGCGCATCACCTCGGGGCCGCCGTTGGAGCCGCGCACCCGGCCGCCCGGTGGCCGATTAGGTGATCGCCGCCGGGTGCCGTACGGTCGGTACTACCGACGCGGGGTGGAGCAGCTCGGTAGCTCGCTGGGCTCATAACCCAGAGGTCGCAGGTTCAAATCCTGTCCCCGCTACTTCCGACACCGGGGCCGACGCACACTGTGCGCCGGCCCCGGTGCTGTTCTCCCTCGGTCGCCTTCGGCGCGAGCCCCCGGTCAGCTCACCGTCGTGGTGCTGAGCGCCTGTGCGGTGGCCGGGTAGCAGGCGGTGGGCACGTCGACGGTGAAGAACGAGACGGGCACGGTCGCCGTGAAGGTCAGCCCCGGGTCCGTGTAGCTCGTACCGGCCACCGAGGTGCGGATGACGCTGCCGGAGGCCCCGGCGGCCAGGTTCAGGGTCAGCGCGGGGAGCGTGAAGGTGCCGCCGCCGTCGACCGACCCGTTCACCGTGAGCACGACGTTGCCGTTGTTCACCGCGACGCTCGCGCTGCCCGAGTAGCCGGAGCCGCCGGTCAGCGACTCGCCGGTCAGCGTGGCGTTCGCGGGGACCGGCACGGTGAGGACGATGTTGCTGATCGACTGGATGCTGTAACCACCCACCGTGGTGGGCACGGTGAGCGCGTCGGGGGCCAGGGTGACGGTGAACTGGCTGCCGGCCGTGACGGTGGCGGGCGCGGCGGCGTTGACACCGGCGTTGAGGTTGAAGGTCTGTGCCGACCCGATCGGCGGGGTCGCCTGGCAGGCCAGGACGACCGGGGTGTCCGCGGCCGCGGCGGTCGGCGCGAACAGCCCGACCGCGGCCACGCCGCCGGCGAGCACGACCGAGGCACGTCGCAGAGCAGAGGTCATTCCCATGAGGGTTCTCCCGCGAAGCCTGAGGTGGGGGGGGTGAGGGTGGGGCGCGCGAGCGTCGGGGCGTGGGGTACCTGAGCCGCCCGCCCACCCGGCGGCCCGGCGCAGGCCAGGCGAATTCAGCATGGGCGCGTCAGGGACCTCCAACAATCCTGCTGCGCAAGGCAGTTGCAGCACTTTCCGGCCATTCTCCGGCCGCGCCGCGCTCGGCCCTCATGGCTGGTCGGCGGCGGCCGACGCATGCGTGGCGAAGGCGGCGCCCGTCATCAGCGGACGGGCCGCTTCGGGCTTGACTGACTTTTCAGTCAATGAAAGTGTTGACGGCGAGCTCGACGTCGGCGCTACCCCTGACCGGAGAATCCCCGTGCCCTACCCTGATCTGTCCCGCCGCACCATCCTGCGCTCCCTCGGCGGCGCGGGCGTCCTCGCCCTCGGCCTGACCGCCTGTTCGGACCTCGACGAACCCGTCGAGGACGCCACGCAGGCCCCGCAGCCATCCGGGGCCCCACAGCCGTCCGGGTCCTCGGCGGCTCCCGGTGCGCGCCGCTTCGGCGCCGAATGGGAGAAGCACGTCCGCACCGTGATGTCCTGGCCCGCCTCGGAGAGCGTCTGGGGCGACCAGCTCCCCGACGTCCGGAGGGACATCGCCGGCCTGGCGCGGGCCATCGCCGCCCGCGAACCGGTCGTCCTGATGGCCCGCCCCGAGCAGAAGGACGCCGCGCAGAGCGCGTGCGGCTCCGCGGTCGAGGTCGTCCCCATCGCCGTCGACGACCTGTGGGCCCGCGACACCCTGCCGGTGTTCGTCGAGGAGGGCGGCAAGGTCAAGGGCGTCGACTTCAACTTCAACGGCTGGGGCGACAAGCAGCAGCACGCCAACGACGGCAAGATCGCCCGCACCGTCCTGGCCAAGTACGGCGTCGAACGCATCGAGACGAAGCTGGTCGCCGAGGGCGGCTCCTTCGAGACCGACGGCCAGGGCACCCTGCTGGTCACCGAGAGCTCCGTCGTCAACGGCAACCGCAACCCCGGCATGTCCCGCGACCAGGTCGAGGCCGAGCTCAAGAAGGCCCTCGGCGTCACCACCGTGATCTGGCTGGCCGGCGTCAGGGGCAAGGACATCACCGACGCCCACGTCGACTGCCTCACCCGCTTCGCCGCCCCCGGAGTCGTCCTGCTCGACCAGGCCTTCCCCGGTTCACCCGCCGACGTCTGGTCCCGCTCCGCCGACCAGGCCCGCGGCGTCTTCACGGACGCCGTCGACGCCCGCGGCAGGAAGCTCGACGTCATCGAGCTCCAGCAGCCCGACCCCGACAGGATCACCGGCCGCGGCGACGCCTTCGTCTCCTCCTACATGAACTTCTACGTCGGCTCCAAGGGCGTCTACCTCCCGAAGTTCGGCGACGACCGCGCCGACGTCCGCGCCCAGCAGATCCTCAAGCAGCACTTCCCCGACCGCGAGATCGTCCCCGTCAAGATCGACAACATCGCCGCCGGAGGTGGCGGCATCCACTGCGCCACCCACGACATCCCGGCCGTCGGGTGAACGCGCGGTTCGCCTGACACCCGCCGGGGCGTGCGGTCTCCTCGAAGCTCCACAGAAATCGAACCGTTGATGACTTCAGGCAGCACGGGCCCCTGCCGAGAGTTCAGCAGGGGCCCACGGTGCAGAGAGCTGTGGACGGCCGGGGCCTGCCCTCGACGAGTGGCAGGCCGTCGGCATCAGCTATCGTCTGCCGCCGGTCCGACGGCCCGGCCTCACCTCAGGTGTCGGGTGAAGAACTGGGCCGCGGCGTCCCCGGCGAACTGCGGGACGCCGGTGTGCCCGCCCATGTTGGCGTGCAGGGACTTCTCCTTCGAGCCGAAGGCGTCGAACAGGTCCAGGGCCGCCTGCCGGTCGTTCCCCTCGTCGTCCCACTGCAGCAGGACATGCAGCGGAATGGTGACCTGCCGGGCCTCCTCGAACATGGAGCGAGGCACGAAACTGCCGGCGAACAGAACGGCGGCCGAGATGCGCGGCTCGACCACCGCCAGCCGGATCCCGATGGAGATCACTCCCCCCGAGTACGCGACCGGGCCGCCGATCTCGGGCAGCGCGAGGAGGGCGTCCAGGGCGGCCCGCCATTCCGGGACCGCCTTGTCGACCAGCGGGAGGATGAGGGCGTCGACGATCTCGTCGCTGACCGGCTCGCCGGCCTCCAGCGCCCGGCGCAGGTCGGCGCGGGCCTGCTCCACGGCGGGCCAACGAGGCCGGTCGCCGCTTCCCGGGAGCTCGATGGTCGCCGTGGCGAAGCCGTCCGCCGCGGCGTGCCGGGCCCGGGCCACCAGTCGGGGGTACATCCTGCGCAGTCCGAGGGGAGGGTGGCCGAGCAGGATCAGCGGCGCCGGTGCGGATGCGGCTCCGGGCGTCCACAGGATGCCGGGGATCTCGCCGAGGGTGAACTCGCGCTCGAGGACACCGTCGTCGAGGCGCTGTTCAGAAGTGAAGTGCATGGTCGTGCCTTTCGGGAGGGCTCGGATACGGCGCTCCCGGACGACCTATCGCCCGACCGTGACCCCGGAGGAGAGCACCCATGTGAATACTGCGTTCACGGGTACCACCTCCTCGTTCTCTCGCACGGCCTCCGGAAACATAGCAGCGGTCGCCTCGTCCGCCAAACGGGTTTTTACGGAGTCTCCGCGACGGCGGGGTGCACCGGCGCCGGCGGCGGCCTGCCCCGGACCTCGGGCAGGTGGAGGATCGGTCAGCAGCGGCACCGCACGACGGCCGGAAGCGCCTCCAACTCCACCTCGATCGCCTCCCGGAGCAAGCGTCGCGCGTGCTCCAGCGGCATCGAACCGGTCAGCCAGCGGGCGCTGAGGCCCTCGATCAGGACGGTGAGGCGTTCGGCGGAGGCCGTGTGGGCCGGCGCCGTGGCCTCGGGGCGGGCGCGGCCGAGCAGGTCCGCGACATCGTGCACCCAGGCGTGGGTGGCCCGTGCCAGTTCCTCCCGGAGATCGGGCTCGAAGACCGCGCTGGCCCTCAACTCCCCCCAGGCCGTGCTGTTCTCCCGCACGTCCGGGGTGTCCTGGAGTTCCAGGAGCAGGACCTGTTCGAGATCGCGCCGGGGATCGTCCGAGTACCCCGCCGAGTCCCCCTCCGCGGTGTAGCGGTCCGCCCGGTCGCTGATGAACTCCAGGGTCTTGCGGAGCAGCCCGGCCCGGTCGGTGAAGTGGTAGTACAGCAGCGAGGTGGACACCCCCGCCTCGGCGGCCAGTTCGCCCACGCGCAGCCCGCGCACACCACGCCGCGCGATGACGCGGGTGGCGGCGATGAGTATCTCTGTTCGACGATCCGACACAAGCGATCACCCTACCCGGCCGGGGCCTCGCGCGGAGGAATTCCTGATCAAAGTTTCAGGGCCCAACTCCCGTACGGCCAGGCGGGTGACCCCAGCCCGGGGCTCACGGCGGACTCACGGCAAGCTCGTGGCGGGCTCACGACAGGCCGGTGCGGCAAGGAAAACCGCGATACCGTACGTATCGGGTATTGACTGAATTTTTAGTTGCAGCCAAGATGTGCGTCACCCCACACCTCCCGCCCCCAAGGGAGTCCTCTTGGACACGCCCGTTCCCACCCGCCGCAGCCTGCTCGGATTCGGCGCTGCCGCGGATGCCCGCGGAGACCGATCTGCACACCCTCACCTTCATGGCCTGGCCCGCCCTGTCCTCAACGGCGCCGTCCTCGTACCGCAGTTCGGCGACGGCTACGCGGACGGGGTCGCCTACGCGGTCCTCCAGGCCAAGTACCCCGACCGCACCGTGGTCCAGCTCGACATCGACAACATCGCGAGCGGCGGCGGCATCCACTGCTCCACCCAGTCGCAGCTCGCCGCACCGCCCGCCGGCTGAGCGCGGCCGAGCCCCCGCCGACCATCTCGGTCGGCCACTCTCGACCCCATCCTGACTGAAAATTAGAACAAGAGAGAAGGATCCGTCATGACGTTCCAGATGCCGGCCGAGTGGACCCCCCACGACGGGTGCCTGATGGCCTGGCCGACCAGGTCGGACCTCTGGGGGGAGACCTTCGAGGAGGCCAAGCGGGAGTACTCCCAGGTCGCCCGGGCGATCGCCGAGTTCGAGCCGGTCACGATGGTCGCGCTGCCGGGCCGGGGCGCCGAGGCGCAGGAGCTGTGCGGGGAGGGCGTCGAGGTCGTGGAACTCCCCATCGACGACTCGTGGTTCCGCGACTCCGGGCCGATCTTCGTCCTCGGCGAGGACGGCCGGCGGGCCGGTGTGGACTTCCGCTTCAACGCCTGGGGCGGCAAGCACCACCCGTACGACACCGACGACCTGATCGCCGGGCGGCTGCTGGAGCGCCTGGGCGTCGAGCGCGTCGACTCCCGGATGATCCTCGAAGGCGGGGCGATCACGGTCGACGGCGAGGGCACGCTGATCACCACCGAGCAGTGCCTGCTCAACCCGAACCGCAACCCGGGGATGAGCAAGGAGGAGATCGAGGCCGAACTGATCGCGAAGCTCGGCGTCAGCACGATCATCTGGCTCCCGTACGGCGGTCTGCTGGACACCGAGACCGACGGCCACGTGGACGGCGTCTGCGCGTTCGTCGCCCCCGGCAAGGTGATCGTCCAGCTGCCCGCCGACCCCGACCACCCCGACCACGAGCGCATGCGCGCCAACCACGCCGTCCTGACGGCCGCCACCGACGCCCGGGGCCGCAAGCTGGAGATCCTCGAAGTCCCGCAGAGCGCCTTCGTCGAGGTCAACGGCACCGACGTCGAGGTCGGCTACCTCAACTTCTACATCGCCAACGGCGGCGTCGTCGTCCCGGTCGCCGACGTCCCGGAGGACGAGGGGGCCCTCGCCGCCATCGCGGCCGCCCTGCCCGGCCGCAAGGTCGTCGGGGTCCGCTCCCGGGCGATCGCCTACGGCGGCGGCGGTGTCCACTGCATCACCCAGCAGGTGCCCACCGCCTGAGCCGCCCGCCCGCCGGCCCAGCCACCCGCCCGTCGCCCCACCCCTCGCCCCGCCCCTCGCCGCGGGCCGGGCAGCGAACCCCCGCTGCCGGGGCCGCCCCTCCCCCCGCCCGCCGGACCCCCGTTGAGCCTGGAAGAAAGAACCCTCGATGCCACGAAGCCAGCGCCCGGAGCACAGATCCCCGCACCGCCGCCACGCCCTGCCGGCCGCCGCCCTGGCAGCCTTCGCCCTGGTCGCCGCCTGCGCCGGGCCGCCGAAGACCGGTGACGGAGGCAGCGGCGACCAGGCGTACAAGCTGTCCGCCGACACCCCGGCCGCCAAGGGCCGGCTCGACTCGTTCAGCTGGGCCGTGTACGCCGAGCCGCCGACCCTCGACTACATCTCGGCGTTCGACTACCCGCAGAACACCATCCTGTCCAACGTGTGCGAGAGCCTGATGCGGTGGACCCCGCAGCTGACACTGGCCCCCGGGCTCGCGGCGAAGACCACCAGCCCCGACCCCACCACCTGGGTCTACGACCTGCGGCCCGACGTGCACTTCCACGCCGGCGGCGTGATGACCGCCGACGACGTGGTGTACAGCCTCGGCCGGCAGATGAACCCCGACAACGCGGCGGCCTGGGCCCAGCAGTTCCAGAACGTCAGCACCGTCACCAAGAGCGGCCCGCTCCAGGTCACCGTCAAACTCAAGCAGCCCGACTCGCAGTTCAACCAGTACATGGCCACGGCCGCGGGCGTCGTCGCGTCCAAGGCCGGCATCGAGGCGGCCGGCAAGGACTACGGCACCTCCGGCAGCCTGGACTGCACCGGCCCCTACCAGCTCGGCTCCTGGAACAAGGGCCAGTCCATCCAGCTGCGGCGCTTCGACGCCTACTGGGGCGCCAAGGCCAAGTCCGCGAAGGTCGACTTCCGCTTCCTGACCGACCCCTCGGCGCGCGTCAACGCCATGATCAGCGGTGAGGCGGACGGCGGCTACCTGATCCCGACCGAGAGCTACGACCGCCTGAGCAGGAGCGGCGTGGGCACCCTCTACTTCGGCGAGGGCCTCAGCACGGTCAACGTCAACGTCACCGACATGAAGGGCGTGCTCGGCGACGTCCGCGTCCGCAAGGCGCTGTCGCTGGCCCTCGACCGCTCCGGCTTCGTGCGCACCGGGCTCGCCGGCGCCGGCAGCGCCACCGGCTCCCTCACCTCCCGCGCGGCCTGGGCCGCGGCGCCGCCGGACGTCAGGAAGGAGGCGTTCGAGGGGCTCACCCCGACCGCCCCGGACATCGACCGGGCCAAGGCCCTGGTCAAGGAGGCCGGCGCCACCGGAAAGACCGTCACGGTCGCGACCAGCTCCATCGGCCAGGACGTCTCGCTGCTGGCCACCGCCGTCCAGTCGGCCGGCGCCAGGATCGGTCTCGACGTCCAGCTCAAGACGATCGCGCCCAACGCGTTCACCGCGCTGTTCACGGACGCGAAGGCGCGCGAGGGCATCGACCTGTTCCCGGAGACGTACTACGACTCCATCACCGACCCGCTGGACCTGCTGGCCAACTTCAAGACCGGCGCCTACCAGAACTTCGCCGGCCACAGCGACCAGGCCTACGACGACCTGGTCGACAAGGCGACCGCCGCCGCCGACCCGGCGGAGCGCTTCACCCTCGAAGCGCAGCTCCAGAAGACCGCGTCCGACCAGCTGCTGTGGATCCCGGTCGCCGAGTGGCCCACCGCCGTGTTCCTCAACAAGAGGATCACCGGCGCCCCGACCACCATCTCCTACATGTACTACCCGTGGGCGGCCGACGTGGGATCGGCCCAGTGACGTCTCCCGGATCCACCGTGCGGCGGCCGGTACTCCCGGCCGCCGCCCCGCCCCCGGACGTGAGGGCCTCCACGTGAGCTTCCTGCGCTTCACCGCACGACGGCTGGCCGAGATGGCGGCCACCCTCCTCGGCGCCTCCTTCGTGATCTTCGGCGCGATGTACCTGGCGCCGGGCAACCCGGCCAGCTTCCTGCTCTCGGGCCGCTCCGCCTCCCCCGAGGCACTCAAGGCGATCAACGACCAGTACCACCTGGACGAACCGTTCCTGCTGCAGTACCTGCGCTGGCTCGGCCAGATCGTCCACGGCGACTTCGGCCGCTCCATCACCTACCGCACCGACGTGTCGCGGCTGCTGGCCGACCGGCTGCCCGCCACCCTCCTGCTCGTCACCATGGCCCTGCTCCTGGTCGTCGCCGTCGGACTGCTGCTCGGCTGGATCGGAGCCGTCCGCGGCGGCGCCGTGGACTCGACCGTCCTGGTCGCCACCACCGTGGCCGTCGGCACCCCGTCCTTCGTCGCGGCCGTCCTGCTGCAGGGCCTGTTCGCGGTGAAGCTGGGCTGGTTCCCGACCGGCGGCACCGGCGACGGACCCGGCCAGATGCTGTGGCACCTGGCCCTGCCCGCCGTCGCGCTGGCGCTCTACCTGATCGGCATGCTCGCCCGGGTCACCCGCGCCGCGATGCAGGAGGTCCTCGGCCAGGAGCACGTCACCGTGGCCCGCAGCCGGGGCGTCGCCGAGCACGAGGTGATCCGCCGGCACGTGTTCCGCAACGCCCTGGGCACCGTCCTGACCACGGGAGGCCTGATCGTCTCCACCCTGCTGGTGTGCACCGTCCTGGTCGAGTCCGCGTTCAGCGTCGGCGGCATCGGCCAGCTCCTCGAACTGTCCACCACCACCAAGGACTTCCCCACCGTGCAGGCGATCTCCCTGCTCATGGTGGGGCTGTTCATGGCGGTGAACCTCGTCGTCGACCTGCTGCACCCGCTGGTCGACCCCAGGGTCACCCTCCCGCCGAAGAGGTCCGCCGCATGAGCACCACCGTCCTGCGCCGCCCCGGCCTCGCCCGCCTGCGCACCGCCCGAGCACCCCTGTACCACCTCTGCCTCGGCCTCGTCGCCGTGGTCGTCCTGGTCGCCGTGCTCGCCTCCTGGCTCGCCCCGTACGACCCGAACGCCGTCGACCTGGGCAACGCCCTCGCCGGCCCCTCCGGCGACCACCTGATCGGCGTCGACGCCGCCGGCCGGGACACCCTGTCCCGGCTGATGCTCGGCGCCCGCACCTCGCTGCTCGGCCCGCTCGGAGTGGTCGCCTTCTCCACCCTGGCCGGCGTCGCCATCGGCGTCACCGCGGCCTGGCGGGGCGGCTGGCTCGACTCCGTCCTGTCCCGCTCCACCGAACTGGTCTTCGCCTTCCCCGGCATGCTGCTGGCGATCCTGATCGTCGCGGTCTACGGCGAGGGGCTGATCGCCCCGGTGATCGCCCTCGCCATCGCCTACCTGCCCTACGTCAGCCGCCTCAGCCGCTCACTCGTCCTCGCCGAACGCTCCCGCCCCTACGTCGAGGCCCACCGCGTCCAGGGCCATTCCGGGCTCCAGATCTGCCTGCGCCACATCATCCCCGGCATCGCCCCCGTCGTCCTCGCCCAGTCCACCATCAACTTCGGCTACGCCCTGATCGACCTCGCCGGCCTCTCCTTCCTCGGACTCGGCGTCCCGGCGCTCACCCCCGACTGGGGCCGCATGGTCTTCGACGGCCAGACCGCCATCCAGCACGGCTACCCGCTGTCGGCGATCCTGCCGTGCGTCGCCATCGTGCTGACCGTCGTCGCCTTCAACGTCGTCGGCGAACGCTGGGCCGACCAGGTCGCCAGGAGGGACCGTTGAACGTCCTCGACATCCAAGGCCTGCGGCTGCGCCTGCCCGGCACGGCCCGGCCCGTCCTCGACGGCGTCGACCTCACCGTCGACGCCCGCGAGACCGTCGCCCTCGTCGGCGAATCCGGCTCCGGCAAGAGCCTCACCTCCCGCAGCGTCCTCGGGCTGCTGCCGCGCGGCGCCACCACCGAGGGCGTCGTGCGCGTCAACGGCGACGACGTCCTCACCATGAGCCCGGAGCAACTGCGCCGCCTGCGCACCGACACCGCGGCCATGGTCTTCCAGGACCCGCGCGCCTCCGTCAACCCGCTCCGGCGCATCGGCGACTTCCTCACCGAGACCAGCCGCCGGGGCCCCGGCGGGGCCGACGCCGCCGCCGGACGGGCCGCGGAGATGCTGGCCGCCGTCGGGCTCCCGGAGAGCACGCTCGGCAAGTACCCGGGGCAGCTGTCCGGCGGCATGCTGCAACGCGTCATGATCGCGGGGGCGCTGATGGGCGACCCCGCCCTGATCCTCGCCGACGAGGCCACCACCGCGCTGGACGTCACCACCCAGGCCGAGGTCGTCGCCCTCCTCGGCGACCTGCGCGAACGCTTCGGCACCGCACTGGTCTTCGTCACCCACGACCTCGGACTCGCCGCCGCCATCAGCGACCGCGTCTACGTCATGTACGCGGGACGGATCGCCGAAACCGGGCCCGCCGAGGCCCTGTTCGAGCGGCCGCGCCACCCCTACACGGCCGCGCTGCTCGCCTCCACCCCCCGCCTGGACACCCCCCGGGGCCGGCTGGCCGCCATCGGCGGCAGGCCACCGAGCCTGCGCGAGGACCTGACGGGCTGCCCCTTCGCCGCCCGCTGCCCGCTCGCGACCGAGGTGTGCACCGAGCGGGCGCCGGCCCTGCTGCCGCTCGCCGACGAGCCGGCCCGGCGGGCCGCCTGCCACCACGGCGACCGCGTCGCGGAGGTGACCGCCGATGCCTAGGAGCACTGCCGGTAGCGGCACCACGACCAGCCCCACCACGGCCAGCCCCGCCACGACGAGCCGCGTCACGACGAGCCCCGGAGGAGAACCAGCGATGCCGAAGACCGTCCTGGAGGCCGTCGGCCTGCACCGCACCTACGGGAGCGTCCAGGCGGTCGACAACGTCTCCTTCACCCTGGCCGAAGGCGGATCGCTGGGCATCGTCGGCGAGTCGGGGTCGGGCAAGACCACCACCGCCCGGATCGTCGTCGGGCTCGAACGGGCGGACTCCGGACGCGTCCTGGTGCACGGCCGGGACCGCACCGAGCACCGGCGCGGCCGGGCCCACCGGCTGGCCCGCGCCCGCGAGGTCCAGATGGTCTTCCAGGACCCGTACCTGTCCCTCGACGCCCGCACCAGCGTCGGCACCGCGCTGCGCGAAACGCTCAGGCTGCACTTCCCCGACGCGGACCACCCCCGCCGGATCGCCGAACTCCTCGACCAGGTCGGCCTCGGCGAGCGCGAGGCCGAGGCCCTGCCCCGCCGGCTCTCCGGCGGCCAGCGCCAGCGCGTCGCCATCGCCCGCGCGCTGGCCGTCGAGCCCGCCGTCCTCGTCCTCGACGAGGCGGTGGCCGCCCTCGACGTCTCGGTGCAGGCGCAGATCCTCAACCTGCTCGCCGACATCCGCGAACAGACCGGCATCGGCTACCTGTTCATCACCCACGACCTGGGCGTCGTCCGGTGCGTCACGGACGAGGTGGTCGTGATGCGGAACGGCCGGATCGTCGAGTCCGGCCCCACCGCCGAGGTCCTCGCCCGGCCCCGGCACGCCTACACCCGGCTGCTGCTCGACTCCGTGCCCAGGCCGGGCTGGGACCCGCGGTCCATCGCGGCCGCCCGCCGGGCCCTGTAGCCGGGCCCTCCGGACTGCCGGGCCTTCCGGACTGTCGGGGTCCCGCGGGGTCGGCGGACTCCACGGGGCCCCGGTGTCGTTCGGCCGACGGGCGGACGACGCCGGGGCCTATGCCGTCCCGGCGTCGGCCGGGGCCTGTGCCGTCCCGGACGGTGCTCCGGCGAGCGCGCGCACCAGCGTCCCCAGCACCGTCGCCGCGTCCACGTTCGAGTCGAGGGACTGGATGGCCGCGAGGCCGTCCACCGCCGCCGCGACCGCCTCGCCCAGGGGTCGCGGGTCGATGCCGCCGCCCCGCTCGTCGGCGAGCACCTGGAAGAGCCGGACGAAGCACGACCGCCAGCGCAGGTACTCCTGCTCCAGACTCCCCCGGACGCGTTCGTCGTTGAGGGCGTGCCAGTGCAGGGCCGCGTGCAGGTGCGACAGGTCCGGGCTCTCGCCCCGGGTCAGCAGGCCGATCACGCGCTCGGCCCGCTCGGCGAAGTCGCCGGGGCCGTCCACCGCTTCCTCCAGCGGGGAGATCCACTCCGGCCGGATGTCCTCGATCACCGCCACGATCAGATCGGTGCGGTCGCGGAAGTGGTAGTGGCACATCCCGTGCGAAACGCCGCACAGCGCGGCGACGTTGCGCGTGGTGAAGCGCCCGGCGCTCTCGCCGGCCAGCAGGGTCCGGGCGGCGGAGACGAGCCGTGACCGGGTCTGCTCCCCCTTGGCCGACGAGCGCGTGCGCCCCTGCGGAACCACGGGGGCCGCCTGAACCTGTTCCTTCTCGCCTGTCGCCATGGCGCAACTCTAGGGCGTGTCCGACCCACGCCCCCGCTCCAGGAATCTTCGTCCGATCCTGCGCAGATAATTGACCGAGCGCTCGGTTAGTTCTACCTTTCGAGTCAATCCCGTTGCCGAGACGGGCAGTTGACCGGAGGACCCGATGAACGATCACGTCCCGAGCAGACCCGGCCTGGGCAGGCCCGGCCTGGGCAGACGACAGTTCCTCACCGCGGCCGGACTCACCGCCGCCGGCCTGGCCGTGACGTCGGCGGCAGGCTCAGCCGCCGCGGCGGCCGGCCTCCGCAGCTCCCGCAACGAGGACACCGCACTGGCGGGTGCGTTCGCCGTCCCGATCGACGGCGCGCGGCACACCCGGACCTGGATGGCCTGGCCCGACAGCACCACGATCTGGCGCAGCCAGCTCGGCGGCATCCAGTCGAACATCGCGCTGATCGCCAGGACCATCGCCAAGTACGAGCCGGTCATCATGTGCGCCAACCCCGCGAGCGCCGCCAAGGCCCGCTCCCTGTGCGGCTCGTCGGTCACCGTGATCACCACCATCCCCGTCGACGACTGCTGGATGCGCGACACCGGCCCGGTCTTCCGCACCGACGGGCCGGGAGCCCTCGACGCCGTCGGCCTCAACTTCAACGGCTGGGGAAACCGGCAGACCCACGCCAACGACGCGCTGGTCGCCCGGCGCATCGCCGCCTACGTCGGGGTGCCGTTCACCGCCGCCGGCCTGATCGCCGAAGGCGGCGCCATCGAACAGGACGGCGCCGGCACCCTGATGGCCACCCGCAGCAGCATCGTCAACGACAACCGCAACCCCGGGATGAGCCAGGCGCAGATCGAGACCGCGATGTGCCAGGCCTACGGCGCGTCCAAGGTCATCTGGTTCACCGGCATCAGGAACCAGGACATCACCGACGACCACGTCGACGCCACCTCGCGCTTCCTCGCCCCCGGCGCCGGGCTGGTCCAGCTGCCGCTGGCGACCGACACCGACGCGTGGGCCAGCGACGCGCGCGAGCAGTACCAGATCCTGTCCGCCGCCACGACGGCCGCAGGCGGTCCGACCGCGGTGACCAGACTCCAGGGCCCGGACTACTACAGGATCCGCTCCACCAACCAGAACTTCGTCGCCTCCTACGCCAACTACTACGCGTGCAACGGCGCCGTGATCTCCGCCCAGTTCGGAGACAGCACGGCCGACGCCGCCGCCCGGGCGACCCTGGCCCGGCTCTTCCCCGGACGCACCGTCGAGCAGCTCGACATCGACTCCCTCGGCGCCGGCGGCGGCGGCATCCACTGCGTCACCCAGCAACAGCCCGCCGTCTGACACCCGGCGGAGCGGCGCGCACACCGGCACGGCCCACCGGCCACGCGCAGGCGTGCGCGCCGAACCCCCCGCAACTGCCCCGGGCGTCCGGCCGGCACGCCCGAACACCTCGTCCACCGCGACATCGTCAGCGCCCTGCCCACCCTGGACACCAGGATCACCCCCGCCCCGACCGACCCCGGCTTCCCCAGCATGCGCGGACGGAGTTTTGAACGATCAGTGCAGGACCCGGCCGGCGGGGGTGCGCCGGAAGAGGTTGTTCACCCTCCACGAACGGGACCGGGCCGGCCGGTCGGGAGGCCCGGGGGAATCTCCCCCGGGCTCCCACAGAGTGACGTCAGGTCGCTCCTCCGCGGCGTCCCCGGCCCGGTCGTCCGGCCGGTGATGCCGGTTCGCGTCAGAGCAGCCGCGCTCCCGGCTTGACCTCCCGGTCCGGGGCGATCAGGACCACGTCGCCGCCGCCCTCGCCCGGCACCCCGAGGACGAGGACCTCGGACATGAAGTCCGCGACCTGCCGGGGCGGGAGGTTCACCACGGCCATCACCAGGCGACCTTCGAGGTCATCGAGCGCGTACAGGTCGGTGATCTGGGCGCTGGACTTCCGAACGCCCAGATCACCGAAGTCGATCCACAGCTTGTACGCGGGCCGGCGGGCGCGCGCAAACGCCTCGGCACGGACGATCCGGCCCGCACGGATGTCGACGTCCAGGAAGTCGGTGATCGTGATCCCGTCCGCCGCCATCAGACCATCACCGAGGGAAGCAACCCGACCGACATCGGCAGGGCGGAGTGGCAGGCGAGGGAGTCGTGCGTGTGGGAGATGTGACCCTCCAGGGCGGGCTTCCGCGTGAAGAAGATCAGCATATCCCTGGTGGAGGTCTGCTGCGGGTCGGCGGCGACCACCGGGGAGAGGCTGTGCTTCCGCTCGTGGTCGACGACCAGCATGGTGTCGAGGAAGTGGCGGTGCTGGTACTGGCCCACGACGAGCTCCGGCTCAACCTCGTCCCAGCGGACCGCGTTGATCTGCCGCATGTCGTGGAGGAAGGTGATGGCGCTGTCGGCGGTCATGTTCTCACTGCCGAGCAGGGTGGTCATGGTGTGGTCCACGCCGTCGCTGTGCACCCCTTCGAGGGCGGGCTCGCCGACGAGTTCGGGCGTGGTGACGGTCCGCAGGTTGAACAGGGTGCACACCCAGCCGGGGTAGTCGTAGTCCAGCTTCGGGCGGTGCGCGATCTCCACGTCCTGGACCATGAACGCCTTGAACAGGAGCAGCCCCTGGAAGGCCCGGTTCAGCTGGAGGTCGTCACCGACCTCCGCGAACTCACGCTTCTGTCCGGAGTCATGGCGTACGAAGTCCTCGTCCGCCGAGAGCGCGAACGGCTGGAATTCGCCCCGGTCGATCGTCCCGTTCTTCACGTCGAAGTGGAAGCGGCCGTTCTTCGACTGGCGGAAGGGGAGGGTGGGGTCGTCCGGCAGGTCGTCACTCACCCGCTGGAGCTGGGCCAGGTCGGCGTCGGTGGCGCCGAGCCCCTTCAGTAAGCCGGCCATGCGCTCTCCAGGGACGAAAGCCGAACGCTGCTCGACATACTCCTTCTTGATCCGGGTCAACTCGGATATGACCTGGTCGAGGTCGTTGGTGTTCATAGAATGAATACTCCGTTCCGGTTCAGGGGACGACTCCCCGCAGGCTCTCGTGTCATCGGTGACGTCCGCCCTGGGGCGGAACCGATCGCCTCCGACGAGAAAAACCTACGAGCAGCTGATCAATGATCAGTCAACGATGGATCTACGTGCGCGTCATGGCTGATTCAAGGTCTTGACGGCTCCACGGACCCGCAGATCACAGTCAAGTGACGGCCAGTCATACACATGAACTCCTGACGGTCAAGCCGACCACAGAGATCCGGTCAGGACCGCTTTCACCACAACCGGGTTCACGTAGTCCGGGGAAGCACGGACCGCATCGCCACCGAATACGTGTCGTGAATTCGGCCGTCGACCGTCGGCCGTCTCAGAGGCGCACCAGCGCCTCGCGGGTCAGGTCGGCCAGGGCCGGGTAGCCGTCGACCGCCATGAGCAGGTCGGCCTCCGCCAGCAGTGAGCGCAGCACGTGCACGATGCCGTCCTCGCCGCCGAGCGCCAGCCCGTACGCGTACGGGCGGCCGACGCCGACCGCGGTGGCGCCGAGGGCGAGCGCCTTGACGACGTCGGCGCCGCTGCGCACCCCGGAGTCGAAGAGCACCGGCAGAGCGCCCGCCGCCTCGACCACGGCGGGCAGCGCGTCCAGGGCGGGCAGGCCTCCGTTGGCCTGGCGGCCACCGTGGTTGGAGCAGTAGAGACCGTCGACGCCGCCGTCCCGGGCCCGGCGGACGTCCTCGGGGTGACAGACGCCCTTGAGGATGATCGGCAGGTCGGTGAGCGAGCGCAGCCACGGCAGGTCGTCCCAGGTCAGCGGGTTGCCGAAGAGACCGGCCCACTCCAGGATCGCCGCACCCGGATCCTCCTCGGGAGCCTTGGCCAGGCGGGCCCGGAAGACCGGGTCGGTGAAGTAGTTCGCCAGGCAGTGGCCGCGCAGCTGGGGGAAGTTGGAGGTGGCGAGGTCGCGCGGGCGCCAGCCGGTGATCCAGGTGTCCAGGGTGACCACGATGCCCCGGAAGCCGACCGCCTCCGCGCGGTGCACCAGGCTGGCGGCGAGGTCTCGGTCGGTCGGGGTGTAGAGCTGGAAGAAGCCGGGCGTGTCGCCGAACTCGGCCGCGACCTGCTCCAGCGGGTCGACGGTGAGGGTGGAGGCCACCATCGGCACGCCGGTGCGGGCGGCGGCCCTGGCGGCGGCGAGGTCTCCGTGGCCGTCCTGGGCGCAGAGGCCGATCACGCCGACCGGCGCCAGGAACAGCGGCGAGGGCAGGGTGTGGCCGAACAGGTCGACGGTCAGGTCGCGACGGGCGGCGCCGACCATCATCCGGGGGTAGAGGCCCCACCGCTCGAAGGCCCGGACGTTGGCGCGCTGGGTGTGCTCGTCCCCCGCGCCGCCGGCCACGTACGACCAGATCGACGGGGGGAGGGCGGCCTGCGCCCCGGCCTCCAGCCCGGCGTACGTCATCGGCAGGGCGGGCTGCACCCCGCGCAGGCCCTCGAAGTAGATCTCGTTCTGGTAGTCACCGAACTGCTGGGCCATGGTTCCCAACCTCCTGTTGGTGCGGTGCGGTGCGGTGCGGTGTCCGTGTGCGGGAGTGACGGGAGTGACGGTTGCGTTGATCTGATGTCTACCGGCCCCTGCGAGCGTTCGGACGTCTTGCCGTAGGTACGTAGGGAGCGTCATCCGTGTTTCGAACGATTGTTGTCCGTACGGCTGTTGCCGGTGCGGCCGTGCTGGTGCCGGTGGTGGGCGCTGTTGCCGTGGGCGCGGGGGCCCCCGTGCGACAGGGCTCGCCGACCGAGCCGTCGGCGCAGGCCTGCGGCGGGTCGGCCGACGTGCACTGCCTCTCGGGGCGCATCGCGTGGAACGGCACCGGTCTCGTCATCCGCTACCGGGGGTGAGGGGTCCGGTCGGCGGTCGCCAGGGCGGCCAGCATCGACGTCACGTCGGCGGCCTCCGGGGCGCTGAGGCGGCTGAGCAGTAGGCGCGCCTTCGCTTCCTGATGCCGGGCGGCGTGGTGGTCGCTGCGGGCGGTCATCGCATGGGCCAACACCAGGTGGGCGAGAGCGCGTTCGCGCTGTCGCCCACCTGCTTCTGCGAGGTCCAGTGCCCGCTCCGCCTGCTGAACGGCCTCGTCGAGCCGTCCGAGCAGGCGCAGGACGTCGGCCAGGCGGCTTCGGGCGGCCGACTCCCGGTTGAGATCGCCGGTGACGCCCGCGCAGCAGATGCAGGACCGCAGCTGCGCCGCGGCGTCGTCGAGTCGGCCCAGTTCCTGGTAGGCGAGGCCGAGGACGTAGTGCACGTACGCGGTCATCGCGACGTCGGCGGTCCCCCCGGGTTCGGCGAGGATCCGCTGACAGGTCTGCACCGCCGTGGCCACGTGACCGGTGCGGATGCGGGACAGGGCCGCGTTCGCGGTGCTCGCCACCTCGCCGGACCGGTGGCCGAGCTGCCGGGCGAGCGCCACCGCCTCGTCGAAGGCGGCGATCGCCTCCTCGTGCCGGCCCTCGGCCTGGGCGATGAGGCCCAGGTCGTTGAGGGCTTGCCGGAGAACGGCCGGGTCCTCCGCCTCCCGGCAGGCTTCGGCCGCCTGCCGGGCCTGTGCGCCGGCCTCGCCGAGCCGGGCCCGGGCCAGCAGGACCGTGCCGAGGAGGAACCGCGACCGGCCCTCCGCGCAACGGTCGCCGGCCGCGACGGCGGCGGCGATCAGCGTGCGGGTGGCGTCTTCCGCTCGGCCGCCGACGGCGCCGAGGCCGAGCGGGCTGAGGGCGATCAGCAGGTTGACGGCCGCCCGCAGGTCGGTCATCGCCGAGGGCCGGCCGTCGGCGAGGGCGCGCAGGGTGTCCGTCGCGACGGCGGCCGCGAGCGCCACGGCGCCGGGTGTCTCGGTCCGGGCCCACCGGCGGGCGTCCGCCAGATCCGCGAAGACCGGGGATACCGGGGAGACCGGGGAGACCGAGGGGCGCAAGGAAGCCGGGGCGACCGGGGAGCGGCCTGGACGGGCGGCCGGGGAGCGGCCAGGAGGGGCGGCCGGCTGCTGGAGCGGCTCGCCGAAGACGTCGGCGACCGGGTCGCCGGGTACGGCGAGGGTGAAGGCCGTACGGGCGCAGCCGAGCAGATGGGTCAGCAGCCGCTGCTGGGCGCCGGCCCGTTCGTGGTCGCCGGTCCGCAGCGACGCCCGGCGGGCGAAGGCGCGCACCAGGTCGTGGTAGCGGTAGCGCCCGGCGCCCGTCGACTCCAGCAGCGCCTGGTCCACCAGCGACTCCGCGAGCCGCTCCGCCTGGTACTCCGCCAGGCCCAGGACTGCGGCTGCCGATGCCAGACCGAGGTCGGGCTCCGCCCAGGAGAGCATCCGGAACGCCGTGGCCAGGGGTGGTGGGAGCAGCCGGTAGCTGAGCTCGAAGACCTGCTCGATCGCCAGGTCGCCCGTGCGCAGGGCGTCGATGCCCTCGCGGTCGTCGGCCAGGCTCCGGACGAGCTCGGCGATCGGCTGGTCCGGGGTGGCGGCGAGCCGGGCCGCGGCGATCCGTACGGCCAGGGGGAGCCGGCCGCAGGCATCGACCAGCATCCTGGCCTGGGGGCCCTGTCCGGACCGGCGTGCCGCGCCGATGACCGAGTCGAGCAGGCCGATCGCCTCGGGCTCGCTGAACACGTCCAGCGCGACGTGCAGGACCGACGGCACACTGGTGAGCACCGTGCGACTGGTGACGATGACCGCGCAGTCCGACGAGCCGGGCAGCAACGGCTGGATCTGGGCCTCGTCGCGTGCGTTGTCCAGGAGGATGAGCAGCCGTCGTCCCGCGCTGGCGGTCCGGAACAGCGCCGACCTGCTTTCTAGGTCCTTGGGCACAACTGCCGCCCGGACGCCCAGCGTTGTCAGGAAGTCCGCCAGGATGTCGGACGCGTTCGCGGGCACCAGGTCGGCGCCGCGCAGGTCCGCGTACAGCCGGCCGTCGGGGAAGTCCGGGCGCACGGTGTGGGCGGCTCGCACCGCGAGGGTCGTCTTCCCCACCCCGGCCATCCCGGTCACGGTCACCAGTCGCAGTGCGGGGCTGGTCCGTCCGGCCGGTGCTTGCCCGGTCAGCGCTTGTCCGATTCCGGCGATGTGCTCCTGCCGTCCGATGAACTGTGCCAGCACCGGGGGGAGTTGGTCCAGGGCTTCACTGTCGGCCGCATCGCCTGCGCTGCGGTCGACGTCTCGTTCGACGTCTCGTTCGGCGCCTCGGTCAGCCGACGCGGGCGATAACGGTACGTCTGGGCGTAAGCCCGGACCGGGTGCAGCGGTCCTCGATCGCATGGCGGCATCCACACCGAGATCGTGACACAACTCCGTGAGCGCGGGCGCCGGTTCGATCCCCAGCTGCTCGACCAACCGTAATCGAAGCGCGTCGTAGACCGCACGCGCCTCGGACGTGCGCCCTTGCCGCCGCAGCGCGCGGATGAGCAGTTCCTGGAGGCGCTCGTGGAGCGGGTGGTCACCGGCCAGCTGCTCCAGCTCCGACAGGTAGCCGGAGGGAGCGTCGAGGGCCGCGCCGAGTCCCGCACCGTGGGCCACGTCGAGGGCCACGTCGAGGGCGAGGCGCTCCTCCAGGAGGGTGAGGCGCAGCCTCGAAAGCCGCTCCCGCTCGCGGCACATGAGCGGCCCTGGCAGGCCGGCGAGCGGCTCCCCGCGCCACTGGGCCAGGGCTTCTCCCAGTGCGTTCCGGGCGTCCTGCGGGCGCTTGGCGGCGCACGTCCCGGCCAGTTCCTGCAAGCGCTTGACCCGCCACAGGTCCACGCGGTCCGGCTCGACGGCCAGACGGTAGCCACCCGTTCGGGAGACCAGCACCCTGGGCGCCGTGCGCACGGGCTCCAGCAGGTTCCGCAGCTGCCACACGTAGGTGCGCAAGCTGGTGTCGGGCGCACCGGGCGGCCGGTCTCCCCACAGGCCGTCGATCAGCTCGTCGACCGTCACGACCGCGTTCGGGCGCAGCAGCAGGGCGGCCAGTACCGACCGCTGCTGCGGGCCGCCGAAGTGCAGGTCCGTGCCGGCGCGCCGGACCCGCAGCTCGCCGAGTAACGCGAAGCTCAGCGAATCCTGATCATGATCTGGACGCACGTGTTCCCCTCATCTGGTCGGCCGGGTACCGAACCGGCCATCGGCCTCTGCCTGGTGTTCCGATTGTCGGTGAACGGCCCCGCGTTCTCCCTGCGGACCCGGGCGTACTGTGTCAACTCTGCCCCGGCGGAGGCGGGTTGCCGTGAGGGCGCGCCGACTCCACCACATGAGGACGTACAGGGCCAGGCTGCCGATCAGGCCGGCGCCCGCGCCCTTCGCCGCGTCGGACAGCACCCCTTCGACGACGGCGCTCAGCGGCAGCCCGTCGGCCACCGCCTCCGGGCCGGCGAGCCACCGCCAGGCGTGGGCAACGGCTCCGACGAGCGTGACCAGGGCCATGGCGAGGAGGACGGGGCGCCGGGTTTCGCTGCCAGGCTTCGTGCGGCCCTCAGTGGCGAGGAAGCGGGCCCGCCTCGGCCACACGTACACCGCGATGGCGGCCAGGCCGCCGATCGTGCTCGCGTGCTGCAACGCCCGCGCCCAGGTGAGGCTGCCCACCAGCGTGGAGTTGAGCCAGGGCGTACGGGCGACCACGAAGCCGTCGAAGTGGGTGAAGGCGTCCCAGACCAGGTGCGTGGCGATGCCGATCAGGGCGGACAGCACGATCCACCCGGCTCGTCGCGCCAGCGCGCCGGCAGCGCGGAGCCGCGACGCGGCGCTGGGCTCCGGCAGCGGCAGCGGCAGCAGGGACGCCAGCGGGCGTTCGCCGGCGCGGAGCAGTCCCCACAGGGCGAGGGCGTACGGCAGGGCGACGGTGACGGCGCCCGGAGCGCTGTGCGAGGTCGTGGCGTTGACGAACGGTTCGTACCAGGACTGCGCACTGACGGGCAGTCCCGTGGTGACGACGAAGTAGGGCAGGTCCGGTGCGACGGCTCCGGCGACCAGCGCGGCCCGACTGAAGGGTCTCCGCAGCAACGGCAGTACGGCCGCGGGGTGGGCCAGGGTGAACGGCATGAGCATCCTCTCGCGCAGACCTCAATAGTCCGTCGAACGGAATGCTACGTCAAACGGACTAATAACCTCTGGCGGATGCGCCGCGTCATCCCTCGCGGCTCCGGCTGCGGCGGGCGACCGTGCTGTCGATGCCCAAGGCCCGATAGGCCAGATGGGCCTGAACGCCGTCCGGAATCCAGCATCCTCCCCATCCTCCCCGTCACGGTCGCGGCGGGTCCGCTCGCAGAAGCCAACCCTCACCACCGGCGAACTCAATGCCCTGGAAGGAAGCACCGAACGCCACCTGGTCGAACCCGACTTCCCGGTGCAGAGAGGTTGTCGTCTTTCCAGGCTTGAGGACTGCGTTCTCGCTGGTCAGGCATAGGGTCGGCGGTCTCGTGGCAGTGGTGACGTGTCGTGTCGTCGCTTTGGTGGAGGTCGAGGATGCCGTCGGTCGTGGGACTGCTGGAACAGCGTGAGCTCACCGCTCGCCGTCGTGTCGACGATCTGCGGGAGGAGGCCGACCGCCTCCAGACGGAGCTGCCCGTGGCCGAGCGGGAGTGGAACGAGTGGGTCATCGCCCGCTCACGCGTTGGCGAGGTACTGGCCCCGGGCAACGACGCCGTCGTCGGCCCCGCCGCCTCCGAGGGTCTGCCGGCTCCCGGTGTGCAACCGGCGCGGCCCGAACCGGCGGAGGCGGCGAACAATCGTGTCCTACCGGCTCGAGGCCCGGTCCCCGCCCCGCCCCGCCCCGTCCCCGCTACGTCCTACTTCTCCTCCGGCTCCCAGGCGCGGAGCAGGTCGAGCAGCCCTGCGTCTCCGTCAACGTGCAAGGAGTCGGCCTGGATCCGGTCGTACAGGTAGAGGACCAGCTCACTGGCCGTGCCGTGGACGGAGGCGCCGGCTGCGTCCGAGTCCTCGCCGGTCGCGGCGGTGGGCGCGGGGATGCGGGTGGTGCGTGCGCCGTCGCCGTCGACGGTGAGGCGCCAGGAGCGGCCCTCGGCGGCGTGGAAGTCGAAGGCCGTGGGCTTGTGCGGCCAGGCACTCGGCGTTCCGCAGACGGTGAACAGGAACTCCTCCACACCGTCGAGTACCACCTCGACCGGCAGCGGCTGCGGGGCGCCCCAGGCGAGCTGGGCGTCGTACGTGTGCACCGCGGTCTCCTGGACCCGGTGCCGGGCGACACCGCCGGAGGTTGGCGGTGACTGCGACGCGGGCCACCACGTCCAGCAACCGCTCTCCGGTCCTGCCTCGCGCAGGGCGCTCAGCAGAAGCTGCGTCGACGTGGCCAACCAGGCCAGCAGGGCCTCACGCTCCCGCGGCACTACCAGAGCGGCGCGCGCGGCGACGGCCTCGGCCGGGGGCGCGTCGGCAGGCCCCGCACCGACGATGGCGGCCCAGAAACGGTCTCCCCCGCCCAGGTGCTTCACCAGATCGAACAACGTCCACCCGGGGCAGGTCGGCACCTGTGCGTCAAGACTGGGCGCGGCGGCGACCACGGCGCGGAAGGCGGTCGACCGTTCATCGATCAGTCGCAGCAGGTCAGGGAACTCAAGATTCTTTTCCACGCCGGATGTCTATCACCGTGCTCCGGTGATCGGACAGCGATTTTCACAGTCGCCGCCGGTTGGCCACTGCGGACGTCTCGCCTCCCACCGCTCGGGTGACAAGCTGCGCACTGCTGCGAGGACGCCGGTGGTGGCGGTACGCCAGGCGTCGTGCCTGTGGGTGCCCTGGCCTCGCCGCGCGGCCGGGCACCTCGGCGACGTGACGTCCACCCGGTACGCGCTGTTCGGAGACCTTGTGTCGCGCCTCGAGGACGACTTCGCCATGCGGTGTGCGACCGAGCGAGACGCCCAGGACCGCAGTGAGTACGGTCGTGTCACCGTACCGGCAGATGCGACCGTGTGCGGGACTCGGATCGTCGTCTGCGTGAGCGAGTTCGGGTCGCCGGCCCTGGTCTGCGCGGACAACCCCGGCGCCTTCCTGGTGCTCTGACCGCGAAGGTTCACCGGGTTCGCGGTGGCACGGTCCGGACCGGTTGGACGTGGGTGGACATCCGAGGTTCGGGGAGGCGTGGTGGCGGAGCCGGTCAAGGTCCGGAGACTGGCCGGCCAGGAGGGCCCGCAGTTACAGCGGATTGTGCGGCGTGGCAGTACGGGTTCGGTGCGCTACCGGCGGGCGATGATGTTGCTGGCCTCGGCCGGCGGGAACCGCGTGCCGGTCATCGCCCAGCTGCACCGTCCCCGAGCTGCCGGTCAGCGGAGGAGGCGACCGCTTCGCTTCAGGCGGCCGGCGAGCCCGACGGCCACCACGGTGGCCGGCAGCGCGGCCGCCAGGCACGCCACGACAGCCGCCTCGCCCCACGCCACCGTGTAGGCGTGGGCGAGCAGCGGCGGGGAGGCCAGGGCCATCGCCGCCAGCTCGCGGCCGCCCCGCGATCCACTGGACCAGGTCAGCGCGACACCGGTCGCGGCGAGGACGACCAGCGGCCAGCACCCGTAGTCGGTGCTGACCCACGGCACCCCGTGCGAGGCGATGGCCGCCCGCGGCACGACCACGAGCGCGACCACGGCAGCGGCCTCGCCCGCTCGCCCCGCCGCGACGCCCTCCGCCCGCCGGTCCTGCGGGCAGGCGAGCAGCACGGCCGCCGCCAGAACCATCGCGGCCGGGGTGACCACCGGGTCACCGAACCCCGGCCCGCTGACCACCGCGGCCACCGCGAAGGAGAGCAGCCCGGCCACCGCGCAGGGCACCCCCACGCGCCACCGGCCGGTCAGCGCCGCTACCGCCCCCGCGACCACGACCAGCGACGAGACGAGCAGCGCGCCCCACGCCCCCGACAGGTCGGCTTCGAGTCGCGCCCCCAACGGGGCGGGCGAGGAGACGACGTCGGCGTACCAGGTCAGCAGGTGCAGGCCGCAGGCGGCGGCCGAGGCGGCCAGCGCGAAGGGGTACGCCAGCGCGAGGACCTTCGCGACGGGAGCGGCCGGGCCCAGCCCCATCCGCATCCTCATCGCGTGCGCCGCCAGACCCGCGCCCTCCCGCAGCCGCGAACCCAGCGGCTCGCCCGCGGTCATCTCGCGGAAGGTCGCGACGATCTCCCCGCCGTGGGCCCGGCGGTAGGCGGCGGGATAGAGCCGCAGGACGCGCTCGATCATGCGGAGGCCGCCGGCGGCTTGGCGACGGACAGGCGGCGGGTGGCCTCCTTCGCCGCCGCGGCCAGGCGCTCGGCCTCCACCGCGAGCCGCTCCCGCCCCGCCGGGGACAAGGTGAAGATCCGCCGGGCCCGGCCGTCGACGATCTCCTCGCGGTCGATGTCGATCAGGCCGTCGGCCAGCAGCCGGTCCAGGGCCCCGTACAGCGCACCCGTGCGCAGCGCGACCCGGCCGCCGGTCATCGTCTTGACCTCCTGCGCGATGGCGTATCCGTGCCGGGGCGCGTCCGCGAGGGCGGTCAGCACCATCAGGGTGGGCTCTTGCATCACACGTTCACTCACCTCACGAAGATAGTCACTCCGCCGGACCATCTCAACGCGGTCGGTCGGGGTCCTGAGGTGCGGTGCCGGGGCTTATCGCCGTTCGGCGCGTCATTCGGCGCTCCGTTCGGCGCTCCGTTCGACGCCCGGTTCCTGCGCGGGCAGGCCGCGGAGCAGCGTGCCGAGGAACAGTTCGAAGCGGGGGGTGCTGTCGCCGAGGTCGAGGGGGTGCTCCTGAACAGCGGTGATGCGCTGACCGCTTGAGCTCGCCTTCGTTTGCCGACAGGTATCGCGGGTGAAGGCGTCGCGGTCTTTGGCATTGCGCGTCAGTGTCGAAGTTCCGGCTTCCGGTCAGGCCAGCGGGTCGGGGGTGTATCTGGCGAGCATGGTCTCGACGGCCTCTTCGACAGCGTTGTGGATGTCGGAGGCTGCGGGGTTCCAGCCGGTCAGCAGCATGCGGGGCCACAGGACGTAGTTGGCGATCATGCCGAGGAACTGGTTCGCGGCGCTCTCAGCGTCGGGCACATCAGCGTTGCCCGCCTCATGCTCGGATTCCAAGTAGTGCTGGACGGAGGCGAAGTAGGGCAGTTTGCCGAGCTGGAACTGCATCCGTCCCAGCTCGGGGAAACGAGGCAGTTCGGCGATGACGATCCGGAACAGGCCTGTCATGCGGGGCTGGCTGATCAGGTCGGCGTAGCGGTGGCCGATGGCTGTCAGCCCGGAGCGCAGATCTCCCGCCTGCGGCCGGGCGGCGGTATCGCCGGCGTCACGCTGCCAGGACTCGGTGACGATGGCCTCGAAGAGGGCCGCCTTGGTGGGGAACCGCTTGAACAGGGTGGACTTCGAGACCCCGGCCGCTTCGGCGATCCGTGCGAGGGAAGTGCCGGCGTAGCCACGGTCCAAGAACAGTTCTGTGGCCGCGGAGGTGATCGCCTCGCGCTTCTGCTGGGCGAGCCTGCGGTGATGCGCGGTGAGTTCTGCTGCCATGCGGAGAGTATGCCGCAGTCCCGAGGCGAGTCACTTGACTCGCCTCGGGGGTCCGCTTACGGTGCACCAACAAGGCGAGTCAAGTGACTCGCATCTGATCTGTGACACCTGGGCGGATCCTGGTTGTCGCACGGTGGAGGAAGTTCATGACAATCGACAAGATCGCTTTGGTGACCGGTGCGAATCGCGGCCTCGGGCGCAGCGCGGCCATCGCCCTGGCCACACGCGGAGTGCGGGTCGTGGTCACCCACCGCGGCGATGTGGCCGGGGCTGAGAAGACGGCGGAACAGGTGCGGGCCGTGGGTGGGACTGCCGCTGTTCTCCGGCTCGACATCAGCGACGTCTCCTCCTTCGCGTCCTTCACCTCCGAACTGGGCGCGCAGCTGGAGCGCTGGGGTACTTCGAGGCTCGACATCCTGGTCAACAACGCGGGAGTGGGAGTCTTCGGGCCGCTGGAGACTGTCACGATCGACGACTTCGACACGGTGATGGGCACCAACGTCCGGGGCACGTTCTTCCTCATCCAGTCGCTCGTGCCGCTGCTGGCCCAGGGCGGCCAGGTCATCAACGTCTCGACGTCACTGACCCGCCACACCAGCCCCGCCACCTCGGCCTACTCCGCGTCGAAGGCCGCCGTCGAAGCTCTGAGCCGCACCCTCGCCGCAGAACTCGGACCACGCGGCATCCGGGTCAACTCCATCGCCCCGGGGCCGACCGCCACCGACTTCAACGGTGGAGCGATGCGGGACGACGCCGGAATGCGCCAGGTTCTGGCCGGACAGACCGCGCTCGGCCGCGTCGGCGAACCTGAGGAGATCGGCGACGCCATCGCTACGCTGGCCTCCGAGGGACTGCGCTGGGTCACCGCCCAGCGCATCGAGGTCTCCGGCGGTGCTCTCCTGTGACGCCGGGCGACGGTCGGTAGGGAAGCAGGCAGTGACGGCCCCGGCTCACTCCGAGCCGACCGACTCGTCCTCATCCTCGTCCAGCTCTGGCGCATCAGGGTCCCGAAGCGGGCTCAGGGCGCCGGCGGCCGGAAGGATGGCGGTGACCACTGTGCTGGACGACCATGATCGTTCTCACCGATAACGGCTGTACCGATGTTCAACTCAGCGCCGCCAGCTACCAGCCGGCCCCCGGCGACGTGGAGGGCTGGGCCTTCGGCGCGGGCGGCCAGCCGAGCGTCACCGCGCCGTAGCACCGACCCGGTACGCGCGCCGCTGCGGACGACCTGCGGCGGCGCGCGCTTGGCGGGCACCGCCGCCATCCTCTACTTCACACTCGTGGTGCACCTGCCCGCCGCACTGGCCCTCTCTGTCAGCCTTGGGTGAGACAGCCCGCTTTGGCGGGTTGGCCTGAGAGGGCCCGAGCAGCAGTTCCACCCCTGGTGACCAGCACCGATCCGTCCGCCCGTGGTGGACGAGGCGTTCACCGCCGTCGAACACGAGCTGGGCACCACGGCCGCAGCCGGGGCGGGGCATAGTGATCAGGTCCATCCACGCCATGCCGGCCAGGACCGGCCGAACCGAGGAGAGCTCACGGTTGCGGAAGGCCGTGGCCCGTCAGGATGACGGCGGTCGCTGGAGGCCCTGGAGGAGCAGGTCGACCAGGCGGCGGGGGTCGTAGCGGGGGTCGTCGTCGCGGCCGGCGCAGAGGTTGCCGATGCCGCGCATCAGTTCGTAGGCCTGCGTTCCGGGCCTGGTCTCGCCGGCCTCGGCCGCGGCGGCGAGCAGTTGGGCGCAGACGGGCACCAGGCGGTCGAGGAAGTAGGCGTGCAGCGCGTCGAAGCCGCCGCCGTCCGATTGCAGCGCGTTGGCGAGTCCGTGTTTGGTGACCAGGAAGTCGACGAAGAGGTCGACCCATTGGCGAAGTGCCGCGAACGGGGAGTCGGCCTCGGCCAGCAGGGCCGGGCCGGCTTCGGCGCAGGCCTCGACCTGGTGGCGGTAGACGGCGACGACGAGGTCCGCGCGGGTCGGGAAGTGGCGGTAGATCGTCCCCGTTCCGACGCCCGCCCTGGCCGCGATCTCGCGGATCGGCGCGTCGACGCCGGAGGAGACGAACACCTCGGCGGCGGCGGCCAGCAGCGTCTGCCGGTTGCGCTGCGCGTCGGCCCGCCTTCCCCTGGCCGGCGACTCCCCGGGCCGGGTCTCCCCGGACTGGCCCGCAGTGGACACCACGCTCTCCTCCCGATAGTCGTTGACGAAGCGGAACGCTGTTCCGTATAGTAAGTGGAACAAGGTTCCGGTTTCAGCATAGCCGAAACCGGACGCTCCCGACCGCCTCGCCCGCCGCCGGCCGCTCAGGCCCGGCCGGGAGAGGCCCCTGAAGGGACATGCGCACCATGAGCGAATCGACGCACCCGGCCGACACCTTCGGCCCGCCCGTTCCCGTCCTCTCCGTCAGTCCGGTCGTCCTGCCGGTGCCCGGCCGGGCCGTGGACCTGGAGGTGCGGGTCTCCGCGCCGCTGACCGGGAGCGACCTGCCGGTCGTCCTCCTCTCCCACGGCCAGGGCCACTCGAACAACCTCTCCTCGCTGAACGGCTACGCCCCCCTCGTCAACTTCTGGGCCGCGCACGGCTTCGCCGTGATCCAGCCCACCCATCTCAGCTCGACGACGCTGGACCTCGCCCCCGACACCCCCGGGGCACCCATGTACTGGCGGTCCCGGGCCGAGGACATGACGCACATCCTCGACCGGCTCGACGCGATCGAGGCCGCCGTCCCCCAACTCCTCGGACGCCTGGACCACGGCAGGGTCGCCGTCGCCGGGCACTCGATGGGCGGGCACACCGCGAGCCTGCTGCTCGGCGCCCGGCTCACCGACCCCGACGACGGGACGACGGTGGACCTGGCCGAACCCCGGATCACGGCGGGCGTCCTCCTGGCCGCACCCGGCAGGGGAGGTGACGCCCTCACCCCGCTGGTGGCCGAGAACTACCCCTTCCTCTCGACCCCGGACTTCTCCCGGATGACGATGCCCGCGCTCGTGGTGGCCGGGGACAAGGACGCCTCCGCCCACCTGACGGTCCGGGGGCCGGACTGGCACACCGATCCGTACACCCTCTCCCCCGGCCCCAAGTCGCTGCTCACCCTGTTCGACGCGGAGCACGGGCTCGGCGGCATCTCCGGATACGACGTCGCCGAGACCACGGACGAGAACCCCGCACGGGTCGCGCTGCTCCAACGGCTCACCTGGGCCTACCTGCGCACCGCGCTCCACCCCGGCGACCCCGCCTGGCAGACCGCATGCGACGCGCTGGCGGCCGACGCCGACCCGCTCGGCCGGGTCGACTCCAAGTAGCACCGGCCGAGCGCGTGCGTCATTCGACGCCGTCCCCTCGGTGAGTGCCAGGGCGCGGGTGGTCGACGGCCGCCGACCACCCGCGCTACTCCACCGGCGAAACGTGCAGCGCGGGAAGCGTTGGGGCCGTGGCCGGTCGTCCCGTCAACTCGCGGTAATGGCGCACCCGGAACACCCCGGACAGGCTCGCCGTCACCGTCACGGCGACCGCCAGCCAAAGGGCAGCGCCCGCCATGGCGAGCACCCCGAAGACCCGGTCGACCGCCGTGAGGCCCAGGCCGAAGACCGCCACCGACGGAAGGAAGGACAACAAGACGGGCAGAGCGATCCAGGTCGAACTGCGCGCGGTGTCCCCGCCGCGGGCCCGGAACGCCTGCCGGGAAGTCCGCATCGCCTCACGGACCCCGATGCCGTCGATCACCATCGCCGGCAGTACCAGGTAGGAGGCCATCGCCCACGAGAGCCCGACCAGCAGCAGCGACCCGAAGAAGATCACCACCACCCCGACCAGTGCCCACACCACGATCGCCGGCAGCCGCCGCAGCGCCCGCCCGTAGCCGGCCCCGATCCCGACCGGCCGCCCCTGCATCGCGTCATCCGCCGCGGCGACCAGCACCGCGTTGAAGAACGTGGCGCAGACCGCCCCGACGAGGATCGCGACCACCACCAAGGCCACGTTCCCCAGGACGGCCCCCGACCACAGCCCCGTCACCCCCAGGGCGAGCGCCCCGACCAACCCGGCGAGCACCACGCCGGCGATCCCGGGCAGGAGCAGCAGCGCCTTGTGCTCCCACATCACCCGCGCCGATTCCCTGACCGGCCTCTCCGTGTACAACGTCCCACCCCAAAGGTTCTCAACCGGGCGCGGCCGGCCACTCCCGGGGCTCCTCCGGCAGCTCCAAGCACGCTTCCTGATCGGCCGATTCGTCGAACTCGTCGCGCAGCGGCCTCAGCAGGAACTCTGCCATCCCGTGGGGCAGCGGGGCGGGGCGGCGGTCAGTCGTGGGTCAGGGTTCGGGGGCGGATGTCGGGCCAGGTCTGCTCGATGTGGTCGAGGCAGGCCTGCCGACGCGCCGCGCCGAACACCGTCTTCCAGCCCTCGGGCACGGCGGCGAAGGCGGGCCAGAGTGAGTGCTGGCCCTCTCCGTTGACCAGGACCAGGTAGTCGGCGTCGGGGTCGTCGAAGGGATTCGTCACCACGTCGTCCTCTCGTGCTTGGTGAAAACCGGTGAGCTTGCCGGTGCGGTCAGCGGCCGCGCAGTTCCAGGGTGCAGCACTTGACGCTGCCGCCCGCCTTGAGGAGTTCGGTGAGGTCCACGCCGATCGGCTCGAAGCCGCGTCGGCGCAGTTCGCCGATCAGGTGGGTGGCCGACTCGGGGAGCAGGACGTGGCGGCCGTCGGAGAGCGCGTTGAGGCCGAAGACGGCGGCGTCCTCGGCGGTCGCCTGGATGGCGTCCGGGAACAGTTCGCGCAGTACCGCCCGGCTGCCGGGGGTGAAGGCCTCCGGGTAGTACATGATCTCGTCGTCGGAGAGGACGGCGAGCGCCGTGTCCAGGTGGTAGAACTCCGGGTCGACCAGGGTCAGGCTGGTCACGGGGACGCCGAAGAACTCCTGGGCCTCGGCGTGCGACCTCGGGTCGGTGCGGAAGCCCGTGCCGGCCAGCAGCCGACGGCCGGCCAGCAGGTAGTCGCCCTCGCCCTCGTTGATGTGCTCGGGCCACAGCAGTTCGGACCAGCCCTGCTCGCGGAACCAGGACAGGTAGGCCGGGCCCTCGGACGTGCGCTCGGCGTGGCGGAAGCGCGCGCCCAGGACCTTCCCGTCGACCACGGTCGCGCCGTTGGCCGCGAAGACCATGTCGGGCAGTCCGGGCAGCGGGTCGATCTCCTCGACGGTGTGGCCGAGTTCGCGGTAGAGGTCGCGCAGCCTGGTCCACTGGGCGAGCGCGAGCGCGCCGTCGACCGGCTTCTCCGGGTGCATCCAGGGGTTGATGGAGTAGCTGACGCCGAAGTGGCTGGGCCGGCACATCAGGAAACGGCGCTGGCTTGCGACGCGGGCTGTCATCGGGGTGGTTCTCCTCGGTCTGCGTGCTGCGTGCTGTGTGCTGCGTGCTACGTGGTGTTCGTGTTGCTCCGGGGGTCCGGGAAAGTCCGGGAGCCGTTCAGTCGATGAGCCGGCGGCGCATCCCGCGGACGGCCAGGAACCAGGCGAGGACGGCGAATGCGGCCAGGACGGCCCCGTGCAGGGCGTCGCCCGCCCCGAGCGTCCCGAAGGCGGCGTGGCGCACCAACTGCGTGCAGTGGTAGATCGGGTTGACGGCCGCCACCCCCTGGACCCAGTCGGGCAGCCCGTCCAGCGGGAAGAACACGCCCGCGGCCATCACCAGCGGTGTGAGCACGCCGGACACCACGAGCCGCAGCCAGTCGATCGCCGGCACCAGGCAGGACACCCACATGCCGAGCAGGGCGAAGGCGAAGCCGGAGACCAGCGCCACCAGCGGCACCAGCAGCAGCTCCGGCCCCGGCGGCAGGCCGATGGCGAGGCAGACCAGCAGCGGCGCGGTGCCGTAGACGGAGGACTTGACGGCGATCCAGGACGCCTCGGCCGTGACCAGTTCCCAGACGTCGACGGGCTGGCACAGGACGGCGTCGTAGATCTTCTGGTACTTGCGGCGGTTGAAGCTCTCGAACATCCCGGCGAAGGCCGAGGCGAAGAGCACCGAGGTGACCACCATGCCGACGCCGACGAACTGCGGGTACGGGTGCCCCTGGACCGAGTCGATCAGCCGGCTGAAGCCGATGCCGAACCCGGTCATGTAGACCAGCGGCTCGATCAGCGAGCCGAAGGTGATGGCGGGCCAGTAGCGGCGGAAGAGCAGCAGTTCGCGCAGCCACACCGCCCGCATGGTCGGCCACAGGGCGGGCGGGAGGCCTGGGGCGGGACCGGTCTGGGCCTCGGTGCGGGGCATGGGCGTCGCCGTGGTCATCGGGTGTCCTCTCTGTGGGGGCGAGCAGGCGGGCGGGCAGGCGGCCGGTGGGCCAGGGGGGCGAGGGAGCGGCCGGCCCGGGCTCAGCCGAACAGCTCTCCGGTCAGCGCGACGAACACGTCCTCCAGGGAGGTCGGGCGCAGCACGTCCGGCGGTCCGAGACGCTCGCGCAGCTGCGCGGAGATCGTCTCGGCGCGCAGGACGGAGACCGCCGGCCCGGTCCGCCGGCTGGGCAGTCCGGCCCGGGCGGCCTCGGCCTCGACGAGTTCGCGCCGGGCCGCGTCGCCCCGGTACTCGGCGGCCTGCGCGCCCGCGTGCGCGCGCAGCAGTTCGGCGGGGGTGCCCCGGGCGATCACCCGGCCGCCGGTCACCACGGCCACCTCGTCGGCGAGCCGTTCCGCCTCTTCGATGTAGTGGGTCGACATGACCACCGTGGTGCCGCTCTCGCGCATCCCGTCGATGACGTCCCACAGGTCCTGCCGGATCTGCGGGTCCAGGCCCACGGTGGGCTCGTCCATGAGCAGCAGCCGCGGGTTGTTGACGATGCCCCGGGCCAGTAGGACCCGTCGGCGCATGCCGCCGGAGAGCGCGTCGGCGCGGGTGTTCGCGCGGTCGGTCAGCCGGACGGCGGCCAGCGCCTGGTCGACCGCCTCACGGTAGCGCTCGCGCGGCAGGGCCGTGAACCGGACGAAGACGTCGAGATTCTGGCGCACCGTCAGTTCGGGGTCGATGTTGTCGTGCTGCGGGACGACGCCGACCAGGGAGCGGGCGCGGCGGGAGTCCTCCGGCATCCGGTGCCCGAACACCTCCACGGTGCCCGCGTCCGCGCGGGTCTGCCCGGTGAGCATCCGCATGGTGGTGGACTTGCCCGCGCCGTTGGGCCCGAGCAGGCCCAGGAACATGCCGGGCGGCACTTCCAGGTCCAGGCCGCCCACCGCGGTGGTGGCACCGAACGTCTTGACCGCGCCGCTGATTCGGACGGCAGGAGTGTCCACGCGGGCGCTCCTTTCGGGGAGTCGGGGAAGGCAGGAGAAGCGCAGGGGATGTGCAGGGGATGTGCGGGGGAAGACGAGGGGAAGGCGGAGGAAGTCGGGCGAAGCCAGGGGAAGTTCGGCGTCGGGGAAGGTACAAGGGAAGTCGGGGAATGTCACCGCCCGGTGCGCCGAAATCCTCGCTCCCCGGGGGCCGGGCCCGCGCGATCATCTAACCGCAGAATCGACTTGTCAGGAACCTGCTTTCGGGGGTTCCCCTGTCCATGACCAGGTGTTAGGTTGCTCGAAGATCAATGCCGCCGGGACGCACTATGTCGGCCCATCCGGGGGGAAATTCGGCTCCATCGCCCGTAGTTCGCGACCGTAGCGTCGGTGTGCGACGGGTGCCGATCACGTATTCCTCCTTCGGTCGTCACCCGCGGCACCACCGCCCCTTCACACACCTGACCGAGGAGATGTGGATGCAGTCCGACGGACCGCTCACCGCGAACGTCCGCCTGCGGGCCGCGGTAGCCGAGGACGCCGGTGTCGTCACCGAGGTCTTCCTGGCCTCCCGCACCGCGACCATGCCGTACCTGCCCCGTCTGCACAGTGACGAGGCCACCCTGAGCTGGATCACCCACGTCGTGCTCCCGGACACCCGGGTGTGGCTGGCCGAGGACGCCGGGACCGGGGCCGTACTGGGCTTCGCCTCGCTCGACGGCAACCTGCTCGACCACCTCTACCTGCGCCCCGAGGTGCGCCGCCGCGGCATCGGGACCGTGCTGCTGGAGGCCGTCAAGTCGGCCAGCCCGCAGGAGCTCTCGCTGCACGTCTTCCAGAAGAACACCGAGGCGCGCGCCTTCTACGAGCGGCACGGCTTCGTCGTGGTGGACACCAACGACGGCAGCCGCAACGAGGAGAACGAGCCGGACATGACCTACCGCTGGACCGCGTGACTCCCGCCCGCACAGCGCGGTAGCCGGTAGCCCCCCCCGCCGAGGGACGTCGGCGGGCCCCCGCGGCCCCGGAGCCCACAAGGACCCCCGGAGGCCACCACGGCCGGGGGCCCGCGACGGCCCCGGGACCCCCGGCGGCCCGCACACCACCACGGTCTGTGAATCACCGCGGTCCGCAGATCACCACGGCCCGCTCATCACCACGGCCCGCTCATCACAACGGCGGGGCTCGCCACGGCCTGAACTCACCACGGCCGCGGCCCCCGACGGCCCCGGGGCCCACGACGCCCCGCGACTCACCGTGGCCGCAACTCACCACGGCTCACCACGGCCGGGGCCCACAACGGCCAAGAGCCACCGGAAACCACCGTCCGGCCCGCCCGACCCACCCGGCCGGCGGGGCGGTTCCACCTGGAGGGATGCCCCGTGCTGGGCGAACACAGCCTGCCCGCGGAGACACCGCTGTCGTACGCACAGTTGGCGCTCTGGTTCAACGACCGCCTCCAAGGCGGCGACGCCTCGTACAACGTCCCGGTGGCGCTGCGGCTGACCGGCCCGGTCGACCACGAGGCGCTGCGGTGCGCCCTCGCCGACGTGGTGGAGCGGCACGCGGCCCTGCGTACCGTCTTCCCCGAGCGCGACGGCGTGCCGCGCCAGCACGTGCTGGCGATGGCCGAGCTGCCGCCGGTCCTCACCGTGGTGCCCGTCACCGAGGAGGAACTGCCCGCCCTGATCGAGGCCGGGGCCGGGCACGTCTTCGACCTGGAGGCCGAAGCCCCGCTGCGGGTGCACCTGTTCGTGCTCGGCCCGCAGCAGCACGTGGTGCTCATGGTGCTGCACCACATCGCCGGCGACGGCTGGTCGCTGGCCCCGCTGGCCCGCGACCTGAGCACCGCCTACCTGGCCCGCAGCCAGGGCCGGGCGCCCGTCTGGTCCCCGCTGCCCGGCACGTACGCCGAGTACGCCGTGCGCCAGCACGCGAACCTCGGTGACCTGGACGACCCGCAGGGCCAGGGCGGGCGGCAACTCGCCTACTGGCGCCAGGCGTTGGCGGGCCTGCCGGACTTCCTGGAGCTGCCCACCGACCACCCCCGCCCCGCCGCGATGTCGCACCGGGGCGAGTACTTCCCGTGGGACCTCCCGGCCGAGCTGCACCGCGAGCTGCTGGCGCTGTCCCGCTCCTGCCGGGTCAGCATGTTCATGGTGCTCCAGGCGGCGCTGGCGACGGTGCTGACCCGGTCGGGGGCCGGTACGGACATCCCGATCGCCAGCCCGATCGCGGGCCGCACCGACGAGCGCTACGACGACGTGGTCGGCTACTTCGTCAACCCGCTGGTCCTGCGCCTGGACACCTCCGGTGACCCGACCTTCCGCGAGCTGCTCAAGCGGGTGCGCCGCACCGACCTCCAGGGCTTCGCCCACCAGGAGTTCCCGTTCGAGCGGCTGATCACCGCGCTCAACCCGCACCGCTCGCTGGGCTGGCACCCGCTGTTCCAGGTGATGCTGGCCTTCCAGAACACCCCCGAGGCCTCCCTCGCGCTGCCCGGCATCGAGACCGAGATCGCCGAGGCGGGCCCGGGCGGAGCGAAGTTCGACCTGTCCTTCAACATGCGCGAGGTGCACGACGCCGACGGCGCCCCGGCCGGGCTCGGCTGCTTCGTCGAGTACAGCACCGACCTGTTCACCCGCGCGGGCGCCGAGGCCCTGACCGCCCGGCTCGGCCGGCTGCTCGCCGCGGCCGCCGCCGACCCGGACCAGCGGATCGGCGAGTACGACCTGCTCGGCGCCGAGGAGCGGCTCGACCTGTTCGAACGCGCCCACGGGCCCGCCCTGCCCTTCCCCGCGGTGCCGCACGACGACGCCTTCGCGGTGCCGCACGACGGTGCCGCCACGATGACGCACGACGGCGCCCTCACCGCGACCCAGCACGGCGCCCCCGCGGTGACGTTCCACGGCGCCTTCGAGGAGCGCGCCGCCCTGGAGGGCGAGGTCACGGCCCTCGTCGCCGAGGACGGCCGGTTCACCTTCGCCGAGGTCAACGAGCGCGCCAACCGGCTCGCCCGGGAGCTCGTGCGGCGCGGGGCCGGCCCCGAGCGCTACGTCGTCCTGGCGCTGCCGCGCACCACCGACCTGCTGATCGCGCTGCTCGCCGTCCTCAAGTCGGGCGCCGCCTACATACCGGTCAGCCCCGCCATGCCGCGCGAGCGGCTGGCCGGCATCCTCGCCGACGCCGCCCCGGTCTGCGTGCTCGCCACGGCCGCCGACGCCGGCCGGCTGCCGGACGGCGCGCCCGTCCTGGTGCTGGACGAGCCCGGGGCGCGGGCCGCCGTCGCCGCCCACCCCGGCGGGAACCTGACGGACGCCGACCGCACCGGCCCCACCGGCCCGGACGACCCGGCCTACGTCATCCACACCTCCGGCTCGACCGGCGTGCCCAAGGGCGTGGTGATCCCGCACGGCGGCCTCAGCAGCCTGATGCACCACCACCGCACCCGCATGGTCCGCCCGTCCGGCGGCCCGCAGGGCCGGCGGCTCCAGCTCGGCCTGGTCGCCTCGATCACCTTCGACACCGCCTGGGAGCCGCTGTTCTGGCTGCTGGAGGGCCACCCGCTGCACCTGCTGAGCGACGAGGTCCGGCTCGACCCGCAGGCCCTGGTCGGCTACGTCCGCCGGGAGCGCCTCGACTTCCTGGACCTCACCCCGACGTACGTCCCGGCGCTCGCCGCCGCCGGCCTCTTCGCCGAGGGCCACCACCGCCCGGCCGTGCTGATGCTGGGCGGCGAGGCCGTCGGGCCGGCGCTGTGGACCGAACTCTCCGCCCTGCCGGACGTCGCGGTGTTCAACTACTACGGCCCGACCGAGTGCACCGTCGACGCGCTCGCCTGCTCCCTGGCGGACAGCCGCACCCCCGTCATCGGCCGCCCGCTCGACAACACCCGGGCGTACCTGCTGGACGACCTGCTGCGCCCCGTCCCGCTCGGCGTGCCCGGCGAGCTCTACCTGTCCGGGCCGCACCTGGCCCGCGGCTACCTGCGCCGCCCCGCCCTGACCGCCGAGCGCTTCGTCGCCGACCCGTACGGCCCGCCCGGCGCCCGGATGTACCGCACCGGCGACCTCGCCCGGATGCGCCGCGACGGCCAGGTGGAGTACCTCGGCCGGGCCGACGGGCAGATCAAGATCCGCGGCTTCCGGATCGAGCCCGGCGAGATCGAGGCGGTGCTGCTGCGCCACCCCGCGATCGTGCAGGCCGCCGTCCTGGCCCGGGGCGCCGGCGCCGAGGAGCGCCACCTCGCCGCCTACCTGGTGACCGAGGACGGGAACGCCCCCGACCTCGCCGAGGTGCGCGAGCTGCTGGCCGGGCAGCTGCCCGACTACATGATCCCGGCGGCCTACGCCGTCCTGGCCCGTCTCCCGCTCAACTCCAGCGGGAAGCTGGACGGTTCCGCTCTTCCCGAGCCCGAGCTGCGGGCCGCCACCGGCCGCTCCCGGGCCCCCCGGGACGCCCGCGAGGCCGCGCTGTGCGCGCTGCTCGCCGAGGTCCTCGGCGTGGCCGAGGTCGGCCCCGACGACGACTTCTTCGCGCTCGGCGGCCACTCCCTGCTCGCCACCCGGCTGGTCAGCCGGGTGCGCACCGCCCTGGGGGCCGAACTGCCCATCCGGGCGGTCTTCGAGAGCCCGACGGCCGCCGGGCTCGCCCGCGCGGTGGACGCCGGGCGATGTCGCCCGGCGCTGACCACCGCCGCACGCCCCGAGCGGATCCCGCTCTCGCACGCCCAGCGCCGGCTCTGGTTCCTCCAGCAGCTGGACCCGCACAGCGACGCGTACCACATCCCGCTGGCCCTGCGCCTGACCGGCGCCCTGGACCGGGACGCCCTCGCCGCCGCGCTGCACGACTGCGCCGCGCGCCACGAGGCCCTGCGCACCGTCTTCCCGCTCCCCCGCGGCGAGGACGCGGCTCCCCACCAGCAGATCCTCGCCCCGGAGCAACTCCCACCGCTGCTACGGCACTCCGGCACCGCCACGGTGACCGAGGAGGGCCTGGCCGAGGCCCTGCGCACCGCCGCCGCCCAGCCCTTCGACCTCGCGTCGGAGCCGCCGCTGCGCGCCCACCTCTTCGCCCTCGCCCCCGAGCGGCACGTCCTGCTGCTGACGGTCCACCACATCGCCTGCGACGGCTGGTCGATGGGCCCGCTCGCCCGCGACCTGGGCGCCGCCTACCAGGCCCGGACGGCCGGCCGGGCCCCCGAGTGGACCGCCCTGCCCGTCCAGTACGCCGACTACACCCAGTGGCAGCTCACCCTGCTCGGGGACGACGAGGACCCGGGCAGCACCGCCGCCCGGCAGTGGCAGTACTGGAGCGGGGCGCTGGCCGGCCTGCCCGAGGAGATCGCGCTGCCGGTGGACCGGCGGCGCACCGCCGAGACCGGCCAGGAGGCCGGCCGGGTGCCGCTGCGGCTGAGCGGCGCGGACCACCGCGCCCTGGCGGAGCTCGCCCGGGCCGACGGCGCCAGCCTCTTCATGGCCGTCCAGGCCGGTCTGGCGGCGCTGCTCACCCGCCTCGGCGCGGGCACCGACCTGCCGATCGGCACCCCGATCGCCGGGCGCACCGACGAGGCCCTGGACGACCTGGTCGGCTTCTTCGTCAACACGCTGGTGCTGCGCACCGACACCGACGGGGACCCGGGCTTCCGGGAGCTGCTGCGCCGCGTCAAGGACGCCGACCTCGCCGCCTACGCCCACCAGGACCTGCCGTTCGAGCGGATCGTCGAGCTGGTCAACCCGGAGCGCTCCCCCGGCCGCCACCCGCTCTTCCAGGTCGCCCTGGTGATGGAGCAGGCGGGCGCCGCCGTGGAGATCCCCGGCCTCGACAGCGAGTTGCTCACCGCCGGCCCGGCGCCGGCCAAGTTCGACCTCACCGTCACCCTGGGCACGCCCGCCGGCCCGGACGACGAGCTGACCGGCGCCGTCGAGTACCGCGCCGACCTGTTCGACCGGGCCACGGTCGAGGCGATCGCCGGCTACCTGACGCGGCTGCTCGGCGCGGCCGCGGCCGACCCCGAGCGGCCGATCTCCCGGCTCGAACTGTCCGCCGAGGGCGAGCGGCCTCGGCTGCTGGAGCGCTCCGCCGGCGAGCGGCGGGAGCTGGCGCCGACCACGCTGGCCGCCCTGGTGTCGGCAGGGCTCGCCGCGCCGTCCGACACCCCCGCCCTGGTGTTCGAGGGCCGGGAACTCGGCCCGGCCGAGCTGGACCGCCGGATCGACGCGCTGGCCCGCCGGCTCGCCGCGGTCGGCGTCCGCCCGGGCAGCCGGGTCGCGGTGGCCGTGCCCCGCTCGGTGGAGCTCGTGGTGGCGCTGTGCGCCGTCCACCGCGCCGGCGGCGCCTACCTCCCGCTGGACCCGGACTACCCGGCCGACCGGCTCGCGTACATGCTGGCGGACGCCCGCCCGGCCGCGGTGATCGCCGCCCCGGAGCAGGCCGCCGCGCTGCGCCCCGCCGAGGGCGTGCCGTGCCTGTCACCGGAGGACCTGCCGGCGCCCGAGGGCGTCACGCCGACCGCCCCCGGCCCCGGGGACCCGGCCTACGTGATCTACACCTCGGGCTCGACCGGGCGGCCGAAGGGCGTGCTCGTCCCGCACCACGCCATCGCCAACCGGCTGCGCTGGGGCCAGGAGGAGTACCGGCTCGGCGCCCGGGACGGCGTCCTGCAGAAGACCTCGGCCAGCTTCGACATCTCGCTGTGGGAGTTCTTCTGGCCGCTGATCACCGGCGCCACCCTGGTGCTGGCGAAGCCCGACGGGCACCGCGACCCGGCCTACCTGGCGGAGCTGATCCAGCGCGAGGGCGTGAGCGTCGCCCAGTTCGTGCCGTCCATGCTGGACGTCTTCCTCCAGCACCCGCGGGCCGCCGAGTGCACCGGGCTGCGCCTGGTCGTGGCCAGCGGCGAGGCGCTGCCCGCGGCCACCGTGCGCCGGTTCCGGCAGGTGCTCCCGGGCGTCCGGCTGGACAACCTCTACGGGCCCACCGAGGCCACCGTGGAGGTGACGGCCTGGGAGTGCGGCCCGGCGGACGAGCAGGCGCACCCGGTGCCGATCGGGCGGCCGGTCTGGAACTCCGGCGGCTACGTCCTGGACACCGCCCTCAACCCCGTCCCGCCGGGCGTGCCGGGCGAGTTCTACCTGACCGGCGAGCAGCTCGCGTACGGCTACCTCGGCCGCTCGGCGCTCACCGCCGAGCGCTTCGTCGCGGACCCGCACGGCGCGCCGGGCACCCGGATGTACCGCACGGGCGACCTGGCCCGCCACCGCCCCGACGGCGTGGTGGAGTACCTGGGCCGGGTGGACAGCCAGGTGAAGCTGCGCGGCCACCGGATCGAGCTCGGCGAGATCGAGACCCGGCTCGGCGAGCACCCGGCGGTCACGGCCTGCGCCGTCGCCGTGCGCGAGGACCGGGCCGGCGCCGTACGGCTGGTCGCGTACGTGGTGCCGGACGGCGCCGCGCAGCCGCCCACGGCCGCCGCGCTGCGCGCCCACCTGCGCGGCCACCTGCCCGACCACATGGTGCCCACCGCCTACGTGCTGCTCGGCGCGCTCCCGGTGACGGCCAACGGCAAGCTGGACCGCCGGGCGCTGCCCGAGCCGCAGACCCACGTCGAGAGCCGGGCCCGGGAGCCGCGCACGCCGGCCGAACGCACGCTGGTCGCGGTCTTCGCCGAGCTGCTGGGCGTGCCCGCGGTCGGCCCGGAGGACGACTTCTTCCTGCTCGGCGGCCACTCGCTGCTGCTGATCCGGCTGGTCGAGCGCATCCACGCGGAGTTCGGCGTCGACCTGCCCGTGAAGACGCTGTTCGAGGCGCCGACCCCGGCCGCGCTGGCGCAGCGGCTGACCGGGCAGCGGCCCGGGCGCGCCGACGCCCCCTTCGAACCGCTGCTGGCGCTGCGGGCCGCGGGCGGCCGGGCACCGCTGTTCTGCGTCCATCCGGTGACGGGCGACGGCCTCGGCTTCATCGGCCTGCTGCGCGGGCTCGACCCGGACCAGCCGGTCTACGCCTTCCAGGGCATCGGCCCGGTCGGCGGCGGGGAGCGGCCGGCCGACGTGGACGGCCTGGCGCGGGAGTACCTGGCGCGGATGCGCGCCGTCCAGCCGCACGGCCCCTACCGGGTGCTCGGCTGGTCCTTCGGCGGGCTGGTCGCGCACCAGATCGGCGTGCTGCTGCGCGAGCAGGGCGAGCAGGTCGACCTGGTCGCGCTGCTGGACAGCCATCCGGCGCCGCCGGACGCCGGGGAGGTCACCGACACCGCCGTGCTGGCCGAGCTGCTGACGGCGACGGGCGCGCCCGCCGCCGAGGTGGCGGCCGTCCTGGCGCAGCAGTGGCGGCCCAAGCCCTCGGAGCTCCTCGACCGGCTGGCCGTGGCGCTGCGCGAGGCCGCGCCTCGCGACGAGGACGAGCTGGCGGTGTTCCTCGACTCCTGCCGCTACCACGCCGGGCTGATGGCGGCGTGGACCCCGGGGGTGCTCGACGCGCCGCTGACCACCTTCACCGCGACCGGCGACCACCGGCCGCAGCAGACGGTGGCCGTCTGGTCGGCCCACGCCACCGGGCCGGTGGCCGACCACCCGCTCGCCGCCCGGCACCTGGACCTCGCCGACGCCGGGCCGATCGACGAGATCGCCCGGGTCGTCGCCGCCGTCCTGCGACGGGCCGACGAGGGCCGGCGATGACGGTCCGTCCGGAGCGTTCCGGACGGACCGCCACCCGCCGCCCGGCCCCGTCGTACGGAACCGGGCGGCCGGGGTCAGGCGCCCGGCGCCCGGCCCTCCTGGGGGCCGTCCGCGGTGTCCAGGCACGCCCGGGCCTGCGCCGCGAGCTCCGCGAGCACCTCGGCCCGCTGCTGGTGCAGGAAGAAGTGGTCGCCCGGCAGGATGCGGTGGCGGAAGCCGGCCGCCGTGGTGGACCGCCAGCCGGTGATCCACTCCGGTCCGGCCATCAGGTCGTCGGCGCCGCCGAGCGCCAGCACCGGGCAGGGCAGCACGGTCGGCCGGATCCGGTCGTTGTACTCGCCCAGCAGGGTGACGTCGGCCCGGAGCACCGGCAGGATCATCTGCATCAGGTCGGCGAACTCCAGCACCTCGGCCGGGGTCCCGCCGAGGCCGACGATGCGCTCCAGGAGTTCGTCGTCGGTGAGTCCGTGCAGCCGGGTGACGTCCGGCGTGCCGGGGGCCCGGCCGCCGGAGACCACGAGGGACAGCGGCAGCGGCAGCGCCTCGGCGGCGAGCCGGCGGGTCGTCTCGTAGGCGATCCGGGCGCCCATGCTGTGGCCGAAGAGGATGAACGGTTCGTCCGCCGGGCGGCTCGCCAGCAGGGCGAGCAGGCCGTCGACGACCTCGTCCATGACGGCCGACGGCGGCTCGGCGAGGCGGGTGCCCCGGCCCGCCAGTTCCACCGGAACGATCGTCAGGCCCGGCTGCTCGCCGGACCGGGCCCACGGCAGGTAGGCGCTCGCGGAGCCGCCGGCGTGCGGCAGGCAGTAGACGCGCACGGGCCCGGACCGCCCGTTCGGCGCGGCGTCCCGGTGCCACGGCGTCCATCGGGCCACCTCGTCGTGCTGTACGGCGGACGAACCGGTCATCGCTGCTCCTTTTTCTTCCCCAGTCAATTACGCGAAGCCTGAACAGGCCTCCCGCACGACTTTATGCGGTAATTCACGGGTTGGTCCAGCCCGTATTCCGGCATGCCCCGAGAAGGTCTAACCGGGCGATGCCGCAGCTCAGTTGTGCCCTGAAATAGTTGGTTGGCGCATAAGGATCTTGAGTCTTTCCCGGAACACCGAGCTCTGTTACGGTGCTCCTCGTCCGGGTTTCTTTCGGATATTTCCAGAGTATTTCGATCGGCGAGTTCCGACGACGAGTTCCGACGACGAGTTCCGAACGCACGACGGGAGAGGGCGGACAGAATGTGCGGAATAACCGGCGTATTCGTCCTGGGCGGCGGTCGCCCGGCCGATGCCGCCGTGGTCCGGGAGATGACGGCGTGCCTGGTGCACCGCGGCCCCGACGACGACGGCCACTACGCCACGGACGGCCTGTGCCTGGGCTTTCGCCGGCTGGCCCTGAACGACCTCGCCGGCGGCAACCAGCCGCACCGCACCGAGGACGGCACCCTGGTCTCGGTCTGCAACGGCGAGATCTACAACCACCGCGAGCTGCGCACCGCGCTGAGCCGCCGCGGCCACCGGTTCCGCACCGAGAACGACACCGAGGTGCTGCTCCACCTGTACCGCGAGTACGGCGAGGACCTGACGGCCCACCTGGACGGCCAGTTCGGCTTCGCGCTGCACGACGGGACCGCACAGCGGCTGCTGCTCGCCCGCGACCGGGCCGGCATCGTCCCGCTCTTCTACACCGTCGCCGACGGCCAGCTGATCTTCGCCTCCGAGATCAAGGCGATCCTGCGCCACCCGGCCGTCAGCGCCCGGGTCGACCTGCGCGGCCTCGACCAGGTGCTGACGCTGCCCGGACTGGTCAGCCCGCGCACCATGTTCGAGGGCATCAGCGCCCTGCGCCCCGGCGAGCGGCTGATCGCCGACCGCTCCGGCGTGCGCACCGAACGGTACTGGGACCTCGACTTCCCGCTCGCCGCCGACCTCGACCCGGTGGCCCCCGAGGCCCTGGACCGGGAGCTGGAGCGGTACGCCCACCGCACCGCCGAACTGCTCGACGGGGCCGTGCGCAGCCGGCTGCTCGCGGACGTGCCGATCGGCATGTACCTCAGCGGCGGCCTCGACTCCAGCCTGATCGGCGCCCTGATGGCCCGGGCCCGGCCCGGCCACGCCTGGCCCAGCTTCTCCGTCACCTTCCCCGGCCGCGACTTCGACGAGGGCCCGCACCAGCGGCTGGTCGCCGCCAAGCTGGGCACCGAGCACCACGAAGTCCCGGTCGGCGAGCACGAGGTGGCCGAGCGGATCACCGCGATGGTGCGCCACGCCGAGGCACCCGTGCGCGAGTCGTACAACGTCTGCTCGCTGGCGCTGTCCGAGGCCGTCCGCGCCGCCGGGACGGTCGGCGCGCTCAGCGGCGAGGGCGCCGACGAGCTGTTCGGCGGCTACCCCGGCTACCGCTTCGACGCCACCGGGCTCGGCGGCAGCCGGCTCACCGGCCTGGACGCCCGGCTGGAGCGCGAGATCCGCGAACGGATGTGGGGCGTCGACCTCGGCTACGAGCAGGACCAGCTGCCCGCCCAGGAGTTCCGCCGCGAGCTGTACGCCGAGGACCTGGCTTACGGGCTGGACGAGTTCTCCGTCACCAACCAGCGCCTGGTCGACCCCGGGCGGCTGGCCGGGCGCCACCCGCTGCACCAGCGCTCCTACCTCGACTACCACCTGCGGCTCGCCGACCACCTGCTCGGCGACCACGGCGACCGGATGGCCCTGGCCAACGGCGTCGAGCTGCGCTTCCCCTTCCTGGCGAACGCGGTGGTCGACCACGCCACCACGCTGCCACCGGAGTTGATGCTCGCCCACGGCCGGGAGAAGGCCGTGCTGCGCCGGGCGGCCGAGGGGCTGGTGCCCGGCGAGGTGCTCAGCCGGCAGAAGTACGGCTTCCGCGGCCAGACCAGCAGCCACCTGCTGAGCACCGGCGCCGACTGGTTCGAGGAGCTGGTCTCCCCCGCGACCGTCCGCCGCCAGGGCTACTTCGACCCGGACACCATCGCCGCCCTGACGCAACGTCAGCGCGGCGACGGCCAGCAGGTGCACGCCCACCTGGACACCGACTACCTGATGCTCGTCGCGACCTTCGCCCTCTTCGTCGAGGAGTTCGATCTGCCGTGCCTGGGATGACCGCCACAGCCGCCGGGCCGATCGCCGGCCCCGGCACCCGCCCGCGCCACCCGCTGGTCGGGGTGGTCGGCGGCATGGGCCCGCTGGCCTCCGTCGAACTGCTGCGCACCGTCTACCGGGCCTGCCGGCTCCACCCCGAGCAGGACACCCCCCGGGTGCTGCTCTGGTCCGACCCGGCCGTGGTGGACCGCACCGAGGCCATCGGCAGCGGCGAACTCGACGAGCTGCGCCGCGCCGTGGAGTCCTCGCTGCGCGGCCTGCTGGCCGCCGGCGCGGAACGCGTGGTGATCGCCTGCATCACCGCCCACCACGTGCTCGGCGACCTGCCGGCCGACCTCGCGGCGCGCTGCGTCTCGCTGGTCGACGTGGTGCACGAGGAACTGGCCGCGGCCGGCGAACCGCACCTGCTGCTCTGCTCCTCCGGCACCGCCCGGGCCGGCATCCTCACCTCGGGCGCCGCCGGGGCCCGGGCCGCCCGGCAGCTGGTGGCGCTGCGCCCGCCGGACCAGGAGGCGCTGCACCGGGAGATCCACCGCCTCAAGCGCGGCGAGGACCCGGCCCGCACCATCGACTTCCTGCGCGAGACCCTGCCCCGCTACGGCGTGCGGGCCTTCGTCGCCGCCTGCACCGAGCTGCACCTGGTCACCAGGGCGATCGAGGACGCCGGTCTGAGCGAGGCCCTGCCCTCCCTCGACCCGCTGACGGTCGTGGCCCACCGGATCATGAACGGAGAGTTGTGAGCCACACGAGCATCCTCGACCGCTGGGCCGACCAGGTCGAGCGCCGAGCCGCCGCCCCCGCCCTCGCCACCGCCGAGCGGGTCTGGAGCCACCAGGACCTGGCCGGGCTGGCCGCCGGCCTGCGCGACCGCCTCGCCACCGGCACCGGCCCGGTCCTGGTTGCCTGCGCGGACCCCGTCCCGGTGGTCGCGGCGATCCTCGCCTGCGCCGCCACCGGCCGCCCGTTCGCCCCGGTGGACACCCGCCAGCCCGCCGCCCGCTGGACGGCCCTGCTGGAGGACCTCCGGCCGGGCACCGTGCTCGCCGACGCCGCCGGCCGCTCCGCGCTGGCCGCCGCCGGGCCGGGCCTGACCGTCGCCGGGCAGCACCTGGCCGTCGCCGGACAGGGCGAACTGCCGCTGCTCGCCGCCGAGTCGATCACCCCGCTGCCCTGGGCGGCCGACGACTGGACCGGCATCAGCGGCCCCGACGCCGGCTACGTCTACTTCACCTCGGGCACCACCGGCCGCCCCAAGGGCATCCGGGGCAGCTTCGAGGCGGTCGCGCACTTCCTGGACTGGGAGATCGCCGAGTTCGGCATCGCCCCGGGCACCCGGATCTCCATGCTCACCTCCCCCGGCTTCGACGCCTTCCTGCGCGACGCCCTCGTCCCGCTGTGCGCCGGCGGCACCGCCGTGCTCCCGGCGCCCGGCGCCATCCCCGTCGGCGCGGCCCTGGCCCGCTGGCTGACCGAGCAGCAGGTCGACCTGCTGCACTGCGTGCCCACCGTGTTCCGCACCCTGCGCGCCGCCGGGCTGGCCGCCGACTCCCTGCCGCGGCTGCGCAGCGTGCTGATGGCCGGGGAGCCGGTCCGCCCCGCCGACATCGCCTGGTGGCGGGCCCTGTTCGGGGACGGCAAGGAACTGGTCAACCTCTACGGGCCGTCCGAGACCACCATGACCAAGGTCTTCCGCCGGCTCACCGCCGAGGACGCCGAGGCCGAGACCGTCCCGGCCGGCCGGCCGATGCCCGGGGTCGAGATCGCGGTGCTGTTCGGCGGACGCCCGGTGGTGGACGCGATCGGCGAGATCGAGATCCGCACCCCGTTCCCGCTGCGCGGCTACCTGGGCGACGCGGCCGGCGGCTTCGCCGCACCGGACCGGTACCGCACCGGCGACCTCGGCCGCCTCGGCGCCGACGGCACCCTGGAGGTCCTGGGCCGCCGCGACCAGCAGGTCAAGGTGAACGGCGCCCGGGTCGAACTCGGCGAGATCGAGGACCTGCTGCGCCGCCACCCCGCGGTGGCGGACGTCTGCGCCGCCCTGGTCGAGGAGGCCGACGGCGAACCGGTGCTCTGCGCCTACCTGGTCGCCGACGGCGCCACCGACGAGGAACTGCGCGCGCACGCCGCCGAGGGCCTGCCCGCCCCCGCCCGCCCCGCCCTGTACCTGCGGCTCGCCGCGATCCCGCGCACCCTCAGCGGCAAGGCCGACCGGCGGGCGCTGCCCAGCCCGGCCGCCGCCCTGGCCGGGCGCACCGGCGAACAGCCGCTGGACGGCCTGGAGGCCGGCATCGCCGAGCTGTGGCGCGAGCTGCTGCACGTGCCCGCCGTCGGCCGGCACGACGACTTCGCCCTGCTCGGCGGGGACTCGCTGGGCATCGCCCGCCTGCTGGACGGGCTGCGCACCCGCTTCGGCGTCGAGGTGCCGCTGCGGGTGTACGTCGGCGACCCGACCGTCGCCGGGCTGGCCGCGGCCGTCGCCGCCGGCCGCGCGGACGCCTCGCCGGAGGGCGGCCGCCGATGAGCCGCGACACCTCCCTGCCGCTGCGCGGCGACCGCGCCCGCGCGCCGCTGTCCTACGCCCAGCGGTCCATCTGGCGGGCCGAGCAGGTGCTGCCCGGCACCGCCCTGCACAACGAGAGCGCCGCCTTCCACGTCAGCGGCCCGCTGGACGTGGCCGCCCTGGAACGGGCGCTGGCCGCCGTCGCCCGGCGGCACGAGGTGGTGCGCTGCGCCGTCACCGCCGACGGGGCGGGCGAGCCGTGGCAGCTGTTCGCCGACCGGGTCCGCCCCGCCGTCGAGACCGTCGACCTGACCGGCGTCCCCGAGGGCGAGCGCGCGGACCGGCTCGCCGAGCTCACCGCCCGCGCCGTGGCCGTGCCCTTCGACCTGGCCCGGCCCCCGCTGATGCGCACCCAGCTGTTCCTGCTGGGCGGGGACCGCTCGCTGCTGCTGTTCACCGCCCACCACATCGTGGTCGACGCCTGGGGCTTCGGCGTCTTCCTGGAGTCGCTGGCCGCCTGCTACGCCGCCGAACTCGGCGGCGAGGCCCCGGACCCGGACCCGGCCCAGGAACCGGCCGCCGGACCCGACTTCGGCGACTTCGCCGCCTGGCAGCGCGGCGACGACAGCGACACCAGCCACGCCGGCGGAATCGACCACTGGCAGACCCGGCTGGGCGGCGAACTGCCCACCGCCGACCTGCCGTCCGACGTCGGCCCCGGCGGCGACCCGGCGGCCGGCGCGCTGCACCACTTCACCGTCCCCGCCGACCTGGCCGCCCGGCTCAGCGCCTTCGGCCGGGGCGAACTGGCCAGCCTGTCCACCGTGCTGCTCACCGCCTTCTGCGCCACCGCCGCCCGCTGGACGGGCCAGGACGACCTGGTGGTCGGCATGCCGGTGGCGACCCGCGGCCGCACCGCGCTGGCCGGCGTGGTCGGACCGCTGCTCAACCTCGTCGCCCACCGCAGCGACCTCGGCGGCGAGCCGAGCTTCCGGCAGGCCCTGGCCCGCACCCGCCGGCACCTGAAGGCCGACCTGCGCCACCGCGACACCCCCTTCGACCTGGTCCTGGAGCGGCTGGGCCGGGCCGCGGGCGGGCGCACGCCGCTGTTCCAGCTGATGTACTCCTTCCACAGCGGCCCCACCACCACCCTGGAGCTGCCCGGCGTCACCACCGCCCCGGCGCCCTCGCACAGCGGCACGGCCAAGTACGACCTGACCTTCTTCCTGCGCCCGCGCCCCTCCGGCGCGCTGGACGCGACGCTGGAGTACCGCACGGCGCTGCTCGCCCCCGCGACGGCGGCCGACTTCGCGGACTCGCTGCTGTGCCTGCTGGAGGCCGCCGCGGCCGACCCGGACCGGCCGCTGGCCGAGCTTCCGGTGCTCTCCGAAGGCCGGCGCCGGCGCGTCCTGGTGGACTTCAACCGGGCGCCCGACGCCGAGCGCGCCTGGGCCACCGTGCCCGAGGCGCTGCGCGAACTCGCCCGGCAGGACGGCGCCGCACCGGCCGTCGAGTCACCCGGCCGCGCGTTCAACCGGGCCGCGGCCGACGCGGCCGCCGACCTGGTCGCCCGCCGGCTGGTGGCCCGGCACGGCGTGGCGCCGGGCGACCGGGTGGCCCTGCGCGTCGAGCGCGGCGCGCAGCTGGTGCCGCTGATCGTCGGCATCTGGCGGGCCGGGGCCGTGCTGGTCCCGCTGGACGAGGCCATGCCCGCCGCGCGGGCCGAGCACGTGCTCGCCGACAGCGGCGCCCGCCTGCTGATCGGCGACCCCGCCGAGGGGCTGCCCGCCGCCGACCCGGCCGCGCTGCTCGACGAGGGCCCGGACGCCGGGACCGGGCAGCCGCTGCCCGGCGCCGGCCCCGAGGACCTCGCGTACCTGATGTACACCTCGGGCTCCACCGGGCTGCCCAAGGGCGTGGCGGTGCCGCACGGCTGCGTCGCCAACCTGCTGCACAGCGTGGTCCGCGCCGAGCCGGGCCTGCGGGCCGACGACACCCTGCTCGCCGTCACCTCGATCACCTTCGACATCTCCGTCCTGGAGCTGTTCGCCCCGCTGCTGGCCGGCGGCCGGGTCGTGGTCGCCCCGCGCGAGAGCGTCCGCGACGCCGAGGCGCTGGGCGCGCTGCTGGAGCGCAGCGGCGCCACCGTCATGCAGGCCACCCCCTCGCTCTGGCGCGGGCTGCTGGACGGCGGCTGGGCGGGCCGGCCCGGACTGCGGGCGCTGTGCGGCGGCGAGGCGCTGGACGCCGACCTCGCGGATCGGCTGCTGGCTCGCTGCGCCGGGCTGTGGAACCTGTACGGGCCGACCGAGACGACCATCTGGTCCACCGTCGGGCGGGTGCTGCCCGGCGAGGGCGTCACGGTGGGGCGCCCGGTGGCCGGCACCGTCTGCTACGTCCTGGACCGGCGGCTGCGGCCGGTGCCGCGCGGGGCCGTCGGCGAGCTGGTGATCGGCGGGGCCGGCGTCAGCGCCGGGTACCGCAACCGCCCGGAGCTGACCGCCGCCGCCTTCGTGGCCGACCCGGTCGACCCGGCCGGCGGCACCGTCTACCGTACCGGCGACCTGGCCCGCCACCTGCCGGACGGCCGGATCGTCGTGCTCGGCCGGGCCGACCAGCAGGTGAAGATCCTCGGCCACCGCATCGAGGTCGGCGAGGTGGAGTCCCTGCTCGCCGCCCACCCCGAGGTCCGCCAGGCGGCGGTGGTCGTGGACCGGGGGCAGCCCGCCGGGCCCCGGCTGGTCGCCTTCGTCACCGCCCGCACCGGGGACGACGGGCTGCCCGACCGCCTGCGCCGCCACCTGCGCGAGCGGCTGCCCGCCGCCGCCGTCCCCGGGGTGATCGCCCCGCTGCCCGCGCTGCCGCTCAACACCAGCGGCAAGGTGGACCGGCCGGCGCTGCTGCTGCGCGCCGGGGAGCTCACCGCCGCCCGGCGCAGCGCACCGGTCACCGAGGCCGAGCGGGCCGCCGTCGCGCTCTGGGCGGAGGTCCTGGGCCTGCCGCCCGAGCGGGTCGGCACCACCGACGACTTCTTCGCCGCCGGCGGCAACTCCATCGCCGCGACCCGGCTGCTCGGCCGGGTCCGGGCCCGCTTCGGCGCCGCGCCCTCGCTCGCCGAGTTCTACACCGACCCCACCCCCGCCGCCCTGGCGCGGGTGCGGCCCGCCGCCCCGGCGCCCGCCGTCCGGACGGCCGGGCCGGCCCCGGACGCCGTCCCGATGACCGACCAGCAGCGCCAGTTGTGGCTGCTGCACCGCCTGGCCCCCGACTCGCCCGCCTACCACCTGCCGGCCGCGCTCGACCTGACCGGCCCGGTGGACGAGGCGGCTCTGACCGGGGCACTCGGCGACCTGACCGCCCGGCACCCGGTGCTGGCCGCCCGCTGCGAGCTGCGCGAGGACGGCCCGGTGCTGGTCCTCGCGCCGCCCGCCGCACCGGCCCTGGCCGTCCTGGACGCGGCGCCCGAGGAGGTGCCCGAGCTGGCCCGGGCGGAGGCGGTGCGCCCCTTCGACCTGGCCGGTGAGCCGCCGCTGCGGCTCACCCTGGTGCGCACCGGCCCCGAGCGCTCGGTGCTGCTGTGCACCGCGCACCACCTCGCGGTCGACGGCTGGTCGATCGGCGTGGCCGTGCGCGAGCTGGCCGCGCTGTACGCCGCCCGCCTCGGGCTGGCCGAGCCGCCGCCCGCGCTCGACCTGAACTTCGCCGGCTACGCGGCCGACTGCGCCGACGAGGCGGGCCTGAGGCTGCGCCAGGAACACCTGGAGTACTGGCTGAAGCGGCTCGACGGGCACCCCGGCGTGCTCGACCTGCCCGCCGACGCACCGACCCGGGCGCGGCCGACGGGAGCCGGCGAGACCCTGCCGGTGGCGCTCGCCCCGGAGCTGACGGCCGCGCTGCGCGAGGGCGCCGCCCGGCTGCGCACCACGCCCTTCACCCTGCTGCTCGCCGTGTACGCGGCGCTGCTGGGCCGCTACGCGGGCAGCGACGACGTGCTGGTGGGCGTGCCCGTCGCCAACCGCGACCGGCCCGAACTGGAGTCGCTGGTCGGCTCGTTGGCCAACACCCTGCCGGTGCGCGTGGACCTGGCCGGGGCGCCGTCCTTCGCCGAGCTCGCCGCCCGCACCGGGCGGGCGCTGGCGGGCGACCTCGGCCGTCCGCTGGTCGCCTTCGACCGGCTGGTGGCCGGCCTCGGCCTGCCCCGCGACCCGGGCCGCCCGACCCTGGTCCAGGCCTCGCTGGTGTTCCAGGACGCGCCGCCGGCCGACGTCCGGCTGGGCGCGGCCGCCGGCGTGCTGCGCCAGGTCCCCACCGGGGCGGCCAAGTACGACCTGACCCTGGCCCTGGACGAGCGCGCCGACCGGATCGCCGGCGCCCTGGAGTACGCCACGGACCGCTTCGGCCCGCAGTTCGCGGACCGCTTCGCCCGGCACTTCCACGTCCTGCTGCGGGCCGCCCTGGCCTCGCCGCAGGCCCCCCTCGACGCCGTCGAGCTCACCGACCCCGCTCTGCCCGCCCCGCGCCCGGCCCGCCCCGCGGGCGAGGCGCGCGCCGGGCACGCCGTCTCGGTGTCCGAGCTGTTCCGGGCCCGGGCCACCGCCCGCCCGGACGCCCCCGCGATCCGGGCCGAGGGCGTGACGGTCGGCTACCGGCAGCTCGACGTCTGGAGCGACCGGATCGCGTCCCGGCTGCTGGAGCGCGGCGCCGCCCCCGGCCGGTTCGTCTCGGTGCTGCTGCCCGCCGGCCCGGTGCAGAGCGCCGCGATCCTCGGCGTCGCCAAGACCGGGGCCGCCTTCGCGGTGCTCGACCCGGCCGACCCGGACGCCCGCCTGACCGCGCTGCTGGCCGACGCCGAACCGGTGTGCCTGCTGGCCGCCGGGAGCACGCTCGCCCTGCACCCCGAACTGCGGGAAGGCGTCGGGCACTTCGCCGGTATCCCGGTCGAGGCCGTCGACCCGCGGGTGCCGGCCGCCGACGAGCCCGCGGGCCCCGCCCCGGCCGCCTCACCCGCCGGCCCCGGCGACCCGCTCTGCCTGGTCTACACCTCCGGCTCCACCGGCACGCCCAAGGGCATCGCCCTGCCGCACGCGGCGCTCGCCCAGTTCGCCCACTGGCAGCGCGAGCACTTCGGCATCCGGTCGGACAGCCGGATCGCCCAGTGGGCCCCGTTCACCTACGACGCCGCGTACACCGAGGTGTTCGCCGCGCTCTGCTCGGGCGCGGTGCTCTGCCTGCCGCCGCAGGGGCTGCGCCGCGACCCGCTCGCGGTGGCCGGGTGGCTGCGGGCCGAGCGGATCACCCAGATCCAGACCGTCCCGGCCTTCTTCCAACTGGTCACCGAGGCGCTGGACGCCACCGGATCGCACCTGCCGGACCTCGCCCACGTGCTGATGGCCGGCGAGGTGCTCCCGGTGGCCCTGGCCGCCGCCTGGGCGCACCGTCCCGACCGGCCGCGGCTGCACAACCTCTACGGGCCCACCGAGTGCGTGCTGGCGACGCACCGCGAGCTGGCGCCGGGCGAGGAGTTCCCGGCCGGGGTACCGATCGGCAGCCCGATCCCGGGCCGCGAGGCGGTGGTCCTGGACCGCCGGGGCCGGCTCTGCCCGGTCGGCGTGGTCGGCGAGATCCACCTGCGCAGCGACTTCCTGGCCGGCTCGTACCACCGCAGGCCCGAGGAGAGCGCCCGGGCGTACGTCGCCGACCCCTGGCAGGCCGGGGGCCGGCTGTACCGCACCGGGGACCTGGGCCGCCGCCTCCCGGACGGCGAGCTGGCGTTCGTCGGCCGGATCGGCAGCCAGCTGAAGATCCGCGGCAACCGGATCGAGCTGGAGGAGATCGAGGCGCTGCTGGAGCTGCACCCCGGGGTCCGCGAAGCGGCCGCCGCCGCGCACGGCCAGGGCGGGGCCCGCCGACTGGTCGGCTACGCGGTCGCGGCGCCCGGGGTCACCGGCGCCGAGCTGCGGGCGCACCTGGCCGAGCGGCTCCCGGCGGCGGTCGTGCCGGACACCGTGCTGCTGCTGGACGCGCTGCCCAGGACGCGCACCAACAAGCGGGACCGGGCCCGGCTGCCGCTGCCCGGGGCCGCCGCCCGGCCCGCCGACGCCGCCCCGCTGGCCGGGGTCGAGCAGCTCGTCGCCGACGCCTGGCGCCAGTTGCTGGGCGGCGGCCCGGTCGGCCGGCACACCAACTTCTTCGAGGCCGGCGGCGACTCGCTGCTGGCCGCCCGGCTCCAGCTGGAGCTGGCCCGCCGCCTGGAGCGGCCGGTCCGGCTGGTGGACGTCTTCGGGCGGCCCACCATCGCCGAGTTCGCGGCCGGCCTCACCGAGGGCGCCGCCCCGGACGGCCGAGCCGCCGCCGAGACCGCCGAGCCGCGCGGCGAACGCCGCCAGAGCGCCGTCCGGGCCCGCGCCAGGGCCCGCCGCGAGGCCCGGGACCGGGCCGAGGGCCCGGCCGCCGACCAGCACACACCGGCCGGGCCGACGACCCGGACCGCACCGACAGGGAGGGACTGACATGGACGTTCAGGGCGTGATGACGGAGCTGCACGGCATCCTCGGCACCGAGGGGCTGGAGCGGGTCGAGGAGTGCCTGCGCATCGTCACCGGCGAGCAGGCCCCGGAGTACCTGCACGACGACCAGGAGCCGACCCGGCTGTTCTTCCCCGGGATCAGCGCCCTGCCCTGGCACGACACCGCCGAACTGCCCTGGGTGGCCCGGATGGAGGAGACGTACGACCGGATCAAGGCCGAGTTCCTGGAGCTGCGCGCCGAGCAGGCCCGCTTCGCCCCGTACGAGGACCTGTACACCAAGGAGCTCGGCTGGCAGGGCTGGGACACCTACCAGCTGTACCGCAACGGCAGCTGGCGCGACGAGGTCCTGGAGCGCTGCCCCGAGACCCACGCCGCCGTCTCGGCGAGCCCGCACGGGCCGCGCGACGGCATGTTCACCATCCTCAACCCCGGCGTGCACATCACCCCGCACACCGGCGGCGTGAACCTGCTGCTGACCGCGCACCTGCCGCTGATCGTGCCGCCCGGCTGCGCCATCAAGGTCGGCGACGACGAGCGGGGCTGGGAGGAGGGCAAGGTGATCCTCTTCGACGACAGCTTCATCCACGAGGCCTGGAACAAGGGCACCCAGCAGCGCGCCGTCCTGCTCTGGGACGTCTGGCACCCGGAGCTGACGCCCGTCGAGGTCCGGGCCCTGGAGTTCCTGATGCCCCGTTTCCAGCGCTACCTCATGGCGGTCTGAGCCGCACGGCGGCCCTGAACCCCATGGCGGTCTGAGCCCCGGCCGCGTACCCGGTCCTGCCCGCCCCGCCGCGCGCGGAGCCCACCTCACCCACGGAGAACACCTTGAACGCACAGCCGGTCATTCCCGACGAGGCCGAGACCGACGGCCGGGTCGCCGTCGTCGGCCTCTCGGGCCGCTTCCCCGGAGCCGATTCCGTCGACGCGCTGTGGGAGCTGCTGGCCTCCGGCACCGAGGCGATCAGCCGGTTCGGCCCCGAGGAGCTGCGGGCCGCCGGGGTGCCGGACGGCGAGGCCGGCAAGCCCGGGTACGTGGCCGCCAAGGGCGTGCTGGCGGATGTCGCCGGCTTCGACTCCCAGCTGTTCGGCTACAACGCGCTGGAGGCCTCGGTCATCGACCCGCAGCAGCGGATCTTCCTCGAATGCGCCTGGGAGGCGCTGGAGGACGCCGGCTGCGACCCCGACCGGGCGCGCGGGCCGATCGCGGTCTACGCCGGGTCGCTGCTGAGCACCTACCTGATCCACAACCTGCTGCCGCGCACCGACCTGCGGGACTCCCTCGGCGTGCCGATGCTCTTCCAGGGCAACCAGCCCGACCAGCTGGCCCCCCGCGCCGCGTACAAGCTCAACCTGCGCGGCCCGGCGGTCAGCGTGCAGACCGCCTGCTCGACCTCGCTGGTCGCGGTGCACCTCGCGGTGCAGAGCCTGCTGTCCGAGGAGTGCGACCTCGCGCTCGCCGGCGGCGTCACCGTCACCGTGCCGCACCGCTCCGGCTACCTGCCGGTGCCCGGCGGCATCGAGTCCCCGGACGGGCACTGCCGGCCCTTCGGCGCCGAGGCGGCCGGCACGGTCTTCGGCAACGGCGCGGGCGTCGTGGTGCTCAAGCGCCTCGCCGACGCGCTCGCCGACGGCGACCGGGTGCACGCCGTCATCCTCGGCTCGGCCGTCAACAACGACGGCGCGAACAAGGCGGGTTACACCGCCCCGGGGGTCGCCGGCCAGACCGCCGTGATCCGCGAGGCGCTGTCCGTCGCGGGCGTCGCCCCGGACAGCATCGGCTACGTCGAGGCGCACGGCACCGGCACCCCGATCGGCGACCCGATCGAGGTCGAGGCGCTCACCGCCGCCTTCCGCGCCGAGCAGGACGCCGACGACAGGTCCGCCACCGGCTGGTGCGGCCTGGGCTCGGTCAAGTCCAACCTCGGCCACCTGGACACCGCCGCCGGCGTCACCGGCCTGATCAAGGCCATCCTGACGGTGCGCGGCGGCCGCATCCCGGCGAGCCTGCACGCCGAAGCCGTCAACCCCGAACTCGGCCTCGCCGACAGCCCGTTCTTCGTCCCGGCCGGCCTCACCGACTGGCCGGTCGCCGACGGCCCGCGCCGGGCCGCCGTCAGCGCCTTCGGCATCGGCGGCACCAACGCGCACGTGATCCTTGAGCAGGCCCCCGAGCCGGCCCCGCGCGAGGCCGCCGCACCGGACGCCGTCCCCGTCGCCCTGCCGCTGTCGGCCCGCACCGCCGCCGCGCTGGACGCCGCCGCCGAACGGCTCGCCGACGACCTCGCCGTCCACCCGGACCGCCCGCTGGCCGACGTCGCCCGCACCCTGCGCACCGGCCGCCGCCAGCTGGTCCAGCGCCGCGTCGTGGTCGCGGACGACACCGCCGCCGCCGTGGCCGCGCTGCGCGGCGCCGGCCGCCGGGAGTCGGTCCGGGCCCGCGCCGGGCAGGGCGCCGCCCCCGTCGCCTTCCTGCTGCCCGGCCAGGGCGCGCAGTACCCGGGCATGGCCCTGGGCCTGCACCGGGCGCACCCGGTCTTCCGGGCCGCCCTGGACGAGGCCGCCGACCTGCTGCGCCCGCACCTGGGCCTCGACCTGGTCGAGCTGCTGCGCGGCGGCGACGCCGACCTGCTGCGCCGCAGCTCCGTCACCCAGCCCGCCGTGCTGGCGGTCGGCCACGCCACGGCCGCGCTGTGGCGGCACTGGGGCGTGCGCCCGGCGGCGCTGCTGGGCCACAGCCTCGGCGAGTACACCGCGGCGCTGCTCTCCGGCGTCCTCGACCTGCCCGAGGCGCTCGCCCTGGTCGCCGCCCGCGGCCGGCTGATGGAGCAGACCGCGCCCGGCGCGATGCTGGCCGTCCCGCTGGACGAGGCGGCCGCGGCCGACCTCGCCGCCGCGCACGGCCTGGACCTCGCCGCCGTCAACGGACCGGGCGCCTCGGTGCTGTCCGGCAGCGCCGAGGCCGTCGAGCGGGCCGCCGCCGAGCTGGGCGAGCGGGGCCTGCGCGCCCTGCGCCTGCCGGTGGAGCGGGCGTTCCACAGCGCCCTGTGCGCGCCCGCCGCCGAGCAGTTCGCGGCCGAGCTCGCCAAGGTCACGCTGCACGAGCCCACCGTGCCGTTCCTGTCCAACCTCACCGGCGACTGGATCACCCCCGAGCAGGCCACCGACCCCGGCTACTGGGTGCGCCAGATGCTCGCCCCGGTGCGCTTCCACGACGGGCTCACCCGCCTGGCGGCGCTCGACGAGCGGATGGTGCTGGTGGAGACCGGCCCCGGCAGCGTGCTGACCGACCTGGCCCGCGCGGCCGCCGAGGGCACCGCCGGGCCGCGGCTCGCCCTGCCGCCGCTGCCCACCCGCGGGCGGCGCGGCGCCGAGGACGAGCCCGGCAGCGCCGTCCTCGCGCTCGGCAGCCTGTGGGCGCACGGCGCCGCCGTCGACTGGGAGCCCGTCGACGCCGACGCCCGCCCCGCCGACCTGCCCGGCTACCCCTTCGAGCGGCTCCCGCACTGGATCGAGCCCGCCGTCCCCGGCCGGGCGCCCGCCACCGCGCTGCCCGCCGCGGACCTGGACGCCGTCCACGCGACCGTCGACTGGCGCCCGCTCGGCGAGAGCGCCGGGGACGACCCGCTGGCCGGCCGCCGCCAGACCTGGCTGGTCCTGCTGGACCGGGCCGCCGCCGCCCAGCCCCTGGTCGAGCTGCTGACCGCGCGCGGCCAGATCGTCACCACCGTCCGGCCCGGCCCGGCCTACCGCCGGGTGCGCCGCGGCGTCTACGAGCTCGACCCCGCCGACCCGGCCCAGTACGCGAAGCTGCTGGCCGACCTGCGCGGCCTGGTCCGCACGCCCACCGCCGTCCTGTACGCCTGGGGCCTGGACGAGACGCCGGACGAGACCGCCGGCTACTTCGGCCTGGTCCACCTCGCCCGGGCGATGTCCGCCGAGAGCGTGCTGAACGAGGTCCGGCTCGGCGTCGTGACCGCCGGGGCCTTCCCGGCCGCCCCCGGCGAGCAGCCCCGGCCCGCCGCGGCCCTGCTCAGCGGCCCGGTCCAGGTGCTCGGCGAGGAGTACCGCAACCTGCGCTGCACCCAGGTCGACCTCGCCGTCGGCGCCGCGCTCGACGAGGCCGCCGCCGACGCGGTGGTGCGCGCCGTGCTCACCGGCCCGGCCCGGCTGCTCGCCCTGCGCGAGGGCGCTCTGCTCACCCGCGTGGTCGAGCCCGCCGAGCGCCCCGTCCCGACCGCCCCGGCCCGGGTGCGGGCCGGCAGCACCTGGCTGCTCACCGGCGGCCTCGGCGGGATCGGCCTGACCCTCGCCCGGGCCCTGGCCCGGGCCGGCGCCGCCCGGCTCGTCCTGCTCGGCCGCCGCGCCGCCGACGAGGCCGCGCTCGCCGCAGTGCGCGAGAGCGGCGCCGAGGTGCTGGCCGTCCAGGCCGACGTCACCGACGCCGAATCGCTGGACCGGGCGCTGGAACAGGCCCGTTCGGCCTTCGGCCGGATCGACGGCGTCGTCCACGCGGCCGGCGTGTCCGGCGGCGGCTCCATCGAGCTGCGCTCCGACGACAGCATGCGCACGGTCCTCGCCCCGAAGACCGCCGGCCTGCGCCACCTGCTCGCCGCACTGCGGCCCGGGGAGGCCGAGGTGCTGGTGCTCTGCTCCTCGCTCGCCACCCTGATCCCGACCTACGGCCAGGCCGACTACGCGGCCGCCAACGCCTACCTCGCCGCCGTCGCGGAGGCCGAGGCCGCGCGCGGCGAGCGCCACGCGGTGGCGGTCGACTGGGACATGTGGGCCGGCGTCGGCATGGCCAGCCGGGCCGAGGTCCCCGAGGCCCTGCGGGCCTTCCAGGCCGACATGCTGGCCGGCGCGCTCACCCCCGAGCAGGGCGCCCGCGCCTTCGCCGCCCTGCTGGAGGGCCCGCCCGGACGGGCCGTGGTGGCCCGGGCCGACGCCGCGATCGCGGACGGCACGCTGCGCACCTCCGCCGCCCCGGCCGCCGAGGCCCCCCGGACGGCGGCCCTGCCCCGCCCCGAGCTCGCCACGCCGTACACCGCCCCGGCCACCCCGACCGAGGAGCGTCTGGCCGAGATCTACGCCGAACTGCTCGGCCTCGACCGGGTCGGGGTGGACGACGACTTCCTGGAGCTCGGCGGGCACTCGCTGCTGGCCGCCCAGATCGCGGCCCGGCTGCGGGCCGAGTTCGAGGTCGACGTCCCCGCCCGGGTCTTCTTCGAGGGCGGCCGCGTCGCCGACCTCGCCACCGAGATCGAAGACCGCATCCTCGCCGACCTGGAGAACCAGTGACCAACCCCGCAGGCCGCCGCGAGGACCGCCTCGCCCGGCTCACCCCCGAGCAGCGCGCCGCCTTCGAGGCGCGCGCCCGGGGCCGCGCAGGCACCACCCCGGCCGCCACGGCCGGCCCCGCCGCCACCGCCACCGCCCCCGCCGTGCCGCCGCGCGACCCGGCGCTGCCGGCGCCGCTGTCCTTCGGCCAGGAACGGCTCTGGTTCCTGGAGCAGCTCACCCCCGGGCTCGGGGTGTTCAACGAGTACGTGGGCCTGCGCCTGAGCGGCCCGCTGGACGTCGCCGCGCTGGAGGCCGCGCTGGACGGCCTGGTGGAGCGGCACGAGGCGCTGCGCACCGTCATCGCCGCCGGCCAGGACGGCCCGGTGCAGCGGGTGCTGGAGCGCACCGCCCCGGTGCTGCGGGTGGTCGAGCCGGCCGGCGGCGAGGCCGGCTGGAGCGAGGCCGAGGAGCGCGCGCTGGCCGAGCGGGAGGCGGCCCTGCCGTTCGACCTGGAGCACGGACCGCTGCTGCGCGCCCTGCTGATCCGCTCCGCGCCCGAGCGCGCCCTGCTGGTCGTGGTCAACCACCACCTGGTCGGCGACGCCTGGTCCCGCGCGGTGCTCGTGGAGGAGCTCTGCGCCCGCTACCGGGCCTTCCGCGAGGGCGGCCCGGCCCCTGAGCCGCTCGCCGTGCAGTACGCCGACTGGGCGCAGTGGCAGCGCCGCGAACTCACCGACACCGCGCTGGCCGAGCCGCTCGGCTACTGGCGCGAGCGGCTGGAGGGCGCCCCGCACGTCCTGGAGCTGACCACCGACCGGCCCCGGCCGGCCGTGCCCGGCCACCGGGGCGGCCGGGTGCACTTCACCCTGGACGCCGCCACCACCGAGGCCGTGGAGGGCGCGGCCCGGGCGGCCCGGGCCACCCCGTTCATGGTCACGCTGGCCGCCTGGCAAGCCGTCCTGATGCGCCACTCCGGCCAGCAGGACGTCGTGGTCGGCGTGCCCACCGCGGGCCGCGACCGTCCCGAACTCGCCGGGCTCGTCGGCATGTTCGTGAACAGCCTGGTGCTGCGCTCGGACCTCTCCGGCGACCCGACCTTCGGCGAACTGCTCGGCCGGGTGCGGGAGACCTCGCTCGGCGCGCTGGCCCACGCCCAGGTGCCCTTCGAGCGCCTGGTCCGCGAGCTGCGCCCGGACCGCGACCTCAGCCACGCCCCGCTCTACCAGGTGCAGTTCGGCTACCGCAACGTCCCCGCCCCCGACATCGCCCTGCCCGGCGTCACGGTCGAGCTGGTCGAGCTGGACAACGGCCTGTGTCGCACCGACCTGAGCCTGGAACTCGCCCGTGACGGCGAACTCACGGCAGGCGTCTGCGAGTTCAGCGGCGACCTGTTCGACGACGACACCGTGCGCACGCTGACCGAGGCCCTTCAGCGGGTGCTGGCCCGCGGCGCCGCCGACCCCGGACTGCGGCTCTCCGAACTGCTCGCGCTCACCCCCGTCGAGCAGGCCCTGCTGGCCTCGGCCGGCGACGGCCCGGCGCTGCCCGCGGACGCGCCGGACGTCGTGACGGCCTTCGCCGAGGCCGTGCGCACCCGCCCGGACGCCGAGGCCGTGCTGCCCGGCGGCCGCCCGGAGCTGGCCCTCACCTTCGCCCGACTGGACGCCCGGGTCGACGAGTTGCTCGCCCGCCTCCAGGCCGCCGGGGTGCGCCCCGGCGACCGGGTCGGCCTGTGCCTGCGCCGCGGCACCGACCTGCCCGCCGCCATGCTCGCCGTGCTCCGGGCCGGCGCCGCCTACCTGCCGCTCGACCCGGACTACCCGGCGGCCCGGCTGCGCCACGTGGTCGAGGACGCCGAGCCCGCCGTGGTCGTGGTGCACGCCGCGACCCGGGACTCCGCGCCCGCCGGCGCCCCGCTGCTCGACCTCGACGCCCCGGCCGAGTCCGCCGGACCCGCGCCCACAGCCGCACCCGTGGATCCGGACGCCCCCGCGTACGTCATCCACACCTCCGGCTCGACCGGCCGCCCCAAGGGCGTCGTCGTGCTGCGCCGCAACCTCACCGCCTTCCTGGCGGCGATGGACCGCGTGCTGGCGGACGACGGGGAGCCCGCCACCTGGCTGGCCGTCACCAGCGTCTCCTTCGACATCTCCGTCCTGGAACTGCTCTGGACGCTCAGCCGGGGCCACCGCGTCGTGGTCAACCCCGACCCCGGCACGGCGGCCCCCGCCCCGGCCGCAGCGGCCTCTCAGGACGCCCCGGCCGTCCCCGAGTTCAGCCTCTTCTACTTCGCCAGCGACACCGCCGGCGCCGAGCCCGGCCCCGACCAGTACCGGCTGCTGCTGGACGGCGCCCGCTTCGCCGACACCAACGGCTTCTCCGCCGTCTGGCTGCCCGAGCGGCACTTCCACGCCTTCGGCGGGCCGTTCCCGGCCCCCTCGGTGCTGGCCGCCGCGATCGCCCAGGCCACCCAGCGGATCGGGATCCGGGCCGGCAGCGTGGTGCTGCCGCTGCACCACCCCGTCCGGGTCGCCGAGGAGTGGTCGGTCGTCGACAACCTGTCCGGCGGGCGGGTCGGGCTCTCCTTCGCCTCGGGCTGGCACGCGGACGACTTCGTCCTCGCCAAGGACGCCTACCAGGACCGCCAGGCGCTCACCGTCAGCGGGATCGAGCAGGTGCGCCGGCTGTGGCGCGGCGAGCGGCTCCCCTTCGAGGGGCCCGGCGGCCGCACCGTCGACGTCCAGGTGCTGCCCCGCCCCGTCCAGGCCGAGCTGCCGTACTGGCTCACCTCCTCGGGCAACCCCGAGACCTGCCGGACGGCCGGCCGGGTCGGCGCCCGGCTGCTGACCCACCTGCTGGGCCAGAGCGTCGAGGAACTCGGCGAGAAGATCGCCCTCTACCGGGAGGCCTGGCACGAGGCCGGCCACCCGGGCGAGCCGCACGTGACCCTGATGCTGCACAGCTACGTCGGCGCGGACGCCGCCGACGTCCGGGCGCACGCCTGGCAGCCGTTCCGCGACTACCTGCGCAGCTCGGTCGGCCTGATCGAGAACCTGGCCCGCGGCCTCGGCATGGACGTGCGCAGCAGCGACTTCACCGCGGAGGACCAGGAGGCCCTGCTCGACCACGCCTGCGCCCGCTACCTGGGCCACGGCTCGCTGATCGGCACCGCCGAGGAGTGCCTGCCGCTGGTGCACCGGCTGGCCGCGGCCGGCGTGGACGAGATCGGCTGCCTGGTCGACTTCGGCGTCGACACCGACGTCGCGCTGGCCGCCCTGCCCCGGCTGGCCGAGCTGCGCCGCACCGCGGCCGCCGCACCGGCCCCCGCCCCGGCCGCCCTCGCGGTCGCGGCCGACACCGAGCTGACGGCGCTGGTGCGCGCCCACGGCGTCACCCACCTGCAGTGCACCCCCTCGCGGGCCCGCACCCTGCTCGACGAGGCCGACCCGCAGGCCCTGCGCGGCCTGCGGCAGCTGCTGCTCGGCGGCGAGGCCCTCGACGCCGAGCTGGTGCGCCGGCTGGCCGAGCACCTCGGCGGCCCGATCCGCAACATGTACGGGCCGACCGAGACGACCGTCTGGTCCACCACCGCCGAGGTCGACCCGGCCGAGGGTCTGGTCACCATCGGCGGCCCGATCGCCGGCACCACCGTGCGCGTCCTCGACCCGTACGGGCGGCGGGTGCCCGTCGGCGTGCCGGGCGAACTCCTGATCGGCGGCGCCGGGGTGACGGCCGGCTACCTCGGGCTGCCCCGGCTCACCGACGAACGCTTCGTCGCCGACCCCGAGGCGACCGACCCCGCCTCGGCAAGCCCCGGGCCGGCCGGCTCCGAGTCAGCCGGCCCGGGCTCGGCCGACCCCGCCGCCCGGCTGTACCGCACCGGCGACCTCGTCCGCACCCTGCCCGACGGCCGCCTCCAGTACCTCTCGCGCAACGACCACCAGGTCAAGATCCGCGGCTTCCGGATCGAGACCGGCGAGGTCGAGGCCGCGCTCACCGCGCTGCCCGGCATCCGCCAGTGCGTGGTCACCGCCTACGGCCTGGGCACCGCCCGGGCCGCGCTGGCCGCCTACCTGGTGCCCGAGGACCCGGCCGCGCCGCCCGCCCCGGCCGAGCTGCGGGCCGCCCTGGCCGGGCAGCTGCCGGGCTTCCTGATCCCGTCCCGGTTCATCCCGCTCGACGCGCTGCCGCTCACGAGCAACGGCAAGGTCGACCGCGCGGCGCTGCCCGCCCCCGAGACCGTCCCCGCCGCCGGCCGCGACCGCACCGCGCCCGCCACGCCGACCGAGGAGCGGATCGCCGCGATCTGGCGCGAGGCCCTGACGCTCGACGAGGTCGGCACCGAGGAGGACTTCTTCGAGCTCGGCGGCCACTCCCTGCTGGCCGCCCGGATGGTCGCCGGGATCCGCCGCGACCTGGACGTCCAGCTGCCGCTGCGCACCCTGTTCGACTCGCCGACCGTCGCCGCCCTCGCCCGGGCCGTGGACGCGCTGGGCGCCGACGGGGCCACCGCGGCGCCCGCCCAACCGGTCGAGCTGCTGCCCGACCCGGCCCACCGCCACGAGCCCTTCCCGCTGACGGACGTGCAGCGCGCGTACTGGATCGGCCGCAGCGGCGCCGTCGGCGGCGACGTCGCCTGCCACCTCTACCTCGAAGTGGACGTCGCCGACGTCGACCCGCTGCGCCTCCAGGACGCCTGGCAGGCCCTGGTGCGGCGGCACGACGCGCTGCGCCTGGTCTTCGCCGAGGACGGCACCCAGCGCATCCTGCCCGAGGTGCCCGCGTACCAGCTGGCCGTCGAGGACCTGCGCGGGCTGCCGGAGCCCGAGCGGGCCGCCGCCCTCGCCGGGACCCGCGCCCGGATGTCGCACCAGGTGCTGCCCGCCGACACCTGGCCGCTGTTCGAGCTGCACGCCAGCCGGACCGAGGGCACCGACGCCCGGCTGCACCTGAGCATCGACACCCTGATCGCCGACGGCGGCAGCGTGCAGATCCTGCTGCGCGAGCTGCTGGCGATCTACCAGGGCTCGCTCGACCCGCGCCCGATGGAGCTCTCGTTCCGCGACTACGTGCTGGCCGAGCGGACCCGCCGCGAGGGCCCCGCGCTGCAGCGCGACCTCGACTACTGGCACGGCCGCCTGGAGACCCTGCCGCCCGCCCCCGCGCTGCCGCTGGCGCGGCGTCCCGAGGAGCTGACGCAGACCAGGTTCCACCGCCGCGAGGCGCACCTGCCCGCCGAGCTGTGGGAGCGGCTGAAGAGCCGGGCCGCCGCCGGCCGGGTCACACCCTCGGCGCTCGCCCTGGCCGCCTACGCCACCGTGCTCGGCACCTGGGCGGCGGCCGACCGCTTCACCCTCAACCTGACCCTGTTCAACCGCGTCGGCGACCACCCCGACCTGGCCGCCATGGTCGGCGACTTCACCGCGCTCAGCCTCTTCGAGGTGGACGGCGCGACCGCCGGCTCCTTCGCCGAGCGGGCCCGCCGGCTCCAGGACCGGCTCTGGGAGGACCTGGACCACCAGCTGGTCAGCGGCGTGCGGGTCGGCGGCGACCTGGCCCGCCGACGCGGGGTGGCCGACGCCGCCATGCCGGTCGTCTTCACCAGCGAGCTCGGCGCCGGCGAGGTCGGCGGCAGCCGGGTGCTGCGGGAGCTCGGCGCCAAGGTCGCCCACACCATCACCCAGACCCCCCAGGTCTGGCTGGACCACCAGATCTCCGAGGACGAGGGCCGGCTGCGGCTGACCTGGGACGCCGTCGAGGAGCTCTTCCCCGAGGACCTGCTCGACGCGATGTTCGAGGCCTACACCGGCCTGCTCACCGCCCTCGCCGAGCGGCCCGACGCCTGGACGGACCCGTACCTGGCCGCCCTGCCCGCCGCCCACGCCGAGGCCTACCGCGCGCTCAACGCCACGGACGGCCCGCGGCCCGACGGTCTGCTGCACGAGCCGTTCCTCGCCCAGGCGCGCACCGCCCCCGAGCGGACCGCCGTGGTCTCCGCCACCGGCACCGTGACCTACGGCGAGCTGGAGCGCGCCTCCGCCGCCGTGGCCCACGCGCTGCGCGGGGCCGGCGTCGGCCCCGGCGACCTGGTCGGCGTGCGCGCCGACCGGGGCTGGGAGCAGGTCGCGGCCGCGATCGGCGTGATCCGGGCCGGCGGCGCCTACCTGCCGCTGGACGCCGGACTGCCGGCCGCCCGCGTCGCCCGCTCGCTCGAACACGCCGGCGCCACCGCGCTGCTCGCCCGGGAGTCCTGGGACGCGGCCGGCGCGGTGCCGGCCGGGGTCACCCTGCTGGGCTTCGAACAGGCGCTGGCCGCCCCGGCCGACGCCGAGCCGGCCCCGGCGCCCACCACCCCGGCGGACCTCGCGTACGTCATCTACACCTCGGGCTCCACCGGTGACCCCAAGGGCGTGATGATCGACCACCGCGGCGCGCTCAACACCGTGGTGGACGTCAACGACCGGTTCCGGGTCGGCCCCGCCGACCGCGTCCTCGGCCTCTCCTCGCTCGGCTTCGACCTCTCGGTCTACGACCTGTTCGGCACCCTCGCCGCCGGCGCCGCGCTGGTGCTGGTCGGGCCCGGGGAGGAGCGCGACCCCGCGCGCTGGTCCCGGCTGGTCGCCGAGCACGGCGTCACCGTCTGGAACTCCGTCCCCGCGCTGATGGAGATGCTGCTCGCGTACGCCGGCGGCAACCCGGCCGCCGACCTGGAGTCGCTGCGCCTGGTCATGCTCAGCGGCGACTGGATCCCCGTCGGCATGCCCGACCACGTCCGCGCGCTGTCGCCCAAGGCCGAGGTGATCAGCCTGGGCGGCGCCACCGAGGCGTCGATCTGGTCCGTGCTGCACCCGATCGGCGCGGTCGAGCCGGGCCGCCCGAGCATCCCGTACGGGCGGCCGATGCGGAACCAGGGCATGGTCGTCCTGGACGAGGCCTTCCGGCCGCGCCCGGTCGGCGTCGCTGGCGCCCTGTTCATCACCGGCGTGGGCCTGGCCGTCGGGTACCGCAACGCCCCCGAGCTCACCGCCCGGGCGTTCCCGACCCACCCGGTCACCGGGGAGCGCCTGTACCGCACCGGCGACCTGGCCAGGCTGCTGCCCGACGGTGAGCTGGAGTTCCTCGGCCGGGAGGACTGCCAGGTCAAGGTGCGCGGCATGCGCATCGAGCTGGGCGAGATCGAATCGGCGCTGGTCCGGATGGACGGCGTCCGGGAGGCGGCGGCGCTGGTCGAGGGCAACGGGCTCGGCGCCCGGCTCGCGGCCTTCGTGGTCCGCGAGGCCGCCCGGCCGCAGCCCGCCGCCCCCGCTCCCGCGGCGGCCCCGGCCCTGGACGCCGAGCGGGTCCGCCGGCTGGAGGCGCGCCTGCGCCAGCCCGGCCGCCGCGCCGACCTGGCGGGCCGTGAGGTCCTGCCCTTCGCCCTGCCGACCGACACCCTGGACCTGCGCCGGGCCGCCGCCCTGCGCGGCGCCGCCACCGGGTTCGCCGACGCCCCCGTGCGGCTGGCCGACCTGCACGCGCTGCTGACCGTGCTCGCCCGCCAGGACGAGGACGGCGTGCCCCGGTACGCCTACGGCTCGGCCGGCGGCCTGTACCCGGTGCAGACCTACCTGGCCGTCGCCCCCGGCAGGGTGGCGGGCCTGCCGGCCGGCACCTACTACGTCGACCCGGCCGGGCCGGCGCTGGTCGCCCTCGACGGAGCACCGGGCTCGGCCCGGGCGCTGGACCGGGCGCTCTACAGCGAGGCCAACGGGCCGCTGCTCGACCAGGCCGGCTTCGCCGTCTTCCTGGTCTCCCGGACCGCCGCGATCGCCCCGGTGTACGGCGAACTCGCCGACCGCTTCTGCCTGTTGGAGGCCGGGGCGATGGCGCAGCTGCTGCGCCACCGCGCCGCCGACTGCGCGGTGGCGCTCTGCCCGATCGGCGACGTCTTCCCGGATCCGCTGCGCGAGGCGCTGCGGCTGGAGGAGGGCCAGCGCGTGCTGCACACGCTCGTCGGCGGCCGACCGCTGAACGCGTCCGCCGAGGAGCCCGGCTCCGGCACCGACTGGACGGCCGCGCTGCGCGACGCGCTCGCCGAGCGGCTGCCCGGCTACATGGTTCCGCAGCGGGTGCGGGCGGTCGAGGCGCTGCCGCTGTCCGCCAACGGCAAGGTCGACCGGGCGGCGCTCGCCCGGCTGGGCGCCGCGGTGCCCGCCCCCGCCGTCGTCTCCGCCGTCCCCGTCGCCCCCGCCCTCGCGGCGGCCCCGGCTTCACCGGTGGCGCGAGCGGCGGCGCACGGGCCGAGCGCGCTCGGCGCGATGGAGCGGCTCACCGAGCTGTGGCGGGAGGTGATGGACGGGGCGGAGGTCGGCGTCGACACCAACTTCTTCGAGGCCGGCGCCAACTCCATCCACCTGGTCCGGGTCCAGCGGCGGATCGCCGAGGACTTCGGGCAGGAGCTCTCGGTGGTCGAGATGTTCGACCGGCCGACCATCCGTCACCTGGCCGAGCTGCTGGACCGGCCGGCCGGCGCCCCGGCGCCGCAGGCGGTACCGGCTGCATCGGCACCCGAGCCCGCCTCGGACACGGCCGGACCCGACACCGCCGGGCCCGGCACCGCTTCATCGGACACCGCGCAGCCCGCCGGCGGCGACCGCCGGCAGCACCACGAACGGCGCCGCGCCGCCCGCCGAGGCGGCTCCGGCACCGGCCCGACCGGCTGACCCCGACGGCCGGCGGCCGACACCCCGCACCCCGTGTCGGGTGTCGGCCGCCGGACCCCCGCGAGCCGCGTCGCATCACCACCCATGAGGAGAAAGCCCGATGACCACCCACGCCCCCGGGGGCCCGGCCGCCGCACCGCCGGACCTGCCGGACGCGATCGCCGTGACCGGCCTCGCCTGCCGGTTCCCCGGAGCTCCCGACGCCGGGGCCTTCTGGGCCAACCTGGTCGCGGGCCACGAGAGCGTCACCTTCCGGAGCCCCGAGGAGCTGGCGGCCCTGGGCGTCCCCGCCGAACGGCTGGCCGACCCCCGGTTCGTCGGGGCGGGCGGCGTGCTGGAGGGCCTCGCGGAGTTCGACGCCGAGTACTTCGGCATCCCGCCCCGCGACGCCGAGCTGATGGACCCCCAGCACCGGCTGTTCCTGCAGTGCGCGGTCACCGCGCTGGAGGACGCCGGGCAGCTGACCGACGGCGTCGAGGGCGGCGTGGGCGTCTACGCCTCGGCCGGCTTCAACTCCTACCTGACGCACCACCTGCTGCCCAACGCGGCCCACCTGGCCGACCGGGCCGACGTCCAGTGGCTGGCCGCCGGGGACAAGGACTACCTCGCCACCCAGACCTCCTACCGGCTGGGCCTGACCGGCCCGAGCCTGAGCGTGCAGAGCGCCTGCTCCTCCGCCCTGCTCGCGGTCCACCTGGCCGCCGAGGCGCTGCTCAGCGGCGAGTGCGACGTGGCGCTGGCCGGCGCCGTCTCCGCCGGGATCGGCCAGGGGCTCGGCTACCTGCACGCCGAGGGCGGCATCCTCTCCGCCGACGGGCACTGCCGCCCCTTCGACGCCGACGCGACCGGCACGGTCTTCGGCAGCGGCGTCGGCGTGGTGGTGCTGAAGCGGCTGGCCGACGCGGTCGCCGACGGCGACACCGTACGGGCCCTGCTGCTCGGCTCGGCGGTCAACAACGACGGGAACCGCAAGGTCGGCTTCACCGCGCCGAGCCTGGACGGACAGGTCCGGGTCGTCTCGGCGGCCCAGTCCGTGGCCGGGGTCACGCCCGGCGAGGTCTCCTGCATCGAGGCGCACGGCACCGGCACCGCGCTCGGCGACCGGATCGAACTCGCCGCGCTGGGGCGGGTGTTCGCGGACGCCCCGGACTCCCGCCGGGTGCTCGGCGCGGTCAAGTCGAACGTCGGCCACCTGGACACCTGCGCCGGGATGGCCGGGCTGATCAAGACGGTGCTCGCACTCCAGCACCGCACGCTGCTGCCGACCGTGCACTTCGAGAGCCCCAGCCCCGAACTGGCCCCGGGCCTGTTCCGGGTGCTGACCGAGGCCGAGCCGTGGTCCGGCCGCGACGGCGCCCGGATCGCGGGCGTCAGCTCCTTCGGCATCGGCGGCACCAACGCCCACCTGATCCTCCAGGACGCGCCGCCGCTGCCCGCCGCGCCCGCCGCCGAGCCCGCGCAGTGGGAGCTGCTGCCGCTGTCCGCCAGGAGCGAGCGGGCGCTCGACCGGGCCGCCGAGCGGATCGGCACGGCGCTGGCCGCCCCCGGTGCGCCCGGCGCGGGCGACGCCGCGTTCACCCTCCAGACCAGGCGGCGCCACCACCCGTGGCGGCGCGCCGTCCTGACCGGGCGTTCGGGCGAGGCATCCCCCGCCGCCCAGGCCGTCCAGGCCGTCGGAACCGGTCGGAAGGTGGCCTTCCTCTACCCCGGGCAGGGGGCCGGCCACCCCGGTATGGCGGCCGAGCCGTACCGCGCCGAGCCGCTCTTCCGCGCCGCGCTCGACCGCTGCCTGGACGCCCTGCGGCCGTGGACCACGGCGCCGCTGCGCGAGCTGCTGCTCGACCCGGCCCACCCGGACCTGTTCGACCGGACCGAGACCGCCCAGCCGGCCCTGTTCGCGGTGGAGTACGCGCTCACCGCGTGGTGGACGGGGCTCGGCATCCGGCCGGTCGCACTCGCCGGGCACAGCGTCGGCGAGTTCGCGGCCGCCTGCGCCGCCGGGGTCTTCGACCTGCCCGGCGCCGCCCGGCTGGTGGCCGAACGCGGCCGGCTGATGGGCACCATGGCACCCGGCTCGATGCTCAGCGTCCCCCTGCCCGAGCCGGAGCTGCGCGCCCTGCTGGACGACCCGGCCGGGCCGGAGCTGGCCGCCGTCAACGCGCCCGACCGCTGCGTGGTGGCCGGCGCCCCCGAGGCGGTCGCGCGGCTCGCCGAGCGGCTGGCCGCGCGCGGTGTGGCCGCCCGGCAGCTGGCCGTGCGGCACGCCTTCCACTCCCGGGACGCCGAACCGCTGCTGGAGGAGTTCGCCCGGCTGGTCGCCACCGTCCCGGTCCAGGCGCCCGCCGTGCCGCTCGTCTCCGGCCTGACCGGGCGTGAGCTCACCGCCGAGGAGGCCGCGTCACCGGAGTACTGGGCGCGCCAGCTGCGGCACACCGTCCGCTTCGCCGACGCGCTCGCCGCGCTGCCGGGCGACGGCCCGCTGCTGGAGCTCGGCCCCGGCCGGGGGCTGAGCGGCTTCGCCGTGCGGACCCTGGGCGCCGGACGCCCCGCGCTGCCCACCCTCGGCGGCGCCGCGCCCGCCCCGGACCAGCCGCCGGCCCGGCTCACCGCGCTGGCCCGGCTGTGGGAGCGGGGCACCGAGGTCGACTGGTCCGCCCTCGGCGAGCGCGCCGGGCGCCGGCACGTCTCGCTGCCGGGCTACCCGTTCGAGCCCACCCGGCACTGGTTCGAGCCCACCGCCGCCGAACCCGCCGCCGTCACCGCCCAGGGCCCCGCCGGGCCCGCGCAGGTTTCCGACGGTGCGAGCGGCGTGGACGACTGGCTGCACGTCGTGTCCTGGACGCAGGCCCTGCCGCCGTCCGGCACCGGGCCGCTCCCGCCGTCGGTGCTCCTGCTCGCCGACGAGTCCGGCCTCGCCGAGGCCGTCGCCGGAGAGCTCGCCGCCGCCGGTGCCCAGGTCAGCCTGGTCCGCGCCGGGGCGTCCACCGCGCTCACGCACGGCACCCCGTTCACGCTCGACGCCGACGACCCCGCCGCCTTCCCCGCGCTGGCCGCCGCCCTGGCCGCGCGCGGCACCGCGCCGGACGCCGTCCTCTCCTGCTGGGCCCTGGACACCCCGCCGCTGCGCTCGGCCACCCCGGGCGAGGCGGCCGACGGCGCGCTGCGCGCCCTCACCGTCCCGGTCCAGCTGGCCCGGGCCCTGGGCGAGGCGTTCCCCGGCCGGCCGCTGCGGATGCTGCTGGTCACCGACGCCGCCCACGGGGTGCACGGGCAGCCCGCCCGCACCCCGCAGGCCGCCGCCGGGCTGGGCGCGGTGCGGGTGCTGCCGCAGGAGCTGCCCGGCGTCACCGTCCAGGCCCTCGACCTGGACTGCCCGACCCGGGAACCCGAGGAACTGGCCCTGGCGGCGCAGACCGTGGTGGCGCAGCTGCGCGCCGGGCACGCTGCGGCGCCGCTGACCGCCGTCCGCGGCCGGGCGCACCTGGTGCCGGCCCCGGAGCGGCCCGTCCTCACCGACCCGGCCGGGCCGCAGCCCGCCGCGCCGTCCGGCGTGTGGCTGGTCACCGGCGGCCTGGGCGGGATCGGTCTGGCCGTGGCCGGCCACCTCGCCGAGGACGCCGACCGGACGCTCGTCCTGCTCACCCGCCGTGCCGTCCCCGACGGCGCCGGCTGGCGGAGCCTACGCCCCGAGGACGCGGCGCCCGCCGCGAGCTGCCCGCCGGAGCTGGCCGAGGCCCTCGCCGGGCTGACCGCGCACGGCGCCCGGCTCTGCCTCGTCCAGGCGGACGTCACCGACGAGGCCGCGCTCGGCGCCGCGCTCGACCGGGTCCGGGCCGCGTACGGCCCGATCGCCGGGGTGGTCCACGCCGCCGGGGTGCCCGGCGGTGGCGTCACCGCCCTGCGCAGCGCCGGGGAGATGGCGCGGGTGCTCGCCCCCAAGGTGCTCGGCACCGTCCTGCTGGAGCGGCTGACGGCCGTGGACCGGCCGGTGCTGGTGCTCTGCTCCTCGGTGCTGGCGGTCACCGGCGCGGTCGGCCAGGCCGACTACACCGGCGCCAACGCCTTCCTGGACAGCTTCGCCGCCGGCTCCCGGGCCGCCGTGTCGATCGGCTGGGACCGCTGGTCGCAGACCGGCATGGCGCTGCGGTCCGGCCGGCGCGACTGGCTCGACGGCGGCGAGGTGCTCGACCACGCCCTGTTCGACGCCCGCCGGGCGGAGCCGGACGGGACGGTGGAGCTGCGGCTGCGCCGCACCGGGCAGAGCGCCTGGCCGGCCGAGGAGCACCGGATCGGCGACGTCCCGGTCCTGCCCGGCACCGCGCTGCTCGAACTCGCCGTCGCCGGGCACCGGTTGGCGGTCGGGGACGGGCCGGTCGAACTGGACGCGGTCTTCACCCACCCGCTGCGGATGCCCGCCGACGCCCCGCCCGAGGTCACCCTGCGGCTGCGTCCGGCGCCCGACGGCGGGCACCTGTGGGAGGTGCGCTCCACTGCCGTGCCGTCCAGGCCGCACGCCCAGGGCCGGATCGCGCCGTACGGGGGCGACTCCCCCGAGCGCCTGGACCTCGACGGCCTCGCGGCCCGCTGCGCCCCGGTGCCGCAGGTCGCGGTGTCCGCCGCCGCCGGGGAGCGGCCCGGCGGCGCCAGCGGGCTGCGCACCGGGCCGCGCTGGGAGAGCGTCACCGAGGTCCGTGAGGACGGGCGCGGCGAGGCGATGCTGCGGCTGCGCCTGCCCGAGGCGTTCCACGGCGACCTGGCCGCGCACCCGCTGCACCCCGCGCTGCTGGACACCGCCACCGGCGCCGTCACCGCCCGCACCGGCAGCCATCTGCCGGTCGCCTACCGCCGCCTGGTGGTGCTCGGCCCGCTCGGCCCCGAGGCCGTGGTGCGGGTCGACCGCCGCTCCGGTGACGCCGGGGCGGGCGACACGCTGGTCGTCGACGTGGTCGTCGCCGGGCCGGACGGCGCTCCGGCCGTGCTCGTCGAGGGCTTCGTGCTGCGCCCGGCCCCGGCCGCCCCCGGCCCGGACGCGGGGCACGCCGCGGCCGCCGGGCCCGAGCAGGGCGGCATCCCGACCCGGGAGGGCCTGCTGGCCTTCGACCGGATCCTGGCCAACCGTCACCTCCCGCACGTGCTGGTCAGCCCCCGCGCGGCCGGGCCGGCCACGCCCGTCCCGACCGCATCGCAGGCCGCGCCCGAGGCCGCCCTGGCGTCCGCACCGGCGACCGGCCCCGAGGGGCTGGAGGAGCAGATCGCCGCGGTCTGGTCCCGGCTGCTGGGCGTCCCCCGGATCGGCCCCGAGGACAGCATCTTCGAACTCGGCGGCGACTCCCTGCTGATCGTCCAGATCACCGCCGAACTCCAGCGGCAGGGCCTGACCGTCTCCCCCGGCGACCTCTTCGCCCACCCCACCGTCGGACAGCTCGCCGCCCGGCTGCGCGCGGACCGCGCGCCCGCCGCCGCCCCGGCGTCCGACACCCCCGCCCCGCCCACCGCTCCCACCGAGCCCGATCCGGCCCCCGCGAAGGGGGCGGGCGAGGCGTTCTCGGACGCGGACCTCAGCGAAGACGACCTGGCCCGGGTATTCGCCCTGTTCCGGTCAGGAGAGGACACCAAGTGAACGACATCGAGGACATCTACCCGCTCTCGCCGACCCAGGAGGGGATGCTCTTCCACAGCACCACCTCCCCCGAGCACGGCCTGTACGTCGAGCTGACCACCTTCCGGGTGCGCGGCGAACTGGACCTGACGGAGCTGGGAGCAGCCTGGCAGCGGGCGATCGCCCGGCACCCGGTGCTGCGCACGGCCTTCGTCCGCGAGCGGATCCGCACCCCGCACCAGGTGGTGCTGCCCAAGGCGGACCTGCCGATCGAGTTCCGCGACCTGTCCGGGCTGGACGAGCCGGCCCGGGAGCGCGCCGTCGCCGAGGAGCTGGAGCAGCGCGCCCGCGAGCGCTTCGACCTGGCCCGGCCGCCGCTGATGCGGCTGCTGGTGCTGCGCCTGCCCGACGAGCACCTGGTGGTGTGGACGTACCACCACCTGCTGCTGGACGGCTGGTCCGCCGCGCTGCTGCTGGCCGAGGTCACCGCCGGACTGTCCGGTGACGCCGCCGAGCCGCCCGCGCCGCCCGCCTTCCGCGAGTACATCGCCTGGCTGGGCCGTCAGGAGGCCGAGCGCGACCGCGCGTTCTGGACCGGCTACCTGGCGGGCTACCGCGAGCCGGCGACGCTGAGCCTGCCGGGCGTGCGCCCGGGCGCCAAGCCGTCCGGCGACTTCCGCACGGTGCGGGCCGAGCTGCCCGCCGAGACCGTCACCGCGCTGCGGCGGCTGGCCGCCGGCAGGGCGACCACGCTCAGCAGCCTGGTCGAGGCCGCCTGGGCGGGGACGGTCGCGCGCCACAGCGGCCGCGACGACGTGGTGGTCGGCGTGACCGTCTCGGGCCGCCCCGTCGACCTGCACCGGGCGGACCGGATGCTCGGGATGTTCATCAACACCGTCCCGGTGCGGGTGCGGATCGACCGGGAGCTGCCCGGCGACGAGTGGCTGGCCCGCCACGCCGCGACCCGCCACCCGCTGCTGGACCACCAGCACACCCCGCTGACCGACATCCAGCGCTGGGCCGACACCGCGCCCGGCGTGCCGCTGTTCGACACCGTCGTGGTGGTCGAGAACTACCCGGACCGCACCGAGGCGGTGCTCTCCCACGGCGCGGTCACGGTCAGCGACGTCCGCTACGAGACGCGGACCAACTACCCGGTCACCCTGGTCGTGCGGGCCGCCGCCGAGATGCAGCTCCAGGCGGTGGTGGACGCCGGGCGGATCACCCCGGAGGAGACCGGCGCGCTGCTCGACCACGTCGTCGCGGTGCTGACCCGCATCGCCGCGCAGCCCGGCCGCCCGGTCCGCGAGCTGCTCGCCGTCCCCGAGGCGGCCCGCGCCCGCCAGCTCGACACCTGGAACGGCAGCGAGATCGACCGCGGCGAGCCGTCGGCCCTGCTGTCCGGGCTGATCGACGACGCGGTCCGCAGCCGCCCGGACCACCCGGCGGTGGTCGACCAGCAGACCCGGTACAGCTACCGCGAACTCGACCGGCGGGCCGAGGCCCTGGCCCGGCAGCTGGCCGCGCGCGGCGTGCGCCCCGGCGACCGGGTGGGCGTCTGCCTGGGCCGCAGCGCCGACCTGGTGACCGCGGTGCTGGCCGTCGCCCGGGCCGGGGCCGCGTTCGTCCCGCTCGACCCGGCCCACCCGGTGGAGCGGATCGGCCTCGTCCTGGCGGACGCGGCCCCGGCCGTGGTGCTCACCGACGCGACCGGCGCGCCCGCGCTGGCCGGCTGGGACGGCACCGCCGTCGACCTGGCCTCCCTGGACCTGGCCGACCTCGACCTGACGCTCCAGGAGGCCGCCGACCCCGCCGCCGCCGAGCTGCCGGGCGCAGCCCCGGACGGCCTCGCCTACCTGATGTTCACCTCCGGCTCCACCGGCCGCCCCAAGGGCGTCGCCGTCGGCCACCGGGCACTGGCGAACCTGGTGGACAGCCTGGCCCGCCATCACCCCGGCCTCGACGGCGACACCCGCTTCCTCGCCCTCACCACGCTCGGCTTCGACACCTCGCTGGCCGAGCTGCTGGTGCCGCTCGCCGTCGGCGCGACGGTGCACGTCGGCGGCCAGGCCCTCGGGCTGAGCGGCCGCGAACTCGACCGCTACAGCGTCGAGCACGGCATCACCGCGCTCCAGGCCACCCCGTCCCGCTACCGGGCGCTGCTGGACTCCGACTGGCAGGGCGCCGGCCGCCCCCGGCTCTACAGCTGCGGCGAGGCCTTCCCCGCGGACCTGGCGGCGCCGCTGGCCGAGCGCGGCGAGTCGGTGTGGAACATGTACGGGCCGACCGAGACCACCGTGTACTCCAGCGTCGAGCGGATCACCGCCGACACCACCCGGGTCACCGTCGGCCGCCCGATCGCCAACACCGTGCTGCACGTGCTGGACACCGTGGACGGCGAACTGCTGCCGGTCGGCTGCGTCGGCGAGCTGTGCATCGGCGGCGACGGCGTGGCCCAGGGCTACTGGCAGCGGCCCGAGCTGACGGCCGAGCGGTTCGTCACCGACCCGTTCACGGGCGGCCGGATGTACCGCACCGGCGACCACGCCCGCCGCCTGCCCGACGGGCGGATCGAACTGCTCGGCCGGATGGACCGCCAGCTCAAGCTGCGCGGCTACCGGATCGAGCCCGGCGAGATCGAGCAGGTCCTGCTGGCCCTGCCCGAGGTGGCGGCCGCCGCGGTCGCCGTCCGGGAGGGCCGCCTGGTCGCCTGGGTGGTGCCCGCGGACCGGGGCGCCCCGCTCGACACCCCCGGGGTCCAGGCCGGGCTGCGGCGCTCGCTGCCCTCGTACATGGTCCCCGAGGCGGTCACCGTCCTCGCCGAGCTGCCGCTCACCCCGGCCGGCAAGACCGACCTGCTCGCCCTGCCCACCCCGGCCGGGTTCGCCGACGAGGCCGCGCCGAGCGGCGGGCCGGGCGGCACGGCGGACCACGAGGCGCTGGTGGCCCGGCTGTTCCGCGAGGTCCTGGCACTGCCGGAGGTCGGTTTGGACGACGACTTCTTCGAGCTGGGCGGCGACTCGCTGCGCGCCCTGCGACTGGTCTCCCGGCTGGAGGCGGAACTCGGCTGCTCGCTCGACATCGAGCTGCTCTTCGACTCCTCCACGGTCCGCGACCTCACCGCGGCCATCGGCCCCGCCCTGGCCGACGCCGACGCACCGGCCGGCTCCGACGCCCCGGGCTCCGACGCCGACCAGTGAACCAACCGGCGTCCCGGCCGGCCCCGGCCGCCGGGACGCCCCTGCACCGACCACACCGATTGGACACAACCTCCATGGCTAGCTCTACGGCCACGATTCTCGACGACGGCGAACGACGGCTCGACACCCTGCTGCTCTCCCGCTGGGAGGCCGACCCGGCGCAGCCCGCCGTGGTCGACGGCGACCGGGTCCTGCTCGCGGGCGAGCTCAGGGACCGCACCGTGCGGGTCGCCTCGCTGCTGTGCGAGCGGGGGGTACGCCCGGGCGAGCGGGTCGCGGTCTACCTGGAGCGCTCGGCCGACTTCGTGGTCGCCGTGGCCGGGGTGATCCTGGCCGGCGCCGCCCAGGTCGCCTTCGACGTCAACGACCCGGTCGCCCGCACCCTCGACATGCTGGCCGACTGCACGCCCCGGCTGCTGATCACCACCCCCGAACTGCGCTCCCGCTTCCCCGAGTTGCCGGGCACCGAGGTCGTCACCGTCGACGAGTGCGCGACGGCCCGCCCGGCCGGCCCGTTCGAGCCGGCGGCCGACCTCGCCGAGCAGCCCGCGGTCGTCATCTACACCTCCGGCTCCACCGGCCGGCCGAAGGCCTCGCTGATCCCGCACCGCGCGGTGACCACCCGCCTGCGGGCGCTCCAGCGCAGCCACGGACTCGGCCCGGACGACCGGATGCTGCACCACACCGCGTGCAGCTTCGACATGTTCCTGATCGAGGTGTACTGGCCGCTGATCACCGGCACCACCATCGTCATCGCCGCCCCCGGCCGCCAGCGCGACGCCGACTACCTCGCCGAGACCATCCGCGCGGCCGACATCACCATCTTCTACTGCGTGGTCTCGCTGCTGGAGCTGTTCCTGCTGGCCCGCGGGCCCGAGGAGCGCTTCGACGGCCTGCGGCGCGTCCTCACCGGCGGCGAGCCGCTCGCGCCCGAGCTGGTCCGCCGCTTCCACGCCCAGTCCACCGCGCCGCTCACCAACCTCTACGGGCCGAGCGAGTGCACCATCTACTGCACCGCCTGGGTGCCCCCGCGCGACCTCGGCCTGGACGCCGTCTACATCGGCCCGGCCATCGAGGACACCACCCTGTGGATCCTCGACGAGGACGGCAAGCCCGTACCGGACGGCGAGCCCGGCGAGCTCTACATCGGCGGCGAGGGCCTCGCCCTCGGCTACCTCAACCGGCCCGAGCTCACCGCGGAGCGCTTCGTCCCGGACCACCTCGGCGACGGCCCCGGCCCGCTCTACCGCTCGGGCGACCTGGTCCGCACCCACCCGGTGGGCGGCCTGGAGTTCCTGGGCCGGGTCGACCTCCAGGTGAAGATCCGCGGCTACCGGATCGAACTGGGCGAGATCGAGTCCGCCGCCCTGCGGGTGCCCGAGGTCCGGCAGGCGGCCGTGGTGGCCCACGGCCGCGGCAGCGACGCCCGGCTGGTCGGCTTCCTGGTGCTCGCACCCGGCGCCGAGCCCGCGAGCGTCACCGCCGCCGTGCGCGAGACGCTGCGCGGCGCCCTGCCCTCGTACATGGTCCCGGCGTCGCTGGCCACCGTCGACTCGATGCCGCTGACCGCCAACGGCAAGCTGGACCGCGCCCTGCTGACCGAGCGGGCCGGGGCCGTCCTGCCCGCCGTCACCGACGAACCGCAAGCACCGCCCGGCGACGGCGTGGCCGCCACCGTCACCACGGTCTGGTGCGAGGTCCTCGGACTGCCCGCCATCGGCCCGGACGACGACTTCTTCGAGATCGGCGGGGACTCCTTCAAGGTGGTCCGCGCCACCCGCAAGCTGGAGGCGCTGCTCGGCGTCGAGGTCCCGATGCACCTGATGTACGACGAGCCCACGGTGACGGCCTTCACCGCCGCCCTGGCCGAGCAGGGACCGGAGGGATCGCGGTGACTGCCCAGGTCGTCCGTTCCTTCGGCGAGCTCGACGCGATCGCCCGCGATCCGTCGGCCCCCGTCGTCACCCTGTTCAGCGGCGGGCTGGACAGCAGCTACCTGCTGCACCGCCTGGCCCGGGCCGGCGCCCGCAACGTCCACGCCGTCAGCGTCGACCTCGGCGAGGACGAGAGCAGCGAGCACAAGCAGCGGATCGCCGACCGGCTCGGCATCCGGCTGCACCTGGTCGACGGCCGGCAGGAGTTCGCCGAGGACTACGTCCGCCCGGCCATCGCCGCGCACGCCGTCTACCTCGACACCCACCCGGTCAGCTCCTCGCTCAGCCGCCCGCTGATCGCCAAGGTCGCCGTCGACACCGCCCGCGAACTCGGCGCCACCACCGTGCTGCACACCGCCAACCGCTCCCAGAACACCCTGCGCCGGCTCAACGGCGCCCTCGAACTGCTCGGCTTCGCCGGACGCTACGGCAGCCCGTACGACCTGGACCCGGTGGACCGGGACCAGAAGATGCGCGAGCTCAAGGAAGCCGGCCTGGAGCAGCTGAGCGAGCGGCTGGTCAGCGGCGACTCCAACCTGTGGTGCCGGGAGTTCGAGTCCGGGATCCTCGACGACCCCGAGGACCACGCCGTGCCCGAGCGGCTCTACCAGTGGAGCGCGCTGCGCCCCGCCGAGGCCCCGGAGGCCGTCGAGGTCGCCTTCGAGGCCGGCCGTCCGGTCGCGGTGGACGGCCGCCGGCTGCCGCTGACCGAGCTGATCGACACCCTCAACCACCTGGTCGGCGCGCACGGCCTCGGCCGGTACAGCGGGCTCGAACACCTGGGCCACGGGCCGAAGGTGCTGGAGATCCGCGAGATGCCCGCCGCCTGGCTGCTGCTGCGCTCGCGCCGCCACCTGGAGACGGCCACCCTCTCCGCCGAGCTGCTGCGGGAGAAGCTGAACCAGGAGCAGCTGTGGGTCCGCGAGGCGCTGGAGGGCCGCTGGTTCGGCGAACTGCGCCGCGCCAGCCAGGCGTTCATCGAGGTCTGCTCGGCGCACGTCACCGGCTCGGTGCGGTGGCGGCTCTCGGCGGGCTCGGCCGAGACCCGGGCCGTCGTCGCCGACCGGCCGCTCTACCTGCGCGACCGGGAGGCCTGGGAGCACCGGTCCGTCGCCGCCGAGCGCGCGGCGTTCAGCCCGAACCAGCCGCGGGAGCGCTGACATGGGCGGCTCGAACCCGACGGACCACCCGGCGCCCCCGGAGTCCCCTTCGCCCCCTTCGTCCCCGACGCCCCCGGTGCTGCTGGTCGTCTACGGCCGGGGCTCGGCGACCGCGCGCGGGGTCCTGACCGCCGGGCGGCGGCTGTGCACGGCGGTCTTCTTCGGCGACCTCGGCGACCCGAAGGTGGCCGCCGACCTGGCCCAGCTGCCGAAGTCGGTCACCGTGGTGGACACGTCCGGCCTGACCGAGGAGCAACTGTGCGACCGGGCCGCCGAGTTCGGCGCCTCCGGAGTGATCACCTTCAGTGACCACCTGCTCCGGACGGCGTCCGCCGTGGCCGCGCGGTGCGGCGTGCCGTTCCACGACCGCGCCACCGTCGAGGTCCTGGTCGACAAATTCCACCAGCGCGAGGCCCTGGCGGCGGCGGGCGTACAGGCCACCGCCTGCCGGACGGTCCACTCCGCCGCCGACCTCGGCCCGGCCCTCGCCGCGACCGGGCTGCCCGCCGTCCTCAAGCCCCGCTCGGGCGCCGGCAGCGTGGACACCTGCCTGGTCCGCACCGCCGCCGAACTGGCCGACCGGTACGCCGAGTTCACCGAGGGCGTGGCGAGCCCGGCGGTGTTCGTGCTGGAGGAGTACCTGGTGAGCGACCCCACCGTGGTGGGGGAGTTCTGGGGCGACTACGTCTCGGTCGAGTCCGCGATCCGCGACGGCGAGATCCGCACCGTCGCGGTCACCGGCAAGCTGCCACTGGCCCCCCCGTTCCGGGAGACCGGCTACTTCACCCCGGCCCTGCTCCCCGCCGGCCTGGCCGACGAGGTCGTGGCCCTGGAGCAGCGCGCGCTGCGGGCGCTCGGCATCCGCGAGGGCGTCACCCACACCGAGATCAAGTTCACCCCCGACGGGCCGCGGCTGATCGAGGTCAACGGCCGCCTGGGCGGGCACGTCTCGGACGTCCTCAAGCGCTCCGCCGGGACGGACCTGCTCGCCCTCGCCCTCCGGCTGGCACTCGGCGCGTTCGACCCGCCCGAGCCGGTGCTCGCCCTGGGCGCGGGCTGCCCGAAGGTGGCGTTCCAGTACTTCATCTCCCCGCCCGCCGACGGCCTCGCCCCCGGCCCCGGCGAGGTGCTCGACGGCCTCCACCACCTCCCCGGGGTGGACCTGGTGGACGCCACGATCGACCCGTCCTGGCGGGCCGACTGGCGGGCCGGCACCGAGTGGCTGATCGGCACGGTCTACGGCTCGGTCCCCGGGCACCCCGAGCTCCGGGCCACCGTCGAGGGCATCCACCGCACGATGGCCGACTTCTGGTCCTGACGGCTCCCTGAGCCCCCCTGCCTCGACCCCAGCCCCCTTCACCCCGCCCAACCTCGCACCCCTGGAGTCAACTTGCCGCGGCGCATACGCACAGCCACCCACGCGGCGGTGGCAGCCGTAGTCTCCGGCCTGGTCCTCGCGCTGCTCGCGCTGGGCATCGGGCCCGTCCCGGCCCTCGGAACCGCCCTCGTCCCCGGGGCCGGTGCGTGGGACTCCGCCGCCGGCGCCGAACTCCCGCACACCGAGACCCTCACCCTGGCGGGCCTGAACGCGCCGGTGACGGTCGCCTTCGACGACAACGGCGTCCCCACCGTCAAGGCCGCTTCCGACACCGACCTGTTCCAGGCCCAGGGCTACCTGCACGCCCGCTTCCGGCTCGCCCAGCTCGACCTGGAGCGGCGCGCCGGACGCGGACGCCTGGCGGAACTCAACGGGCCCGGGAGCGTCGAGTCCGACCGCTTCGAACTCCAGATGGGACTCCTGCGCACCGCCGAGGCCACCTGGGCCGCCACCGCGCCCGACAGCCCGGCGGGCCGCGCCCTCACCAGCTACACCCGGGGAGTCAACGCCTGGATCTCCGAGCTGCGCCACAACGGGCAGTGGCCGGCCATCTTCTCCCTCACCGGCGTCTACCCGGCCGACTGGACGCCGGTCGACAGCCTGGTCATCCAGGAACTCCTCACCCAGAGCATGGACTTCACCAGCACCCCGCTGGACTACGCGATCTTCCGGGAGTCCCTCGGCGAGGAGCGCACCATGGACTGGTTCCCGGTCCACGCGCCCAACGACCAACGGCCGTACGACGTCGGACCGTACCGCGACCTCGGCATCGCGCCGCTGCCCCCGAACGTCAACACCGCCGGGCCCGACGGCCAAGCCGCCGCCAACCGGTCGGAGCCGCGCCCCGCGCCCGTCGCCCCCACCGGGAAGCCCGACCCCGCCGGGGAGGCGACCGCGGCCCACACCCTGCTGGACACCATCCGCGCGCTCCCGGCCACCCAGGTCCACACCTTCCCGGACAGCAACGCCTGGGCGGCGAACGGCCCGGCCGTGGCGGGCGGCAACGCGATGCTCGCCGGCGACCCGCACCTGCCGATGACCCTGCCCTCGTACTGGTACCAGATCGCGCTGTCCTCGCCGGAGACCGACGTCACCGGCGCCAGCATGGCCGGCATGCCCGGCGTGCTGATCGGCCGCAACGCCAACATCTCCTGGTCCCTGACCGACGGGCAGAACCAGTCGACGGTCTTCTACAGCGAGCAGACCAGCCCCGACCACCCCGGCCAGTACTTCTGGAACAACGCGTGGCACCCGATGCAGCGGGTGGAGTACACCATCCCGGTCCGGGGCGGCGACACCGAACACCTCGCCGTGGACCTCACCGTGCACGGGCCGGTCCTGACCCGGGCCGGGCAGACCACCTCGGTCAGCTGGATGGGCAACATCCCCTCCCCCGACCTGGCCGTCCTGCTCTCCGTCAACAAGGCCCGCGACTACCAGGAGTTCCGCACCGCGCTCGCCGACTGGCACGCCCCCACGCTCAACTTCGCCTACGCCGACGGCGGCGGCAACATCGGCGTGGTCGCCGCCGGGTACTTCCCCCTGACCAAGGGCGGCAACCCCTGGTTCCCGCTGCCCGGCACCGGCGAGTACGACGTGGTCGGCGCCATCCCCTTCGACGCCACCCCGCAGGTCTACAACCCGCCGAACCACGTGGTCGCGACCGCCAACCAGCGCCCCGTCTCCGCCGACTACCCGTACTACATCGGCACCACGCTCAACGCCTTCGACAACGGCTACCGGGCCAACCGGATCTACCAGTACCTGGAGAGCCACCAGGCGATGACCAGCGCGGACTTCACCACCCTGCAGAACGACGTCACGGACTACCTCGCCACCGTCATCCTGCCCCACCTGAAGACCGCCCTGGCCGACCAGAAGCTCGACCCCCGCCAACAGGCCGCCCTCGACGTCCTGAACCGCTGGGACCACACCATGAAACCCGGCGTCGCCGGCGGCCCGATCTGGTGGACCTTCTGGAACGACTACCTGGAGACCACCTTCCAGCCCTGGTGGGACCACGCCAAGGTGCCGGTCGAGCGCGACCGCCTGTACCTCAAGGTCTCCAGCGCCCTGCCCAGCCTCGACGAGAACCTCGAAGCCTGGACCCTGCACGACCCGACCAACCCGGCCTTCACCTCCCCCGGCGGCCCGACCCGCACCGCGACGGACGCCATGCGCACAGCATTCGCCCAGGCCGTCTCCGAACTGTCCCAGGACCTCGGCAACGACCCCGCCACCTGGACCTGGGACCGCGTCCACACCCGGCAGATCCCCTCCCTCACCGGCGCCGAAGCCCTCGGCTACGGCCCCAAGCCCGCCGAGGGCGACCGCTGGACCGTCAACGCGGCCGACGGCGGCATGAACTCCACCTTCGGCCCGAGCTGGCGCATGGTCGTCGACTGGAAGGGCCCGGACACCGCCACCGCGCAGGCCGTCTACCCCGGCGGCCAGAGCGAGAACCCGGCCTCACCCTGGTACCGGAACTTCATCCCGTACTGGTGGGAGGGCCGGAACCCGCCACTCCTGATGGCCGCCGACCAACCCGCCTCCACCAAGGTGTGGACCCTGCGACCGGGAGCCTGACCACCATGACGACCCCCCACCTCCGCACCCTCCTCCCCACCCTCCTCGCCACCGTGGTCATAGCCCTCGGCTCCCTCTACTCCCTCTGGTACCTCCCCTTCCTCTGCGGCCTCGCCCTCGGCACCACCACGGCCCTGCGCGGCCAACGAGCCCGCACCGCCGTCCTCACCGCCACCACAGCCGCCCTCGCCGGCTGGGCTGCCCCCCTCCTGTGGCGCGCCGCCACCGGCGAAGCCGTGGCCGGCACCGCGCGCACCCTCGCCGCCCTCGCCGGCCTCCCGGCCCTCGCCTCCCTGATGATCACCGCAACCCTCCTGATCAGCCTCCTCCAAGCCCTCCTGGGCGTCTGGCTGGCCCGCACCACCACCGCCACCCTCCGCCCCACCCCCTGACCCCATCCATCCACCCACCCACCCAACGCAAACGATGGCCCGGCCCGCTCAGCGGCCCGGGCCATCGTCGTTCCGTGGTCTCGGTTTCGGTTTGCCGACCAAGTCGACGGCCTCGGCCGACGTATCCACGGGACTCCGGGCCCACATCCGCCCAGACGGAGCTGAGGTCGAACCCCCCGTCCCAGGTGTTCAGCAGTGCCTCGAATCACCGCCTGAATCAGATCCTCAGCAGCACCCCCGGCCACCAGGGCCTTGAAACACCAAGGTCATATCCTGGCCGATCATGCAGAGCATTGACTGGGACGACGTCCGGGGGCGGGTACGCGCGGTGCGCGAGGAGCAGGGGTGGAGCGGGCCGGGGGCTGAGCTGGCTGCGCCGCTGACCGAAGTCCAGGTGGTGGAGGCGGAGCGGCAGTTCGGGATCACGTTTCCGGCGGACTACCGGGAGTTCCTGCTGCGGGTGAGTGCGGGTGGACGGTGGCCCAGGGAGTTGCGGCGGGGACCCGACGGATGGCACTGGGCAGAGGACACGGACACCCAACTGGAGCGGCTGCACGTGCCGTTCCCCGATCACGACACCGCGCTGGCGGCGAGTGACGAGGTGTGGGAGAAGTTCGTACGGGAAGAGGACTACGCCGACCCTGCCGACTTCGAAGCCGCCCGGGACGCTCGGAACGAGGCCGTGGAGGCGGCGGAGCGGGACCGGGTCACGGGCGGTGTGTTTCTGGCGGGCCATGGCCACAACTTCAGCACCCTGCTCATCGTCAGCGGTCCGGATCGCGGCAGTATGTGGTTCGACGGGCGGCCGACCTGCGATCGTCTCAACCCGCTGCTGACGGATGCGGGACGACCGGCCGGCTTCGGCGAGTGGTACATCGACTGGCTGGAGCACGAGGAGGGTCTGACGACCCCGGAGCTGGAGAAAGCCGCTCGCGACCAGTGGCACCGCGGTGTCGGCACGCCCATCTGGCTCCGCTGGTTCGACGACTGGGAGGACAACCGCCGCGGTCGGTAGCCCACCAGTCACGAAGGCGCCGGTCATCGCCAGGGCCCTGGCAGGGGCCACGGCAGTGTGATCGGCAGGGAACGGTCACCAGGCGGCAGTGATGTGAGCAGACTGGAGTGATGAACTCCGGGACAGGGCTTGGCAGCGGCGCTTGGGGCTTTCGCAGCACGGGAAGTCGGACCGGCCGACTTCCCGTGCTGAGAGCGGGATCCGTAAGGCGCTCCCTTAAAATCCCACGGTGAAGATCTGGACGGAGCGCCCTGCCAAAGCCGACGTCGAAGCGGTCGTCTGTCGCTACTTCAGTCTGTTCCGAACCGGCCGGATCCCCGAGGGGCCACGAGGGCACCGGCTTCTACATCGAGATCACCTACCGCGCGCGGATCATCGAGGTGTCATTGAGCTTCTGGGTGAAGCCCACCAACGCCGGTTGGGTCCTCGCGGGACCGGCCACCCTCTGGTAGGAGGACGAACGAAACGCAGCACGATCCGGACGCCGACGCAATCTCCAGATGCCCGCTCAGACGGTCGTCGACTGGAGCTGGTGCGGCATGTTCCAGCCCTCGGCGAGCCTCGACGGGTGAACGTTGGCTCCCCCGCCGAAGAACTCGCAGAACTTCATGATCAGCGGATCCCAGTCGAGCGGATCCACGTAGTGCGTCCCGGGGATGACGAGGCTCTCCTCGACATGGGCGCGAAGGACCTCGACCTCGAAGGCGGTGGCGTGCGGCTCGGGACCGCCGAAGGGGTGGGCCGAGACGACCTTGCACTCCAGCTGGACCGGGCATTCCGCGACCCTGGGGGGCCGGACCAGGTCCGACGCCTGCTCGGTCAACTGCGCGACCGAGAACTTCTCCGGCTCGTACCGGTAGCCCTGCTTCACCTTGTAGTCCGCCACGACCGGCTTCCCGGTGGTGAGCGCGATCCGGTCGACGGCATCGACCATCGCCGACGAGGGCAGGTTGAGCACGCACTCGCCTTCCCGCAGCAGGTTCGCGGTGGTCTGGCCGTTGTTGCCGAGACCGAGCATGCAGGATTGGCCCAGCCACCACACCGAGGACATCGGCGCGAGGTTCGCCGTGCCGTCCTCGTTGAGTGAGCTGATCAGCACCACCGGAGTTCCGAAGTACAGGACCTTGAGCCCGGGGACGACGTGCATGCGCTGTGCCTTTCGCGAAGTGCCGGACGAACAGGTCCGCGATCAGGAACACGAACCGTCGCCGACTCTCTCGTGGGCGAGACACCTGCGCTGGAGGAAATGCGACACCGCGTTTCGGCCGAGTGCGGTCGAAGACGGCAGCGACAACGGCAGCGACGACGCTACGGTCCGGGTTCGGGGCGGCCGAGGACGGCGTCCGCTTCGCTGAGCATGCGCCGCCGTTCGGCCAGAACGCCGTCGAACGCGGTGGCGTTCTGCTGGATCAGGGTGCGCTGGACGGCCGTCTCGGCCTCGTTCCAGATCCGGACGAGCCCGGTCTCCTGTTTGCAGACGACGTCCGCGAGGGCGGTCGTCCGTTCCTCGCCGGTGGCTCGTTCGGACGGCCAGGTGCCGGTCTGGAGCGGCGTCGCGTAGTCGTACCCCGCCCGTTTCATGCACCGGGACCACGCGGTGACGACGGCCACGACCTCCGGCGTCTTCGCCGACTGCTCGAAGGACTCCTGGTTGACCGACCGGACCACGTAGGCGTCTCCCGGGTAGCCGGTAGTGCCGGTGATCCGCCGCGCGGCGGACTCCTGGCAGCCCTGCGGGCCGGTGAGCGCCTTCATCTGTGCCGGGGAGAGCGGTGCCTGCGTCGGGGCCGGGTGGTCGGGCAGGTGGTAGCCGACGGTGCGGGCGCCGGTGGCGCTGGTCAGACCGTAGCGCCGTTCGTACCGGCCCAGCAGGGGTGCCTGGACGCCGGCCGGGGCGGGCGGTTGGAGGCCGGCGCTTCGCAGGCAGTCGGCGACCAATCGGTCCAGGGCGGTGTGCAACCGGGCCTCGTCGGCGGGCGGGAGGAAGTACGGGTCCAGCGGCAGGGAGATGACGGCGGGGCCGTCGGTGGCGGCCCCAGGTGTGACCTCAGGTGTGACCTCAGGTGTGACCCCGGGTACGGCCTCCGACGTGACGGCGGCGGCGGAGGGCGGCGTGCCGGTGGCGCCCCCTCCGCTCGTGGAAGTGGAGCAGGAGGCGAGCAACAGGCAGCAGGTGACGACAGCTACGAGCGGGGCCGCGAGCGGGGCGGCGAGCCGTGGTGCGTTCATGGTGACGTGGCCTCGAATCTCTGCGCCGCCGGGCCGTCCGACCAGTCGGACGGCCCGGCGGGGTGCTGCTGCGGTCAGCCGTTGACGAGGAACGAGGCGTCCTCGTTCTTCGTCCTCACCAGGTTGCCGTTGCCGCAGGCCACGATGAGGTCCGAGGGCCCGGACCAGTTCTGGTTGTAGAACACCTGGACGTTGCCGACGCAGCGGCCCGGGTACTGGTAGGTCGCGGAGGCCGCGTTGTTCTTCACCGCGGTGCCCTGTCCGGGGCCGGGCGTCAGGAACGCGCCGGCGTTCGCGAGGTTGTCGAAGCCCTTGAACCCGGTACTCAGGTCCCAACCGGCCACCGAGCCGCTCTGGTTGGCGTTGTACCAGAGACAGAAGGCCCTGGCGCCGAGGCAGTTCGGGTTGTTCGGCGCGGCCTGCGCGGCGGGCGACACGGCCAGCGTCGCGGTGGCCACCGTCCCCGCGAGCAGCAGGGTGGTGAGGATGCGTCGAGTCTTCATGGTCTTCCTCCTGGAGTCCGAACGCCCCGAGGCGGGGCGGATCCCGGTTCGGGTGCGTTTCGGTGCGACGGGTACGGGGGGCCGGTCCATCGGTGCCGCCACGTCCCCCGTTCGTGGCGGTGGTGCCGTCGGCCCTCGGCTCCGTCTTCGGGTTCCCGGTCCGGAACGCCGCCGTGGGGGGCCGCGTCACGGGACCTTGAAGTGTCCGAAGATCCGATGGAGACTCCACCGTGCGGGCTAATTTGATTGTCCATCAACAAAAAACCGACACGGCCCAGGTGAGCGGCGGACAATCCCGCTTCGGCCGCCGGACAGGACCGGACAAAGGGTCGGACAGGACAGGAGGCACGGTGGGTAGTGCTGGACGACCGCAGGGACAGCTCAAGGGAGAGACGGAACAGGCGAACGCCCTGGCCCGGTTCGTACGGGAGGTGACGGGCGGGGCCACGGTCCGCGAGCTCGCTCAGCGGTACCCGGCCAGCAAGACCAGTTGGAGCGAGTACCGCTCCGCGGAGAAGGACATTCCGTGGCACCTGCTCGAACGGCTGGTCCACGACTGCGCGGTGGACCCGCAGGCCCGAACGGTGTTGCTCGTCCGCGCCCGCGCCCTGCACGAGCAGGCCGGCCGGGCGGCGGCCGGGACAGCCCCCTCGCACGCGGAAGGGCGGTCGGCCGCGCGGCAGGCCCTGGAACGGGCCCGGCAGGCGCAGCGCCAGGCCGAGGCGGGCGTGGCCCAGGCCGAGGACCTGATCCGCGTGCTGGTGGCGATCGTGGCCGAACTGCGGGGCGAGCTGAGCGCCGGCACCGAGGACGGGGCGGGTCCCGGTGGACGGGTCTCGGACGGCGGGTACGCGGCGCAGTCGCGGCGGTCCCGGCTGCGGGAGGCGACGCGTTGCCTGGCCGAGGTGCGGCGCATCAGGGAGGACGCGTGCCAGGTGCAGCGGACGGCGGGCTGGGAGGAGGACACCGTCGGGCTCCTGGTCGACCAGGAGCGGACGCGGGCCCAGGAAGACGGTGGTCAGCAGCCGGGTGCGGAGCTGGTGGTGGACGGCGGGGTCCAGGCGCACCTGCCGGTGCTGCGGCGCTTGGAGGCCGACCTCGTGGAGGTGCGGGAAGCACTGGCCGACCAGTGCCGGGAGGTGAGCCGGATGGTCCGGCCCACCGCGGCCGGGTCCGGGATTGTCCGCGGCGAACTGGTCCGGGCCCCGGACAACCCGCCGACCAGCCCGCTCGCGCTCGGCCCCCCGCCCAACGGCCCCGCGGTCATCAGCCCCACGGTCATCGGGCCGCCGCTCGTGGGGCCGCTGCGGGGAGGGCCCGCCGATGCGCGGCGGCATCGCACGGCCCGGACCGGTGCGGCCATGGGGGCGACCGCGGTGCTCCTGGCCGGGGCGCTGGTGTTGGCCGGGGTGCTGGTGGGCATACGGCTCGGCACGGCGCCCGCCCCCGTCGACGCGCTCACCCGGGCGGCCGGCGCGGGCGCAGGCCCCTCGGCGCCGGCGGGGGACAGCCCCTCGCCGTCGGCACCCAGCACGCCGCCGACCGCCTCGCCGTCCATCTCACCGACCGCCTCACCGGCCGATCCTCGGACCGCCGGACCGGGGAGCGCGCCGCTGGTACCGGCACCGGCCGGTACGCCGACCCCCACCGCAGGGTCCAGCACCCCACCGGAATCCGTCGTCCCCTCCCCTTCGGACGGGAACCGCGCGCCCATGAAGTCCTCGCCGTCGCCCAGCTCCATATCGCCGCCGACGGCGGAACCCTGGACGCCCGACCGGCTCGGCGGAACCCCCATGGTCCCGCCGACGGGGTCCGTCTCCATCAAGAACGGCAACAGCCTGCAGTGCGTGGCCACATCCGGCGGCACCCGGGAGGAAGGCCAGGAAGCCCAGCAGTTCCCCTGCGGGGACTACCCCGACCACTTCTGGGAGAGCCAGAAGACCTTCACGGACGCCGAAGGCAACACCTACTACCGGCTCGTCAGCTACAACAGTGCCCTGTGCCTCACGGTCCAGGACTCCAGCACCGAGGCCGACGCCCGGGTGATCCAGTCCGCGTGCAAGAACGACCCCGGGCAGTCCTGGAGAATCGAGAAGTGGCCGAAAGGCATCCGCTTCGTCAACGGCAACAGCCACCAGTGTCTCGCCGTCTCCTACGGCAGCACCGCCCCGCGCGCCCCACTGATGCAGTACCCCTGCGGAAACTACCCGGACCACTACTGGAGCTACGGCCCACGCCGGTAGCGGAGCGGTCCCCCCGGCCCGCACGGCCGGGTGGCAGACCGCCCGGGCGACCCGTCTCCCCCTGGCCACGGTGGCAGGTCGGCGAGCACCCTGTTCAGGCCCGTGCGGCAAGCAGAAGGGCCGCCCCTCCGAGGGCAGCCCTTCTGCGGATTCTGCGGCTTCTGCGGATTCGGCGTCAGCCGCCAACCCGGCGGTGGAGGCCGCCCGTCAGCTCCGGGTCCCCTGCCGGGAGGAGGTGATGAACTGCAGCAGGTGTTCGTTGACCAGCTCGGGGCGTTCCAGGTTGAGGCCGTGACCGGCTCGTTGCACGATCTCGGCCTGGACTCCCGGGATCAGCGCGGTGACCCGCTGGAGGACGTGACGCGGGCGGAGCAGAGCGCTGCGCCTGCCCAGCAGGACGAGGGTGGGCAGGCGGATGGAACTCAGTTCCTCGTCGGTGAACGGCCTGGCGGCGGGGCGGGTGTTCGGCTTGTAGCTGCGCATGCCGAGCATCAGGGGGGCGATCATCTCGGGCGGCGAGCTGAGTGCGGGGTTGGCGAGCAGGCGCCCGAGCGCGGGGCGCAGCGGCCGCGGGGCGAGCATGCCGAACAGGCCGCCGATCATGTGGGCGTAGAACCGGGCGGGGACCTTCTCGATGCCGCCGGGGTCCATCGGCGCGATCGAGGCGAGGCGTTCGGGTGCGTGGATGGCCTGGTTGAGGGTCAGCCAGCCGCCGTAGGAGAGGCCGACCAGGTGGATGCGGTCGAGTCCGAGGCCGGCGAAGACCTCGCCGAGCCAGGCCGCGTTCTCCTCGGAGCCGGCCGCGACGGCGCGTTGGACGCTGCGGCCGGGGTCGTCGAGCGTGTCGATCGCGTAGACCGGGTGGTGTTCGCCCAGGGCGGCGATCTGCGGGTACCAGTTGGACGGGTGTCCGGCGTGGCCGTGCAGCAGCACGATCGGTTCGCCGGTTTCGGGTCCGTAGTGGTGGACGTGGACGGTGCCGTAGCTGGTTTCGACATCGAGTTCCCGGCGGGGGGCCGGCCACAGCTCCATCGCGCGGTCGTAGGCCTCAAGGAACTTCGTTCGGGCTTTCTCGCTGACGAAGTGTCCGACGCTGGTCCTGGTCATGGTCCCTCCCGGTGCTCGGAATGCACGAAACAGCAGCACTTGATGGTATGTTTGTACCATAAAAACGTCTGGAGGGAACCCGATGCCGAAGCTGGTGGATCACGAGGAGCGACGGGCCCACATCATCGACGCCCTGCTGCGCACGGCGGCGGACACCGGGCTGCACGCCGTCACCATGCGGTCCGTCGCGATCGAGGCGGGTGTCTCGGTGCGGCTCGTGCAGTACTACTTCGACACCAAGGAGCAGCTGCTGCTCGCGGCGCTCACCCGCCTGGCCGCACGGATGGGCGAGCGGGTCCAGGGACGGGTCCAGGGACGGGTCCAGGGACGGATCCAGGGACGGGTCGAGGGACGGGTCGAGGAACGGGTCGAGGAACGGGTCGAGGAACGGGTCCGCGACCGCGCCGGGGCGGCCGGGCCCTCGGCGTCGCCGCGCGACATCGTCGAGGCGGTGCTGCTGGAGTCCGTGCCGACGGACGAGGAGAGCCGGACCTTCCACCTCGTCTACACCGAGTACGCGGTGCTCTCCATCACCGACCCCGCGCTCGCCGGGCAGTCGTTCCTCGCGGCGCCCAACGAGATGGAGGACTTCCTGGTCGGCCAGCTGACCGCCGCCCGGCAGGCCGGGGACACCGATCCGCGCACGGACGCCCGCCAGGAGGCCGTCGTCCTCCTGGCGGTCTCCGCCGGCCTGGGCCTGAGCGTCCTCCTCGGCCAGCGGACGGCGGACGACGCGGTGGCGGTCCTGCACTACCACCTCGGCCGGCTCTTCCCCGGCCCGTAAACCCTCGACGGCGACCGATTGAGCGCCCCCGGCCGGGGACGTCAGAGCCGTTCGGGAACGGGATTGCCGACGGCCTCGATGGCGCGGCGGACGGGGACCTTCAGCAGGAGGACGAAGCCGATGAGGAAGAACACCAGCAGGGAGATGATCGCCGAGCGGTAGCTGCCGGTGATCTGGTAGGCGAGGCCGAAGAGCAGCGGGCCCATCCAACTGGTGCCGCGGTCGCTGACCTTGTAGACGCTGAAGTACTCGGCCTCCCGGCCGGCTGGGATGAGGTGGGAGAACAGCGAGCGGGAGAGCGCCTGGCTGCCGCCGAGCACCAGGCCGATCATGCAGGCCAGGACGAAGAACCAGACGGGCTGGTGAGCGGGAATGAAGTACCCGAGGGCGAGGGTGGCCACCCAGCCGACCAGGGATCCGAGGACGGTCCGCTTGGCGCCGTAGCGGCGGGCGATCCGGCCGAGGAGCAGCGCGCCGCCGATCGCCACGATCTGGACCAGGAGCACGGCCGCGACCAACGAGGTCTGGTCCATGCCGAGTTCCTCGCTGCCGTAGAGCGAGGCCTGGGAGACGACGGTCTGGATGCCGTCGTTGTAGCAGAGGAAGGCGCCCAGGTAGAGCAGCGTGAGCGGGTACTGACGCATCCCGCGCAGGGTGCGGGCGAGTTCGCGCAGGCTGCCGGCGGCGGGCCGGTCCGGCGCAGCCGGGGTACGGCCGGACACGACCGGGGTGCGGTCGGGGGCCGCGCCCGCCCGGGAGGGCAGCCGCAGCATCGGGACGAGCGTGAACAGCGCCCACCACAGGCCGGCCGAGGCCAGGCAGATCCGCACGGCGGTGCCGGAGGACAGGCCGAGCGCGTCGTGGCCCTGGAACAGCGCCAGGTTGGCGATCAGCAGCAGTCCGCCGCCCGCGTAGCCGTAGGCCCAGCCCTTGGAGGAGACCGCGTCGCGCTCGTCGGGGGTGGCCAGGCCAGGAAGGTAGGCGTAGGAGAGGGCGACCGACACCGCGTACGCGATGTTGGCGACCACCAGCAGTGCGCCGCCGAGGAGGTAGCGGTCGCCGTCGAGGAGGAACATCCCCATCGTGGCGACCGCGCCGACGTAGGCGAAGCCGCACATCAGCTCCTTGTGCCGCCCGGTGCGGTCCGCGACCGTGCCGGTCAGCAGCATCGCCGCGACCGAGAGCAGCACGGAGAAGGAGACCGTGTACGGGAAGAACGACCCGGCGCGCACCGACAGTCCGAGCGGGTGCACGTCGCCGGCCGCGTCGGCGGCGTTCTTGGCGACGGTCGTCAGGTACGGCCCGAGGAACACCGTCAGGACGGTGGCCGAGAAGGCTGCGTTGGCCCAGTCGTTGATGTACCAGCCGAACCGTATCCGGCGCAGGGCGCTGTCATCGGCGGCGGCCGCCTCGCGCTCCGGCGGGCCGTCCGGCAGATCGTCCGGGAGACGGTCCGGCAGGTTGTCCGTGGTGCTCGTCATGGGGATCCCATCACCGTGCTGGAGCCGGTGCTGCCGTCGCTCCAGCAGCCGCGCTCGCCGAGGACGTCCCGCAGGACGTCTATGCGATCGGCCATGATGCCATCCACACCGAGGCCGAGGAGAGCCCTGATCCGTGTGGGATCGTCCACAGTCCAGACGTGAACCTGGAGGCCGAGGCGGTGGGCGGCGCGCACGAAGGCCCGGTCGACGACCCGGACGCCCCGGTGCCGCTCGGGCACCTGCGCGCACACCCCGGCGAACGGCGCCCCGGCGAACCGCGACCCGAACCGCGACCCGAACTGCGCCCAGGAGCGCGCCCCACGCCCCCGCAGCAGCGGCCCGGCCAGCGAACGCAGCCGCAGCCGGGCCACCTCGCGCGGGCCGAGCGAGGTGGCCAGCCGGGGGCCCGCGGCGGCGCGGACGGCGGCGAGGCGGCTGTCGGAGAAGCCGCCGACGCAGACCCGGTCCCAGGCGCCGGTCCGACGGATCGTCTCGACCAGCGGCCCGACGGCGGCCGCCGCCTTGACGTCGACGTTGAAGCGGGCCCCGGGGAACGCGTCGAGCAGGTCCTCCAGCAGCGGCACGGGTTCGGTGCCGCCGATCCGGGCCTGCCTGACGGTGTCCCAGGGCAGGTCGGCCACCGCACCGGTGCGGTCGGTGACCCGGTCGAGGCGGGTGTCGTGAAAGGCCACCAGCGCGCCGTCGCGGGTGGCGTGCACGTCCGTTTCGAGGTAGCGGTACCCCAGGGCGACGGCGGCCGCGAAGGCGGCGAGCGAGTTCTCGGGGTGGCCGAGGTCACCGCCCCGGTGTGCGAAGGCGAGCGGCCCGGGGTGGTCGAGGAAGGGGTGCATGTGGTGCTCCGAGCTGCTGGGATGCGCGTTACAGTATTACGCACCCTGTCAAGCAGTAACGCCGGTACCGCCGGTACCGCCGGTAACGCCAGTAGTCCCATCAGTGCCATCAGCACCAGCAGTACCGCTACCGCCCGGATCGTCGACGCGGCGCAGATCGTAGAGGTACGACCTGCCAGCCTTCCAGCTGCGCCAAGGGCCGAGCGGAGGGATCAGCTCCTGGTCGCCCGTCCGCCCCGCCAGCGGCCCGGAGTTGGCGACCCCGTCGGCGCCGACGGTGCACCAGCCCCGCTCCGGCAGCCACCGGCACCATACGTCCAGGTCCACCCGCCTGTACGACGGCCTGCCGTTGAACACGCCGTCCGCGCGGAAGTGGTACACCAGACCGTCCAGGCGGCGAACGAACTCGATCGACACGACGGCTCCCCCCATCGGACACCCGAAGGGCCAGGCTACGCCGCGAGCCCGGCGGAGACAGCGAAAGTGCGTTGCACGGCCGCCGACCTGACGCATAGGCTCACGCCATCGACGTGTAGCTCAGCAGCAGAGCACCGGGCTCTGGACCCGGAGGGCGCAGGGGCGGCACCTGCCACGTCGGCCTATGGACGACGACGCTGACCAGCAGCACCCTACCGGGGCCGGGATATCCGCGCACTACCCGCAGCGCCAACTGGCCCTGGCCCGCGCATTCCTGACCTCGACGGCCCACCCCGACGACAACTCCGGCACCGACTCCCACGCCGAGAACTGGCGCAACGCCGAGGCCCGGGTCGCCCGCTGGCGCGCCGTGCTCGCCGGGATCGCCGACGGCCGGCTGGCCATCGGCTCGCGCACCCCGGTGGCCGGGCTGCCCGCCTGGGTGACGCCCGAGGTCGTACGGGGCGGCTTCGCCACGTCCGCCGCGAGCGCCGAGGGCCCGCTCCAGCCGTACGAGCACGAGGCTGCGGCCCTGGCCGGGGTGGCGGCCGAGCGCGGGGCGCTCTTCGCGTACTGCCTCACCGAGCCCGGCCTGTCCCGGCTGTACGACCTGCTCGACAGCGGCGGCTACGAGGCCGCCGTGCCGGAGGAGGCGGCGCTGCTGACGGTGGCGTGGCTCGCGCGGGCCGGGGACGCGGCCGGCGCGCTGGAACTCGTCGACGTCCTGGAGCCGTTCGCCGACCGGCTGCGCTTCACCCCCCGGCCGTCCGCGCTGCCCGCGCCGGACGCCGAGGCGGTGCACCGGCGCACGGTCGGCGACGCCGTCACGACCCTCACGGGCCGGCGGCCGAACGCCGCCGTGGAAGCGCAGCGCGAGGCGCTCACCGTCTGGCAGCCCTTCGGCGACCAACTGCTGGCCCACTGGCTGGAGACCGCCGAGGCCGGCCGGGTCCTGGAGCGTACGCCCGACAGCGCCTGGACGGAGCGCGGCGCGGTGCTGCTCCGCCGCTACGAGGAACTCGCCGCGGCCCACACCCGCTGCACCAAGCACCGCGACCCGAAGGAGAACCTCGGCATCCTGCGCGGCGCCCTGGCGGAGACCGCCGCCGGCCGGCCGCTGGACGCGCGCCGCCTCGGACCGCTGCGGCACGCGGTGGCATCCATGGTGCGCCGACGCGGCCGGCCGGGCTCCGACCGGCACACCGAACTGCGCACCCGCCAGGCCGTGCAGGCGGCCCAGCCCTCGCACCACGACCTCGCCCAGCTGGTACTGCGCCGCCTCTCCGGGCTGCCCCAGGAGACGGGCGTGGCCGACGTGTCCCCGCTGGTCGCCGACGTCTCGGCGCGCGAGGCGCACGAGGCACACGCGACCCCCGCCGGCCACACCACCCGTCTCCCCGCAGGCACCCCGGTGCCCGCAGCGATCCGACAGGTGGTGGAAGCCGCGCTCAGCGCCCCGATCGACACGCTCGTGGAGCGCGGCATGGTGCCCTCGGCCGAGGTCCTGGCCGAACTGGTCCCGCAGCTCGTCGCCGTGGCCGGCGCCCAGTCCTACCCGGACGAGGCACTGCGCACCCTGATGGCGGCGAACTACCGGGCGTTCCGCAACCGCCGCTCGCTGCTCCTGAGCGACCTCACCGGGCAGGTGCGGGTCGACGAACTGCCCTGGGTACGGGCCGTGGCCGCACACCGCGTCGGCGAGGACGGCCGCGCACCCGCGCGTACCGCGCTGCGCCGGCTCGGCGAACTGGCCGTACAGGCGTTCCCCGGCACGCTCCTGCCGAACGCGCTGGTGCGCGAACTCGGCGTGCTCGCCCGGCAGGCCGAGCTCGACGCGCCGTTCGTGGAGGAACTGGCGGCGGACATCTTCACGGGCACCTTCACCCCGAAGTACCTTGCGGCGGCCCGGGCCGCCGCGGACCTGCTCGGTGGCACGCTGTACGAGCGCTACTACGCCATCGACTACGCGGCCGTCCACGACCTCGCGACCGCCGAGGCGGGCAAGGCAGACAAGGCGGGCAAGGCAGGCAGGGCGAACAAGGCCCCGGCGCGAGGCCGACGCCCCCGCTCCTCCCCCGGGTTCACCGAGCTGTGCGCGCAGCGCGCCGAGGTGTCCGGAGGATGGTCGATCGCGTCCAACGGGAAGATCATCGAGCAGGCCCAGATCCTCACCACCCACAACCTGGCCACCCTGGTCACCCGGGTCGGCATCAGCCCCGAGCCGGGCTGGGACGACCTGGCCTGGCGCAGCTTCACCACCGTGTGCCGCGCGACGGCCCGGATCCACGACAACCTGCGGCCGCTGTCCACCATCAAGGACGCGGCGTACGCGTGGCGCCAGCTGGTGTTCCACCTCTCCCTGTGCGAGCCCGCCGCGCAGGCCCGGGTCATCGCCGGACTGCGGGGGGAGGCCGCCCGCCACCCCGCCCACGTCGCGGCCCGTCTCGCCCCCGCCCTGGCCGGCCTGCGCCAGGCCGCCCGCGGCGGCGCCGCGGACGCGGACGCCGGGCGCCGTCTCCTGGGCTGGACCACAGGACCGCACTGGCTCCACCCGGCCCCCAGGACCTGACCACCCGCGCACCGCCCAGGCCGAACCCGCCGCCGCCAAACCAGGAAGCCGTCGGCGCCGGCGGGTTCGGCTGGTTGGGCGGCGACCCGAACGAGCTCCAGCAGGTCGGCCGTCCGGTGGGGTGGTCTTCGTCGGTGGGTGGCTGCTGACCGAGGACGGTCCTCGAACGAGTGCGACCCGCGCCCACAAATCACCCGATCGAGTGAAGGTCGAACGCTCTCCGCCAATTCGGCACCCCGTCGCCGATGATGCGCTTGGCGCGACACGGGGGCACCCGCCATCCTGCGGGCGCCCCCACGATCCGTGCCGTCCATCCGCCGACGAACCTCGGAGCACACATGCGTCGCCCCACCACCGCCGCCGCAACCGCCCTGACCGCCGCCATAACCGCGGCCCTGCTGACCGGACCGGGGGCCGCCGTCCCGGCCCACGCGGACACCGCACACATCCCCGTCATCCTCATCCACGGCCGCAACGCGGACCCCGGAGTATGGGGCACCCTGATGACCGGCCTCCGTTCGAAGGACGTCCCGGCCTTCGCCTGGGGCTACGACACCTCCCGGTCGACCAACGAGGTCCTGGCCGGCGAACTGACCCAGTACGTCGACAACGTTCTGAGCCAGACGGGCGCTGCCAAGGTGAACATCGTCGCCCACAGCCTGGGCAGCCTGCCGAGCCGCTGGTACATCAAGTTCGGAGGCGGCAACCAGAAGGTCGCGAACTGGATCTCCCTGGCCGGCCCCAACCACGGCACCTCCCTCGGCTACCTCTGCGCCCTCTGGGACCAGGGGTGCAAGGACATGACGCCCAACTCGTGGGTCATCAGCCACCTCAACCAGGACACCGAGACCCCGGGTCCCACCCGGTACACGACCTTCTGGTCCCCCAAGGACGAGCAGATCTCCCCGACCACCAGCACCAAGCTGAACGGCGCCACCAACATCGAGACGGACGGCCTCAAGCACAACGACTTCCTGACGAACCCCGACGTCCTCGACAAGGTCACCGCGATCCTGACCAGCTGACACACAGCCACACCACCGCCCCGGCACCACCGGCCACCCGCCGTGTACAGATCCTCGGCGCGGTGGCCGGCCCCGCCGCGACAACGGCGCGACGAGCACATCTGCGTCGCCTCCCGGTCAAACCCGTGGGCGGCCGCCGGTGGCGGGGCCTCCTCGAAGGTGACCACGGTGTGGCGGACGTAGTGCGCGAAGATCTCGGCCACGGCGTTCAGGTCGGCCGGAACCGCCGGGCGGATCACTGACTCCATGGCGTCCACAACGGGAGAGTGTGGGCCGCGCTGCGCGGGCCACCGACTCGGGCCGTCGGCCGCGGCTCTCCGATAAATCAGAGCGCGAACCCGGACAATCCATGGACCAGGAATACGGGCGAAATCGCCGGAAAGAAAAGGTGGAGATAGGAATCGAACCCATCTAAACGGCCCTGCAAGCCGTCGCCTCGCCACTCAGCCACTCCACCGCGGCAACGAGGGAAACATTACACGCACATGAACGGGGATTACCCGGCGACGCCGAGCTTTCACTCCAGAAGACCCTTAATGCGTTTAGTGCTATTTCTCTCGACATGGTGTCGACAGGGTCCGGCGGGCCAGCGCGGAAAAGTCGCGGTGCGCTAGCCTGTGCCGATATCTCCGACCCGATGGGATTTCACTGATGGCCGTCGAGGAATCATGGTCCACCCGTACCACGGAGCTGCGCTGCGGAACCGCTGCGAACCGGTGCCAGTACAAGAGCCTCCCCCTGCGCGACCTTCCCCCGCTCGGTGTCGTGCGCCGCGCCCGGATCGTCCGCGAAGGCCTGCGTGAGCGCCGCGCCGCCGTCCCGACGCCCGGCCGGCCCTCCCGCTTCACCGAGGGAGACTGGGTCCGGGTGAAGGACGAGGCCACGGTGCGCGCCACCCTCGACGCCAAGGACCGCCACCGCGGCCTGTGGTTCACCCGCAGTCAGTGGTCGTTCTGCGGCGGCGTCTACCAGGTCGAACGCATCGTGCGCCGCATGATCGACGACCACTACCGCGTGCGGCGCCTGTCCGGCACCGTCGCCCTGGCCGGCGCCACCTGCCACGGCGCGGACGGGGCCCAGGGCTGCGGACTGGACTGCGCCCTGCTGTTCCGCGACGAATGGCTGGAGCCCGCCCCCGCGCCGGTCCCCGCCGCTCGGCCCGCCGCCCTCTGGGCGACCGTGCGCAGCCTCCCGGAGATCCACGCCACCCTCGACCCCGACGGGCGGCTGGACGGCGTCCCCTTCCAGCCGGGCATGGAGCTCCACGCCGACACCCGCCACAGCGCCACCGAACTGCGCCACCGCTCCCTCGCCTGGTGGCAGCACCCCACCAAGGGCCGCTGGTTCATCCTCAACGGCCTGCGCTGCGGCGGCGAGCCGCTCGCCACCGGCTGCGACCGCCGCTGCGCCCTGCTGTGGCACGAGTCCTGGCTGCATCTGGAACCCGCCGCCACCGCCCACTGACCTTCCGCCACCGCCCGCCGCCCGCCGACCACCGCCCTGCCGGGCACCGCCCTCCGCGGTGCCCGGCAGGTTTTCGTCGCCGGCAGGTCCTCGCCGGCCGCCAGCGCCGCCAGCGCCGTCAGCGCCGCCAGCGGTCGCGCACCAGCTTCGCGGCCAGGTGCAGCGGCCCGTCCCGGTCACCGACGTAGCAGCGGGGAAGCGCGTACACCCCGCTGTGGACCCCGGGGCTGACCGCGCACCCGTACCCGTAGCCGGCTCGCGCCACCGCTTCCACCGCGGCGGCGTCGAGCGAACCGTACGGGTAGCAGAACCCTTCGACCGCCTGCCCCGTCAGGTCCTCCAGCACGCGGCGGCTGTCGGCGACCTGGGCTGCCAGCTCCCGCGCGCCCAGGCCCGCCAGCCGCCGGTGCGTCAGCCCGTGCGAGCCGATCTCCAGCCCGGCGGCGGCGGCCTCGTGGACCTGGCACGCCGTCATCAGCGGCTTGCGCGGACCCTGCCGGTCCCAGTCGTTGTATCCGCCCAGCCGGTCGGCCACCACGTAGACCGTCGCCGTGAAGCCGTACTCCGCCAGTGCGGGCATGGCCTCCTCCACGAAGTCGCGGTATCCGTCGTCGAAACTCAGCCCCACCATGCCCGCCGCGCCACCACCCCGGTGCGAGCGCATCAGGGCGCCGACCGACACCCCGCGCAGCCCGCGGGCGGACAGCCAGCGCAGCTGGCGGCGAAAGCGCGCAGGGTCGACGGTAATCAGATAGGGATCCTCACTCGTTGACGCCACCGAGTGGTACATCAGCGTCCACGGAAAACGCCCCGCACCTCCACCGGCCGCTTCTTCCGGACTGTTGCGTGGTCGAATGATTCGCATGTTCTGCTCCAGCTGTCCGGCGGCACCGCCTGTGCAGGTGGCCTTCAGGGAAATTGCATTCTGGCAGCGTCGTACCCGGCTTCCATTCGCGCCAGGCGACTCCGCCCCATTTCACCCGGATGCCAGCCCAGAAGTCGCCCGACGAGTGCCCGGCCCGCACGGCCCGAATACCGGTTCCGCCCCGTCCGGAACCGGCCGACGTTTCACCTGGCCGCGACGGCGGCCGGTGCCCGTGCGGCGGCTCTGGCGGCATCGAGCGCGGCCCGGACCCGCGCCGCGCCTGCGGAGGCGATTCCCGTCGTGCGGCTGTCGTCCGCAGGGCGGCTGACGAGGCCCGCACACGCGCGACAGATGCCGGGTTGGGGGACGGGGTCGTGGCACTGGGCGCACTCGGCGTAGCCGGCCGCTGCGGGCCGTGCGGCGGCCCGGACGGGCGGCATCTTGCGCTCCAGGCGGTAGCGGAGCACCGCGACCGCCGAGTACACCGGGGCGGGCAGGCCCGGCAGCAGGGCCCGGGCGAGGTCGGCGGGTGTGCTGCCGCGCTCCAGCCACTGGGCGACCAGGGGCGCGAGTTCGCGTGCCTCGGCCTCGCCCAGGCTCAGGCGCGGTTCGGGGCGGATGACCCGGAACAGGGTGGCGACCGCCTCGCGGAGCCGTTCGTCCGGCGCGTCCTTCTCGGAGTCCCCCTCCCGCCTTTCCGCCCCCAGGGCGGCGCCGGGCTCTCCGGACTGCCGGGAGGGGAGGGAGGGTTCTTTCACCGGGTTCTTTACCAGGGCGTCAGCGCCGCCGGTGGTCCCTTCGCCGGGGGCCGGACGGTTGGCACCCGGCGGCATCAGCTGCGGGGTGTCGTGGACGTGGGTCTCGGTGATGATCGTGCCGTCGGGCATCCGGATCTTCTCGACCCGGTAGAAGCCCGCCTCGGCCAGCTCCTTCAGCGCCTTGCGAATGGCGCAGCGCCCCTGGGGGCTGGTGTCGGCCATGTGCCGGCCGTCCTCGCGCCAGCCGTCCGGGCGGGAGAGGAGGTCCGCGAGCAGACCGCGAGCGGTGTAGGACAGCCGCCGGTACTGGAGCACGGTGTTGGGCAGCACGGTGAAATCGCGCACGTGGGCGCTACGATGGACGCGCATCGGGAGGTGCTTCTCCTGTTGCCGGGCCCCGGAGCGTTGGCGCGCTGCCGGGGTCACCTATTTGTGGTTAGGTCACGGAACGTACCACAACTATCTGACACACCAAGCGTGTTGACGCCAGCGGCCGGATCATATTCAAATCCTCCCGCCGACGGCCGGCACGAAGTGCGGCCAGGACCACCGAGGCCTTCCACGGCTGGACCCGGAAAAGGGTTCCATGACGGCCCCGACCGGGGGTTATCCCCCTCTCGCATGGGCCCGCTGCCCGGATGGATCGGTGGATCTTGAACACCCAGGCTGAAGGCATACGAATTGCCGATGCATCCGGCAGGGTGCACAAGGAGGGTTCCCCCATGACCGATCGTTCTCGCCCGCTTCGACGTGCCCGCGCCTCGTCGTCCGGGCCGGGGCGAGGCATCGCGATGGTGGTGGTGACGGTCGCCACCGGTCTGGCCGTGGGAGGCGCTCTGCCCGCGTCCGCGGCACAGCCCCGCGGCTCCGGGTGAGGTCGTGCGGCAAGGCCTGGACCGCCTGGTGCACGAGGACAAGTACCCCGCCGCCCTGGCCTCCGACCTCGGCCGCGACGGGCGCACCCGCAACTACGCTGCCGGCGTCGCAGACTTGAGCACCGGGAAGAAGGTGCCGGTCGACGGGCAGGTACGGGCGGGGAGCAACACCAAGGCGTTCACCGCCACGGTCGTCCTGCAACTGGTCGACGAAGGCAAGGTCGCCCTCGACGCCCCGGTCGAGCAGTACCTGCCGAACCTGGTGCGCGGCGAGGGCATCGACGGCCGCCACATCACGGTACGTCAGCTGCTGCAGCACACCAGCGGACTGCCTGACTACGTCGACTTCGTGGGCGACCTCGTCGGCACGGAGCGCCACACCTACCTCCAGCCCCGAACCCTGCTCGACCTGGCGCTGGCGCACAAGGCGCTGTTCGCCCCCGGGACCAGCTGGGCGTACAGCAACACCAACTACCTCCTGGCCGGCCTGATCATCGAGAAGGTCACCGGCCGTCCGCTGGCCGAGCAGATCACCCACCGGATCATCGAACGCATCGGACTGCGCCACACCTACTTCCCCGGCGCGGGCGACGAGGGCATCCGGGAAGCACACCCCCAGGGCTACTACGCGCAGCCCGGGGGGCCGTTGGAGGACGTCACCGAGTTGGACCCCTCCTGGTCCTGGGCCGCCGGGCAGGTGATCTCCACCCCGAGCGATCTGAACCGATTCTTCTCCGCCCTCTTCGGCGGCAAGCTCCTGAAGCCCACACAGCTCGCCCAGATGCGGACCACCGTCGAGGTCCCCGGCGGAATGTGGCCCGGTGCCCGGTACGGGCTGGGAGTGACCAGTACGCCGCTGAGTTGCGGCGGCCTGATGTGGGGGCACGGCGGTGACATCCCCGGTTACCAGACGCGCACCGGCGTCACCGATGACGGCCGCGCCGTCACGGTTGCCGTCACCGCCGACACGGCGCCCACCAAGCAGGGCCCCTCCGATGTCCTGGCCCTCCTCGACGCCACCCTGTGCAGGTGACGGCCGAGGCTCCGTAGTGAGAGTGGCCGTGGTTGGCGTCGCCCAGTTCCAGGATGGCGTCGGTGGTCGCGGCGACTCTCAGAACCCCCTGCACGCGCCGCCGCCCGAACTCACCGGTCCCAGGAGAAGAATTGTCCGGCAGTCCCAACTCCATTGCCAGCAGTCCGCCGACGGCCCGCCGCCCACCGATCGGCCCGCCCCGATCGCCCTCAACCGCTTCGCCGAAACTCAGGGTGCGGCGGCGCGTCGGCGGCTGGTTCGGCCACTGCTGCGTTGACCGTCAACGACGAGTGCGCGCAGAGCACACTGCGGAGCCGCACGGCAACTACGGTTCTTGCACGGCGAGAAGGCCGAGTCCGCGGAATCCCGGTTGCCGCCCCTGCACGTTCGCTCGGGGGGAGCCGAGGGATCCTCAGCGAAAGGAAGCCCGAAGTGCACCGGACAACTGCTCACCCGCTGCGACGGACGACGGCGTTGCGCCGGGTGGGGAACACGATCGCGGCCGCGATGGCCGGAGGCGTCCTGCTCCTGGCCGCCCCGGCCCCTGCCGGGGCGGTGGAACTGGACTGGCGGGGCGTCGGCGTCAGCAGCCTGTCCTACATGAAGACGGTGACGGTCAACGGCAACACCTACGACGTCACCAGGGGCCTCGACAACGGCATCTGGTTCCGGTTCAACAACGGCGCCTGGCAGCCGCTGGGCGGCTTCCAGGCCCAGAGCTACTACTCCCCCGCCATCGTGCAGTGGCAGGACCGTGTCATGGTCGCCCACCAAGGGGTGGACAACCAGATCTACTGGACCGCCGTGCAGAACCCGTCCGCGAACCAGTGGGAGCCGTGGCACCGCATCGAGGGTGACGCCGCCGCCTGGGGCGGCATCTCCCTGGAGAGCCTGGGCAGCACGGTGCTCTTCGACTGGGCGGACGTCAACGGCCTCTACCGGATCACCAGCGTGCACACCCGCCCGGACGGCACCCGCTCGCAGACCGCGATCAGCTTCCCCAACAGCCAGTGGCACGTGGGGCCGCAGGGAAGCGGCACGACGGGCACCCGGCGACCGAGCCCGATCATGACCTGGAACGAGGCGGCGGGCGGCGAGATGGAGCACATCTACCTGGTCGGAACCGACAACCACGTCTGGCAGATCTGGCGCAACCCCGCCACCGGGGCGACCGGAACCGCGAGCCAGGTACCGGGCGGGGCCGTGTGCATCTCCGGGGTGTCGGCCGCGCGGATGGGGTACCAGGACTACACCGTCGCCCCGGGCGACCCCCAGTACGCCAACCAGCGCCGGCAGATGCTCGCCTGCATCGGGGCCGACGGCTACGTCTGGACCAACACCTCCTCCACCGGCGGTGACACCTGGGACGGGTGGCGCCAGCCCGCCGGCGCCCTGGCGCCGTCGACGGACACCCCCGCGATCAACGCCACCGTCAACGAGTTCAGCATCGACATCAACTGGAACGGAGCCCGCAGCGGTCTCTTCCCCGACCACGCGATCGTCGAGAAGAGGATCCGGTAGCGGGACGAGGGCACCGGCGGGCGACGGCGTGGAGGCCCGGACGGCTCGCGGCGCGGGGCTGTCAGCCGACGGACTTCGCGTCGTCCGCCAGTACTTCGACGAGCCGCCGCTTGACCGCGTCGCGATGCGGGACCTGACGAGGCGGCTGCCCCGGCTGCGGCGGGACGCCGAGGTCGGTGAGGAGGTAGAGCATCCGCAGGGTGCGCAGCGCGTTGGACACGTATGTCGGGGTGGTGCCCCGGGCCACGGCCCGGAAGTCGGCGCCGATGTCGTCGAGCCAGGCGACGGACTGGTCCGCGGTGAGCTTCGGGTTGGTGAGGGTCAGCGCGATCGCACGGGCGAGCCGGTCGTCCTCCCGTTCGGCGTACAGGTAGTCGGTGGGCGCGAGGAGCCGGGCGGTCGCGAGGTCCAGCATCTCGACCGGTTCGACCTCGCGGTGGCAGCCGAGGGCACCGAGCAAGTCGGCGCCGTGCGCCACCGCGTGCAGCCAGCCCAACTGCGCGTCGTGGCCGCGCAGATCGCTCTCTGCGGGGTACCAGCGGACGAACGCGTCCAGCCATTCCTGCCGGAGGTCCCCGCGGCTGACGATCATGTCCAGGACCAGCGGCGCGAACGTGCGGGCCTGAATCGGCGAACCGGCCGCGAAGCGGGCCGCCATGTCATCGCCCAGGCGGAGCCGCCGGTCGCCGTCGATGACGTCGCGCTCGATCCAGGTCCGCAGCACGACGTACGGGTAGCCGTCGCGCACCTCCGGGTCCGGATCCCGCAGGCACTCCGCCAGTTCTGCGGTGAGCTCGTCCAGATCGCCGCCCGGGGGCACCGCACATGCGTCGGAGTAGATCTTGTACCAGTCAGTCACGAGCAGCGAGGCTAGCCCGCCACGGACGGCGTGACCAGCGATTATCCGGATCCGCCCGCTGCTGTGACCAACAGTGCCGCGGGACGTCGGACGCCCATCGCCCCGGCCTCCCGCCCCCACTCCCCCGTCCACGTGGCGCCTGGCCGCCGTCACCGTGACGACCGCGCTCGCCGTCCTGGTGTTCTCGAACTCCTCGGCGTACGCCGAGGCGCCCGGTGAGAGCAGCAGGTGGGCCGACGAGGTCGAGGACGACGTCCCCGTCGCGGCGAGCGGCATCATGGGCGAGGCGCGCGCCGACGACAGTGACCTCATCCAGGTGTGGCGCGGGGCCGACGACGCCGACACGTACCTGTCGCTCGACCACGGGCGGCCGATCACGCTCGCCGGCCAGACCAACGCCCGCCCGCAGGTCGTCTACGCCGACGGCACCCCGCGCACCCAGCACGTCACCACCAACCTCCCCGTCGAGGTCGACGAACCGGCGGGCACGGCCGTCGCGCGTTCATACGTCACCGCCCTCCAGGCCCTGCCCGGCTTCTCCTTGCAGCCCATCGCCGCCGCCCGCTACCACGACCGCTTCGAACTCCGGCGCGGCCAATGGCAGTTCGCGGAGCGCCGGGTCCGCCTCACGCTGGTCGGCGACGTGAGCCGCCACCTGCGCCAGGCCGCCGCACCCCGGTAACCCCCAACCTCACGGGACAGGAAGGCTAGGCATCCGTCCGCACGACCGCGGTGAGGGTCTGCTCAGGGCTGCCGTCGGCGGGCCGTGCGGTCACCGGGTCCCCGTTGCGCCCCGCGGTGCTGGAGGTGAGCGCCCAGCCGGCGGGGTTGACCACGGCCCGGCGGGCACCGTCGTAGCTCCACCGCTGGGCCGCGGAACCGTCGCAGGCGGCGCGCACCACCTGGCCGCCGACGGCCGCGGGTGCGGCCAGGCACTCGTTGCCCTGGGCGGTGTGCAGGCTGCCGTCGCGGGCGAAGACGAAGAGCTGGTTGGCGTTGGGCGTGGTGGCGCAGCGGTAGCTGATGGCGCCGTTGGTGCCGCCGCGGTCGAGGCAGGCGCCGTTGGCGAACCGGAGCGGCCAGCGGGCGGACTGGCCGAGGCCGAGTTCGGTGAGCAGGGTGCCGTCGGGCTGCTTCCGCTGGCGGATCATGTCGTCGCAGGCGCCGCTGGTCGAGGTGCCGGTGTTGGTGGCGGTGAGGGTGCCGCCGTTGCCGGTCATCGGGCCCCAGCGGTTCTCGGAGTACGCGTTGTCGTCGCAGACGTAGGCGGGCCTGTTCCAGTCGAAGTACTCCACCCAGCTGTTCCAGTCGTGCTTGATCTGCTGCGACTCGGGGAGCAGGACCGAGCCGAGGACGAAGGAGGTGCCGGCGGTCTCGTCGGTGACGGTGGCCGTCACCCAGTGGGTGGCGGGGTCGATCCGGACCTGGAAGGCGTACGTGTGGCCGGTGACCGGGCGGCCCTGGTTGACGGTGCTGTTGGCGCACTGGAGGTGCTGGCCCTCGCCGGTGCTGTTCCAGCAGTGCGAGCCCTGGGTGCCGTCGGCGCCGAACGGGCGAGCGGTGATCGGACGCACGACGGACCAGCCGGGCCCGCCGCCACCCGATCGGGCCACCTCCGGCCGCGACACGGCGAAGCGCCGAGACAACGGCGGTTCGGATGCGGAAGGCTGACGCCACCCTGCCCGGGGCCTCGCGGCGCGGCGGGAACGAGCGACCGGAGCGACCGGAGCGACCCGAGACCGGAATGGTGGCATGACCGTTCAGGACACCCCGCCCACCGGGACCACCCGGCGCGGCGACTTCGCCGAGCTGCACCGACGCGTCTCCGACGCCGGTCTGCTGCGCAGGCGTCCCCTGTACTACGCAGGCCGGAGCGCCGCGCTGTTCACCGCCCTGGCGCTGCTCCTGGCCGGGTTCGTCGCGCTCGGCGCGAGCTGGTGGCAGCTGTGCATCGCGCCCCTGTTCGCCTTCGTCCTCGGCCAGTTGGCGCTGCTGGGGCACGACGTCGCCCACCACGCGGTGTTCGCCGGCCGGCGGGCGACCGACCTGGCGGGCATCGTGCTGGGCAACCTCGTGGTCGGCATGAGCTACGGATGGTGGGTGAGCGACCACAACCGGCACCACGCACACCCGAACCGCGAGGGCCACGACCCGGCCGCGGACTCCCTCCTCTTCGCCCGGACCACCGAACAGGCCTGCCGGACAAGAGGGTTGAGGCGGCTCGCGGCCAGGTACCAGGCGGAACTGTTCTTCCCGCTGCTGTCCCTCCAGGCGCTCGGGCTGCTCGTCGCCACCTGCCTGACCCTGACCCGCGGCACCGTCCGGTACCCGGCCCTGGAGCGCACGCTCGCCGCGCTGCACTACGCCCTGGCGGTGGCCCTCCTGGCCGTCGTCCTCGCACCGCTCCAGGCGCTGGCCTTCGCCGTACTGTTCGGTGCGGTCCTCGGCGTGTACCTGGGGTGCATCTTCGCGCCCAACCACAAGGGCATGCCGATGACCGGCCCGGACGCGGAGCGCGCCGACTTCCTCCGCCGGCAGGTGCTACCGTCGCGCAACCTGCGGGCCGGCCGGTTCGTCCACTTCCTCTTCGGCGGCCTCGGTTACCAGATCGAGCACCACCTCTTCCCGGCCATGCCGGTGGCGGCACTGCGCCCCGCCTCGCGCATCGTGCGCGACTACTGCGCCCAGATCGGCGTGCCGTACAGCGAGGCGAGCCCGGTCGCCTGCTTGCGGGAGATCCTGCGGGACCTGCGGGCCGTCGGCCGCTCGCTCCCCGGCGACCCGGCGCAGTCGGGCCCGCCGACCCGGCCTTCCGCTCCAGAGCCGACCCGGCCGACCGCCCCAGAGCCGCAGGCCGCGCCCGAAGCGGGGGCGGCGGTACGGTGAGCGGAGTCCTGTCCGGGCCGGCGGCGCGCACCGCGGACGGCCCGGCCCCCGGCGGCGAACGGCTCCGCGTCCTGATCGTCACCGAGTCCTTCGCCCCGCAGCTCAACGGTGTCGCCCACAGCGTCCTCCGGACCGCCGAACACCTCGTCGCCCGGGGCCACACCCCGGTGGTGGTGGCACCCGCCGTGCGGGCACCGGCCGCGCGGGCCGCGCGGGCCGCGCGACGGCACGCGGGCGACCTGCGCCGCGATCGGGCGTACGGCTACGAGGTGGTCCGCGTCCCGTCGGTGCCACTGCCCGGCTACCCGGAGGTGCGGGTCGCGCTCCCGGGGCGCGGGGTGGCCGACGCCATCGAGCGGCACCGCCCGCACGTGGTCCACCTGGCCAGCCCGTTCGCGCTCGGGGCGGTCGGCGCCGCGGCGGCCGACCGGGCGGGGGTCCCGTCCGTGGCGGTCTACCAGACCGATCTGGCCGCCTACGCCAGGACCTACCTGCCGGCGCTGGGCGCGGCCGGGCCCCTGTTGGCCTGGTGGCGGCTGCGACGGGTGCACTCCCTCGCCGCGCGGACGCTGGCACCGTCGCGGGCTTCGCTGCGCGCCCTGCTCGCGCACGGCATCCCCCGGGTCCACCTGTGGCCGCGCGGCGTCGACTGCGCACGGTTCCACCCCCACCACCGCGACGAGACCCTGCGCCGGCGCCTCGGCCGCCCCGGAGACGTCCTGGTCGGGTACGTCGGACGTCTGGCGCCGGAGAAGCACGTCGACCGGCTGGCGGAGGTGTCCCGGATCCCGGGGGTTCGGCTGGTGGTCGTCGGCGACGGCCCGTGCCGGGCCCGGCTGGAGGCCGTACTCCCGGACGCGGTCTTCCTGGGCCTCCGGTCCGGGCACGAACTCGCCCGGCTCTACGCCTCGTTCGACGCCTTCGTCCACGCGGGGCCGTTCGAGACCTTCGGCCAGACCCTCCAGGAGGCCATGGCGAGCGGGCTGCCCGTCGTCGCCCCGGCGGCCGGCGGACCGCTCGACCTCGTCCGCCCGGGGCACACCGGGTTCCTCGTCCCACCCGGCGCGGCGGACGGGTTCCGGGAGGCCGTCGAACGTCTCGCCCGCGACGACGAACTGCGGGCGGCGTTCGGGCGGGCGGGCCGTGCCTCAGCGACGCAGCGCAGCTGGGAGACGGTCGGCGACCGCCTCGTCGAGCACTACCGGCTCGCCCTCACCGAGACGGCCGGGCCACCCCTGCGCCGCTGAGCAGGCCGGCGGACCCGCCCCGAAGAAACGGACCACCATGCACCACCCCCTCGCCGCCGAGTACGTCCGCAGCCCCGCTCCGGCCGCCGGCACCGCCGTCTTCCTGCACGGACTGGGCGGCTGGACCCACAACTGGGCCCACCTGATCGACCTGCTGCGGACCTCGGCGCACTGCCTGGCCCTCGACCTCCCGGGCTTCGGAAAATCGGCACCCCCGCCCGACGGCGACGTCACCGTCGAACGCCAGGCCGCGGCCGTCGCCCGCCACCTCGACCGGACCGGACACCACCGCGTGCACCTGGTCGGCAACTCCCTCGGCGGCCTGATCGCACTGCGCCTCGCCGCCCAACGGCCCGACCTGGTCGCCACCTTGACCCTCATCTCGCCCGTGCTGCCGACGTTCCCGCCCGCCCCGGCCCTGCGGGTGGCCCTGCTCGGCCTGCCGGGCGCGCCACGACTGCACTCCCGCCTCCTGGCCGCCCAGAGCCCCGACCGCCAACTGGACGACCTCTACCGCCTCATCTACGCGAACCCCGCCCTCGTCGGCACCGAACAGCGGTCGGTGGAGGCGCGCGAGCGCCGACGCCGCGCCGAACTGCCGTACGCACAAAACATGCTGGCCGAAGGTGTGCGCTCGGTGGTCCACGCGTTCCTGCGACGGGGCGAGGCCTCCGCCTGGCACCTGGCGCGCCGCGTCACCGCCCCCACCCTGCTCGTCTACGGCCGGGACGACGCCCTCGTCCCCTTCCGTACGGCGCCCCGGGCCTACGCGGCCTTCCGCGACGCCCGCCTCCTCACCCTCCCCGGCGTCGGCCACGTCGCCATGCAGGAACGGCCGGGCCCCGTGGCCACGGCGATCCGCGCCCTGATCACCGGGTCGAGCCCGCGCGGCGCCGTCACTGTGCCGGAATCGCGCGCACCGGGTGCTTGCTCAGGATCGACACGCGGTTGAAGGCGTTGATGGCGATCGCCACCCAGATGACCGCGGAGATCTGGTCATCGGTCAGGACCTCGCGGGCGGCGCCGTAGGCGGCCTCCTGCGCGACGGCGTCCGACGGGTCGGTGGTCACCTCGGCCAGGGCGAGCGCGGCCCGCTCCTGCGGCGTGAACAGTTCGGTGTCGCGCCACGCGGGCAACGTGCCCAGGCGCTGCGCGGTGTCACCGGCCTGAAGAGCGGCCCGGGTGTGCACGTTGAGGCAGTAGGCACACCCGTTGATCTGGGACACCCGAAGATTGACCAGCTCCACCAGCCTGCGGTCCAGCCCGGCCTCCGCCGCCCCCACCCCGGCCGCCTCGGCGGTCGCCCGCAACGCCCGGTAGGCCTGAGGGCTCTGCTTGTCGATGAACACCCGCCGGCGCACCGGGGCCGCGGTCACATCGGTGGTCACATCACTCACGGGAACTCCTCTGGCGGATCAGCAGATCAACGGATCACTCGTGGCCGGCATGTCACCGCACCATCATAGTTGAAATTGAAACCACTTTGGAAGGCGACCGCCCGGGAGGCCGCAACATGACCGTCATCGAAACCGACCCCGCCGACCCACGAGACCGTCTCCGGATGGGACTTTCGCATGTCACAGGCCCTGTGGTACCTCTGATGATCACCAAATGTCGGTCAAGGGGTGGGAATGGACAAGAAAAAGATTCTGATCGGATGCGGGGCGGTGCTCGCCCTCGGTGCCGTCCTCTCGCTGTTCGAGGACAAGCCCGATAAGGCGACTGCCGAAGCGAAGCCGTCCGCGAGCTCCCCGGCGGCCCCGGGTCAGCAACCGGCCGACGAGGCCCCGAAGCCGACGTCCGCGATCCCCTCGCCGGACTCGGCGCAGACCGTCGCCCTGATGGCCGCCCTCAAGGCCGTGGACCCGGGTCTGGTTGCCAAGCAGGACCGCGCCGTCTCCCGAGCCCGTAACACGTGCCTGGACGCGCGCGAGAACAAGGACGCGGCGACGGTTCAGAAGAACACCAAGTCACGGTTCGAGGGCGGCACGGTGCCGTCTCTGACGGACGACCAGGCCGCACAGATCGTCGCCGCGGTGAAGTCGACGTTCTGCGGCTGACCTGTGCCGTACAGGCCCCGTCCAGCACCGGGCGGGGCTCTGCTGCGGCGAGGATTGTCGGATAGATCAGTTCATCATGAGCACCCGGTGATGCCAACGGGCGTTCAGAAACCCCGCCCGGTCACGGCCGGGCGGGGGTCGGCACCGGTCAGGGGGCCTGGGTGTCGGCTGCGGGTGGGGTGGGCGCGTCGTCGGCGTCGTCGGGCTCGTCGGCCTTGGCGCGGACGTCCTTCGGGGTGGGCGCCACGATGTTCCGTTCCTCCGCGGACCGCTCCCGTACGGTGTCGTCGCCGTCCCGCGAGGCGTCGTGCTCCGCGGGGGTGGTACCCGTGTCGTGCGTGCTCATGGCGTAGCCCTTCTCATCAGGTCAGTCGGCAGATTCGGTGCGCTCTGGGGGCGGCCTCACGGGCCCGGTGGTTGCTTCCTGCTCGAACCGGCGGGCCTGGCCTCTCCTCCTCGGGGTTGCCCCGGCGTCTACCCCGAACGTCGGTCGCGACGCGTTCGCACGGCCTCGGAGATCCGGTCGGCGGGCCCTGCCGTTCCTGGCGCCGCTCCGGCCACGACGCCACGACGGGATCCGGACCCGTGCAGGACCGGCGCTAAGGAGCCGTCCGGCGGGCGGCCGTGCGCCGCAGCACGATCTGGGGCAGGACGAGCCAGGTGGTGGTGAACCAGAGCAGGACGGCTGCGCTGAGGACCCAGGCGGCGACCGGGTTGCCGGTGGCGGTGCGCAGCAGGAGCAGCAGGGCGGCGGCGATGGTCAGGGCCAGGGTGACGAGGCCGGTGGCGATGAGGTGGCCGGCGACGTGGATGAGTTCGGGTTTCATGCCGCGGCCGGCGAGGAGGCGGTGGAAGGCCACGGGGGCGACGAGCGTGCCGGTGGAGAGGGCGCCGAGGATGACGGTGGCGACGTAGAGGTCCTTGTCGAAGTCGGGCAGGCCGGAGAAGCGCGGGGTGAAGGCCACGCTGATGAGGAAGCCGAAGAGGATCTGCGCGCCGGTCTGGCACACCCGCACCTCCTGGAGCATCTCGCTCCAGAGCCGGTCGGCCCGTTCCTGGGGCGTCTCGTCCCTGCCCCCGCCGGGCGACTTGTCGTCCTTCAGCACGGTTTCGTCTCCCTGTGCGCGGATGCGCGGGTGCGCGATGCGGGCAGGTCGGCAGGCCCGCAGGTCGGTGCCGGCCCTTCGGGCCGCCGGGTCAGGGGCGGTCTTCGTGGTGGCCGCAGAGCCAGGCCAGCGCTTGGTAGGCGCCCAGGGCGTACGCGGCGTTCGCGCTGTCGTCCGCGCCGTCGCCCTCACCCGAGGCCGAGGCCAAGGCCAAGGCCGAGACGTCGCGCAGACGGACGGCGGCGGCCTGGCACTCGGCCAGGAGCTGCGCCCGGCACGGCCCGGTGGCGCCGAGCGCGGCGGCAGCGGTGAGGGGCGCCGCGACCTGGGCGCCGGCGGCCCATCGGTAGGCCCCCAGGATCCCGTGGTCGAAACCGGTCCACGGCTGCGGGCGGCCGTTGGCCGCCTCGATCGCGTCGAACACCTCGTCCAGCAGGCGCACCCCTACCGCCGGGATCGTCGTCTCGTCACTGGTCATGCCCGCAACCTACGTCGCCCGGACGCGGCCCGCCCCCGGGCGCCCGGTCCGTCCCGGGGCCGGCCGGACGGACGCTGGGCAATCGGGTGAACCCCACGACGGCCGCCGAGGTGGCGCCGGTGGGTCCGGATCAGGCTCGGAGCGCGGTGCGCAGCGCCGGGACCGGGTGGCGGCGGACCACTCAGTCGCCCGTTGCGGGCAAGGCGATGCGGCGCACCTGTCCGGCTTCCAGCTCGACGACGACGGCCAGCACCGGGCGCAGCCAGCGCACCATCGACCGCGCGCCCGGATGCGGCTTTCGCAGCCGCCCGGCGACGGGCGATCCGAGCTCCGCCCGCTCCTGCCCGGACAGCTCGCGCGTCACCAGCCGCCGACCGTCGACGAGCACCACCAGCAACCGCCCCGGCTCGCCTGGTTTGCATGGTTTGCCCGGTTCGCCGACGGCCCCGACCACCCAGCCCCTCACCGCAGCCCGCCCGGACACCGTTCCAGCGCGGGCGGCACGATCATCGACGGACTCCTTCCGTGCACGAGGTGTGATCACCCGAGCATGGCAGCAGGCCCCGACGGGCGCGATCCATGCGGTCGTCGGTCCCGCCGCTCTTCCAGGCGGAGCCGGGCCGAAACGGGGCAAGGGTGCTCGCCTCGAAAGGCCCACCCCCGGATGTGGGTCCGCCGGCGATGGCCGAGGCTCGGTGCATGGCATCGATCATCGTGCTCTTCGAGCTGGAGCCCGACGGGGCCATCGGGGCCATCAGCGCGGAAAGTGCGGAAGATGCGGAAGATGCGGAAGATGCCGAGCCCGCCGTGATCGCGGTGCACGCCGCCGGGGCCGATCCCGACGTGCCCGAGGACCCGCAGCCGTACACGCTGTGCGGGCTGGAGACCGGCCCGATGGAACACACCCACTACCGGCCGGTCCGGCCCGGCGAGCCCTGGTACCCGCCCACGCTCGCCGACCAGCGGTGCCAGGAGTGCGAGCGCGCCCTGCGTACGCAGTGACCGCAGTGCCCGCAGTGCCCGCAGTGCGCGCGTACGGCGCTCACAGCCCGGGCGCGTACGGCGCGATGCCGACGATGAGGATGTCGCGGCAGCCGTCGCCCCCGTCGTCGCCGAGGCGGACCGGACCGACGTAGTGGCTGACGCGCCGGTCGTGGACGCCGTACCCGTCCAGCGGTTCGGTCAGGACGAAGCGGGTGTGGATGGCGTCGGCGGGCAGCGCGTCGGGTTGTCGGCCGGCGCTCTCCGGGGTGGCGATGACGTTCTCGCCCCCCTCGATGTTCCGGCGGCCGACGAGGTGGGCGAAGGTGAACGTGGCCGGTGAACCGCCGTCCTGGTGAAGGCAGTTCGGCGAGGACACCGCGACCTGGCCCCGGTCCTGCACGCCGAGCGCGATCAGGTGGATGCCGACGTAGACGGGCACGCGGTGCAGGTCCTCCAGCCACAGGGCGTGGTCGAGGTCGGCGCGGACGAGGGCGTCGAGCAGCCGGTTGCCGTGCAGGGCGGGCGGGATGTCGGGCAGCCGGCGGCGCATCCGGGGGTACTCGGGGTTGTGCTCGTCCTGCCAGTACTCGGTGACGGTGCCGAACTCGCCGTCGGGGGCACCGGGGATGTAGGACAGCACACCGGTCCAGGGCAGGTAGACGGCGTGCGAGTAGCGGCGGAACCGGTTGGTCTCCCGCGCGTACGGGTCCGGGGGCAGGTCCCGGTAGGCGTCGGCGAGCCGGGCGAAGTCCTCCGCCAGTGCCTCGGGGTCGACGCCGAGGTCGGCGGCGCTCAGGCGGGCGTAGCCGTCGCGGCGCACCAGGCCGCCCCGTTCGGGGGTGCGGCCGTTCGGGTTCGGGGTGGCGTGCATCGGCTTCCCAAGGGGTTCGCGGGCGGCCGTCGGCGCGGGTCCGTCCCCCGGCCGCTCCCTGCCGGCTCCCTCCAAGCTGGCACGCCCGTCGCGGCCGCGCCGCAGTGGGGTCCGCCAGGCGGGTGACTGCGGCGGGGCGGCGTCCGGGGGGATCATGCAGCTCGCCAGGTCGTCCACCACCGCCGGCAGGCCTCCGGCGCGGTGTGCGGCGCGTTGGCGGTGGGCGCCGCTGCCCCGGGTGGCGAGCCGGTCGACGAAGGCGGTGACCCGTTCCAGGTCCCCCATGTCCTCCAATGCGGCGCCGATGTGCTCCAGCAGCCGCCGTGCGCGTTCCGGGGCGGGCAGCATCCGTCCGGTCAGGGCGTCCGTCCCCCGCCCCGGCCAGCCGTCGCGGGTGGCGTACCAGTAGGCGCCGCGCAGCAGCTCACCGCTCAGCCGGGGGCCCTGGTCGCCGTGCTCCGCCAAACGGGCGGAGGTCACCACCAGTCCCCGGACGACGGCCGCCAGGGCCACGGAGTCGACCGCCTCGGCCGGAACGTCCATGCACCGTACTTCCAGGGTCGGCAGGTTCGGGTGCGGGCGGGTGTCCCAGAACGGCAGCTCGGCGAAGGACATTCCACCGACGTCCGCCATGGCGGTGGCGAAGCGCCGGTAGTCGTCGAAGGATTCGACCCTCGGCGGCGGCCCGAGACCGGGGAACCGCAGGCGCAGCACCGACCGCCAGCTCGCGTACGCGGTGTCCCGTCCGGCGTGGAAGGGCGAGTTGGCGCTCATCTCGACCAGCAGCGGCAGCCATGGCCGCAGATGGTTACCGACCAGGGCCGCCACCTCCCGGTCGGGCAGGAACACGTGGACGTGCAGGGCGCAGACGGCGAAGTCATCCATCATCGTCCGGAACAGTTTCACCCCGTCGCGGTACCGGGGGTGATCGCCCACCGGCGCCACGTCGCCGCCGATCACGGGCGTCGCGCTGGGACAGACCTTCAGGTTCTCGGCCGTCGCGCACGCGGCCAGTTCGCGGCGCAGTCGCGTCAGCTCGGCGGACAGGTCCTCCATCGTGCTGCACGGCGGTGTCCGCACCTCGATCTGGAGGTCCGTGAACTCCCCGGACACCAGCTCCCCCAGCACGCCGGCGGCGCGGGCGGCCAGCCCCGGCCCGGCGGGCACCGCGGCGCGGGTGGCGGCGTCCACGAGGAAGTACTCCTCCTCCACCCCCACCGTCGGCGTCGGCTGCCGGCCGCGCCCCGCACCGTCCGGCACGGGCCGCCGGGAGCCTTCCGCGCGTACCGCGTCGCTGCCGTCCACCCCACCAGCGTCACTCCCCCGGCCCGCGCCGTCATCCCGTATCTGCCGTCATCCCGTACCTGCCATCGGTCCGGCCGCCGCGGAGGTCCCGAAGGATGTGGCCCCGCGGACGAACGCGACGGCGCCGACCGCCGCCACGCCGGTCGGGGCGCCCACGGGGGCACCGGGGTGCCAGGCCTCACCACGCGTCGCCAAGGCCGTTGGAAGCAGGGTCGGGACCCGTCCGCCGGAGGTGGCCCGGGCTGGTCCGGATGCCACCGAGCGGGTGCGGCGGACCGGCCCAGCAGCGACGTTGAGAAGATGGACATCGTCGTCGTACTTGAGCTAGACATGCCGACCAACGTGCGGCTCCTCGGCCCCGACCACACCCCGGCGGACCCGGAGAGCCCGGTGCGCCGCGTGCACGCCGCCCCCGCGGAAGCCTCGGGCACCTGCGGCCGCCGCACCCTGTGCGGCCTGGACACCGACGGAATGACCCTCGCCCCGCACCGCTACGCCCACCAACCTCCAGCGCACTGGCTCACCTGCAGCACGTGCCAGGCCGCCAGACAGGGCCCCGCACCCGACGCCACCGGAGCAGCCGCCCAGGACCACCACGAGGACGACGCCCACCCGGCGGAAACCGCCGCGCGCTGAGCACCGCACCCACCGCGTCGAGCGTGCGGGCGGCGGCCGACGGCCGGTCGCCTCCTCAGCGCGAGCCGACCGCTTCGGACCGTGTGCGCAGCGCGGCGTCGACGCCCCGCAGGAAGTGTTCGAGGTCGTCGGGGTTGCGCGAGGTCACCAGCCGCCAGCCGTCGGCATCGTCCGTGACCAGAGGTTCGTCCGTCCAGGTGGCACCAGCGTTGGCGAGGTCGGTGCGCACGGAGGGGTAGGAGGTGAGCCGCTTGCCGTACGCGACGCCCGCCTCGGCCGGCAGCCACGGCCCGTGGCAGATGGCGGCGACGGGACGCCCGTCGACGGTGAAGGCGACGGGACGTCCAGCGACGGTGAAGGCGAGCACGGTGTGGACGGCCGCCTCGCGGAGCCGGAGGGTGTCCGCGGTGATGGTGCCGCCCGGGACGAGCAGCAGGTCGTAGCCGGCGTGGTCCACCTCGTCGAGGGTGTGCACGGAGGTGTGCGGGTCCGGCAGGTGTGCGGGTCCGGCAGGTGTGAACGGCGCCGGTGCGGGAAGCCGCCCGGCATGCTGCTGCTGCGACCACCGGGGGTCTATCCGCCGCAGGGGGACACCGAACTGCTGGCCGCCTGTGTGCGCCGGGAGCCGCTGGACGGCTCCAGCCGGGTGCTCGACCTGTGCACGGGGACGGGCGCCGTCGCGCTCGCGGCCGCGCGCAGCGGGGCACGGGTCACGGCGGTCGACCTGTCCGCCCGTGCCGTCGCGGCCGCCTGGTGCAACTCCCGCCTGCACCACCGCCGGATCCGGCTGCACCGGGGCGACCTGCTGGCTCCGCTCTCCGGTGGCCGCTTCGACCTGGTGACCGCCAATCCCCCGTACCTCCCCACCGACCCCGGCAAGGGGTCTCCTGGCCGCGGCGCGGCCCTGGCCTGGGACGCCGGCCCGGACGGGCGGCTGGTCCTGGACCGGATCTGCCGGACGACTCCCCGCGTGCTGGCCGCCGGCGGCGTGCTGCTGATCGTGCAGTCCGCGCTCGCGGACGTCCCGGAAACCCTGGCGCTCCTGCGCGCGGCCGGGCTGCGCACGAGCGTGGCGGCGCGGCAGCGGCAGCCCTTCGGGCCGGTGCTGACGGCCCGCGCCGCCCTGTTCGAGCGACTCGGGCTGATCGGGCCGGGCGAGCGCGAGGAGGAGCTGGCGGTGGTGCGCGGTGTTCGCGAACGCTGACCGGGACGTCACCCGGGTGGTCGTCGTGCCGGGCGGTCCCCTGCTGGTCGAGGGCCCGGTGGAGGTGGTCCTGCCGGACGGCACCCGGCGGGTCTCCGAGCGCCCGGTGGTGGCCCTGTGCGCCTGCCGGCGCAGCCGGACGTATCCGTTCTGCGACACCAGCCACCGGCGGCACGGCCGCCCACCGCAAGGCTCGGGAGCACAAGAAGGCTCAGGAGCACGGCACGGCTCAGGAGGAGGAGTCGGCGAGGGGTGAGCGCAGGGAGGTCCGTCCGGCGCGCCAGCAGCCGAGCAGGTGGTCGGCGAAGCGGCGGTCGGCCGTCCCGGCGGCGGCGATGCCGAAGGCGATGTCCGGCGCCGACTCCGGTTCGGCGGCGAGCAGTTCCTCGATGACCCCGCGGCGCACCAGTTGCTCGTGGACGGCGTCGGCCTCGATGTGTTCGCGGTAGAACAGCGTGCCGTCCTGGCCGCCACCCAGGCGTTCCAGCGCGGCGGCCAGGCGGGCCGAGCCGGGGGAGGAGGTGATCTCGATGGCGGCGAACTGCCCGATGGCGGCGCCGCGCAGCACGCGGTGCAGGCCGAACAGCGTCATCAGGTTGACCGTCGCCAGCATGGGCGCGGGGACGACGTCCAGGTAGTGGCCGTACTCGGGGTCGAGGCCGAAGGCGGTCATCATCCGGGCGAACAGCAGGCAGTGCGCCCGCTCCGGGCGTCCGGCGCCGTACTCGTCGTAGGCGATCGCCATCAGCACCGCCTGGGCCGGCCCGTGGATCCTCGGCAGGACCCACAGTTGCGGATCGGCCTCCTTGAGGTGGTAGACGGACCGGTGCACCAGGTACTCCCGGGCGTGGTGGCGCTCGCCCTCGGCCAGCAGGAAGTGCGAGGGCCCGGTACCCTCGGGCGGCTGCGTGAGCAGTTGCTCCAGCACCTCGGGCAACGCCGGTACGGGTTCCGTCTCGGCGCGCACCCTCGCCAGGAACGATCGCTCCAGTTCCCGTCGCAGGGCGAGCAGTTCCGGCTCCCACTCCCAGCCGGGGTGGACGCCCGGCAGGCCCCGGTCGTGGAGCTCGTAGCACAGGTGCAGCGCGAGCTGGTGGTCCTCTCCCCAGGGGTCGTGGAGCGGGCCCGGTGGCGCGAGCAGCCGTCCGGCGCCGGGCGGGCCTGGCAGGCCGCTCATCCGCCGCTCCCCCGGCCATCGGCGCAGGCGCAGAGCACGGCGAAGGCGACCGCGAGGGTCAGCGCCCAGCAGCCCGTGAAGGCCCACAGGACAGGTGGCTCCGCCGTCCGGAGTCCGGCCGCGAGCAGGCCGAGCGACAGCAGAGCGAGCCCGAGAACAGGGCCCGGCCGTACCCCGCGCATCATGTCCCAGGCCCTGCTGCGCAGTCCGAGGCCGAACCTGTGCAGCCGTGCTTCCAGGACGCGGTCGCGGCGCAGCTCCCGTTCGATCCCGAGCAGCGCCTCCTGCTCGCGTCCGTCCATGGTGCGTCCTCCTCGCGGGGTCATCCGTCGTGGTCCGGCGGAGCGGCTACCCGGGAAGCGCGAAGGCTAACGCCGCCGCCGGCAGCGCGGCCTGCCGGAGGAGGGCCGCCCGCCCGCCGAGGAGCACTGCGTGCGGGACCGCCCGCCGTTACATTGAGGCGCAGGGGGCGGCAGAAGGGGTGGGAGATCCCGAACGGGGTGGCTGATGCACTCGATCACCGACTGGCTGGACGGCCTGTCCGGCCCGATCGTGTACGCGGTCGTCGCCGCCCTCGTCTTCGCCGAGGACGCCCTCTTCTTCAGCTTCCTCATCCCCGGCGAGAGCGCCGCCGTCCTCGGCGGTTTCCTCGCCCACCAGGGCAGGGTGTCCATCGGCTGGCTGGTCCTCGCCGTGGTCTGCGCGGCCGTCCTGGGGGACTCCGTCGCCTACGAGATCGGCCGCCACATCGGCCCGGCGGTCCTCGACACGCGCATGCTGCGGCGTCATGAGGAGCAGGTCGACAAGGCCCGTGACCTGATCCGCCGACGGGGGCCGGCGGCCGTCTTCTTCGGCCGCTTCGTCGCCTTCTTCCGCCCCGTGGTGCCCACGCTGGCCGGCGTCTCCCGCATGCCGTACCGCCGTTTCCTCCTCTTCAACGCCCTCGGCGGCCTCGCCTGGGGCGTCGGGTTCACCCTCCTCGGCTACTTCGCCGGGGCCGCCTACACCAAGGTCGAGGGCACGGTCGGCGGCGTCGTCGCCGCCCTGCTCGCCGCGGTGGTCGTCATCGCCCTCGTCGTCTGGCGCGTGCGCCGCCACAGGTCCTCAGCCCGTACGCGGTCCCGCCGTACGCAGTCCCGCGAGGCCCGGGACGAGAAGCACTGACGGCCGGACCGCCCAACTGACCTCACCGCGCGCGCAGGGGGCCGGGACCCGCCCCCGCCCCGATCCCGGCCCCGGCCCGTCGCGGTCGGCAGGGCCCCGTCAGTGCTGGTTCTCGGCCTGGAACATCCAGCTGTGCTTCTCCAGCTCGGCCGTGAGTCCGATCAGGAGGTCCTGACTGACGGGATCCGCCGGGCCGGTCTCGTCGATGCGCACCCGCATCCGTTCGATCACGGCGGCGAAGGCCTTCACCAGGTTCTGGACGGCCGTCACGTCGGCCGTCCAGCCCTCGGGGAAGTCGGGCAGGTTGCTGGTGGCGGCGATCGTGGCGGCCCGTCCGTCCGGGCTGACCCCGATCGCGGCGGCACGCTCGGCCACCTGGTCGGCGTAGTCGCGCGCGGTGGCGACCACGTCGTCGAGCTGGAGGTGGACGGAGCGGAACCGGGGCCCGTAGAGGTTCCAGTGCGTCTGCTTCGCCACCAGGGACAGGTCCAGCAGGTCGACCAGGGTGCCTTGGAGGGCCTCCCCGGTCGTCTTGCGTTCGCTGTCCGGCAGCGGGCTGCTGATGACGATACCCATCGCTGAGTTCCTTCCGGGTCGGGGGAGCCGTCGGCCGGCCCCCGCGGTGCTGGCGGGCCCTCCACCCGGCGGTTCGGCCTCGACGGGCCGTCTCGGATTCCGGAGGACGGTGCTCCGAGGCGCCGGGGCGTCCGGGACGAGGACGAACGACCGGCCGGGCAGCGGGACCACGCGGCGGCTGCCCCTTCTCGCCGGACGGAAACCACCCGCCTCGCGCCGGGAACCGCGCCGGAACGTTCCGCACGCGATCGAACACGCCGCGTCCGGCGGGTTTCCGGGATCAGGGCCATGAATCGGCCCGGGGCGGGTAGCCGAGCGCTGCCGCCGCCGGCGCTCGGTGCCGCTGCGGGCAACCAGGCGCCACTGCCAGAAACGGAGTCCGTCGCATGACCGTCGTCACCTCCTGGTCCACCGCCGTCACGCTGCCCGAAGGCCCGTTCCCCGATGTGACCGTCGAGGCGCAACTGCGCTTCGACACCTCGCTGCCGTACGCGGTGTGCCTGGTCTTCCCGCCCCTCGGGGGCGGCGGGGAGGCGCGGTGGGTCTTCGCGCGTGACCTGCTGAACGAGGGCCGCCACGCCCCCGCCGGCCACGGGGACGTGACGGTCGCGCCCGGGCGGGCGGGCCGGGTCCTGGTCACCCTGTGCGCCGAGAACGGCCGGGCCGTGATCAGCATCCCCGCGGACGCCGTGACGGCCTTCCTCCTCGACTCCTTCACCCTGGTACCGGCCGGCACCGAATCCGACCATCTCGACATCGACGCCGTCCTCGACCGGATCCGGTCCTGACCCGCCACGGCCGACGGCGGCGACCGCTCGGTGAAGGGCCGGGTGTGCCCGGGGAGGGAACCGAACCCATTCCGCCGCGGGCGGGATGGTTTGCCCGGCCCGCAGAGCGGTACACGCGGATCATGGGCGCGGCCGGAGAAACGACGGCTCCACCACCCCCGGACGGTTCCGGCATCACCATCGAGCGGCCGGACCGCCCCTCCTGACAACCGTCCCAGTCACCACATGGGAGGACCTCGTGATCGTCCTCGGCGTCATCCTGCTCATCGTCGGTTTCGTCACCGGGATCTCGATCCTGTGGACCATCGGCATCATCCTGGCCGTCATCGGCCTCGTCCTGTGGATCGCGGGCTCCGTCGGGCACGCCGTCGGCGGGCGTCGTCACTACTACTGATCCACTCGTCCTATTTTCTGCACCACCCGCCCCATCCCCTGAACCGCCCGTTCACCGGCTCGTGCGGCTGTCGGCCCCGGCACCACGTGGGTGCCGCCGCCGACAGCCGCACGGCGCCGTCAGCCGCACGGTGCCGCCCACCGTCCTCAACGGCAGAGGCGGCCGGCCCTCAACGGCGGTGACGGCCAGCCCTCAGCGGCGGTGACGGCCGGCGCTGCGGCCGGGCGCCGGGACCACGCCCGGGGCGGGGAGGAACAGCCGGGCGACCTCGCGGCCCAGGTTCACGCCGATCGCCACCGCCATCGCCGTGGCCGTGGCGCGCCCGACGCCGACGAGCCCGATCTCGGGCTCGCCCCGGACGAAGGCGAGCAGCCCGAAGTACAGCAACGAGCCGGGCAGCAGCGGCCCCAGTGCCGCGGTGACGTACGGCAGCGAGGAGCTTCCCCGGTAGCGGGCCATGAGCTGGCCGGACAGGCCCACCAGCCCGGCGGCGAGGCCGGTGGCCATGATGGGCTCGCCGCCGGCGTTGACCAGGACGCCGTACGTCGTCCAGCCGACCCCGCTGTTGAGCAGGACGGCCGGCAGCGTGCCCGGCTCGGTGTTGAGCAGCACCGCGAAGGTCAGGGTGAGCAGGAGCGCCGCCACCAGTTGGAGCGGCGGGTTCGACGCCGCGACCGGGACGGGCCGGGCCGCCAGGTCGGCGCCGTTGTTGACGCCGATGTAGAGCACGGTCATCACCCCGACCACCACGCCGGCCATCATGTACAGCGTTTCCATCAGGCGTGCGGCCGCGGTGAGGTAGAAGCCCGCGAGGCCGTCCTGCGCCGCCGCCACCATGGGCCATCCGGGCAGGAGCGTGTAGAGCCCTCCGGTGATCACCACCGATCCGCCCAGGTTCAGCCCGTTGAAGGACAGCAGGATGCCGATCGCCGCCGCCGGGGTCGCGGCCGTCGCGATCCGGTAGAACTCCGGGAGGTCGTGGCGTCCGACCAGCGCCGCGAGCCGGTCGCCGGCCAGTGCCGCGGCGACGGCGCTGACGAACACCAGCCAGGCCCGGGCGTCGGCCCGGCCGCCGACCAGCAGCGTCGCGGCGCCGGCCAGCAGGCCGGAGGACAGGACCAGGAGCCAGGCGGGGTAGCGGCGGCAGTGCCGGCGCACGGCCCTCAGCCGGTGGTGGGCGTCGTCGACGACGAGTCCGCCGGTCGTGATCTCGGTGACCAGCCGGAAGAGCACGGCCAGCCGCGCGTAGTCCCCGGCCGGGTGGCGCACGGACCGCTCGACCGTCACGGGTGGCTCCGAGGGGCCCGGCTGGTACGAGATCGCCACCCGGGTGAAGGTGACCTGGGGGTCACAGGGCTGGGCCCGGTAGGCCTGCGCGACGGCGAGCATGGCGGCCTCGACGTCCTCAGCGGCCTCGCCGCAGGCCAGCATCAGCTCGCCCACCAGCAGCGCGAGGTCCAGGACGGCGGCCACCGCGGCCGGCCCCGGGTCGTCCGCACCGGGTTCGCCGGTCACCAGCGGGCGGTCGGTGGTCGGGGTGCGCAGCAGCGGCAGCATCAGGTCCGGCCAGGCCGCCGTGCCGTCGGCATCGGCGGATCCGCTCTCCGCCCCGGGCGGCGCCGGCCGGCCGGGAGCTCGGCCCTCCCCGGGAGCTCGGCCTTCCCCCGGAACTCGACCTTCCCCGGGGGCGGGGGCGGCCCCGGGGGCCTCCTCCGGACTCGACTGGGGCGGGACTCTTCCGGTCCGGCTCGCCGGCCCGTCCGCCTCGGCCCGCACGCCGAACTGCTCGTGTTCCGGCATCGTCGCTCCCTGCAACACCCCCCACCTGATGACCTTTCGCACCCATTCGACTACCCGCAGCCATCATTTCGTGAACGTCTCGACCGGAGCGCGGGGGTCCGTTCACGCCCGCCGTTCGTGGGCCGACCCGCCGCGTCCAGGCCGGGGCCCGGGGGGATTCCGCAGTTCAGCGGCCTGACACCGGGGCCTGAGAGGGCGGACGGCCATCGAACCGGGGCCGTCCGGGTGAAGCCCGGGGCGGTGGGCGAGCCCCGTCCGGCCGTCCCGCCGCCACGGGATATGGCTATCGGGACACACGATCGGAGCGGACGGGAGGAGCGGCGTGCGGCTGTCGAGGTGGAGGGCGCGGGCCGGGCGGCGGGCGGAGCGGGCCGCCCGGAACACGGCGGTCGCGCTGGACCGGCGGCTGCCGCTGTTCGACGGGGCCAAGGGCCTGCTCCGGAAGGTCTTTCCCGACCACTGGTCCTTCCTGCTCGGCGAGTTGGCGCTCTACACCTTCGTGCTGCTGCTGTTGACCGGCGTCTTCCTGACGTTGTTCTTCACACCGTCCATGGCCGAGATCGTGTACGCCGGAACGTACCCGCCGCTTCGCGGGGTGCGGATGTCCCAGGCGTACGCCTCGACGCTGTCGATCAGTTTCGACGTGCGCGGCGGCCTGCTGATCCGCCAGATCCACCACTGGGCGGCGCTGGTGTTCACCGCCGCGATCTGTGCGCACCTGCTGCGCATCTTCCTCACCGGCGCGTTCCGCCGCCCCAGGGAGGTCAACTGGCTGGTGGGACTGACGCTGTTCCAGCTCGCCCTGCTGGAGGGTTTCGCGGGCTACTCGCTGCCCGACGACCTGCTCTCCGGCACCGGCCTGCGCACGGCCCAGGGCTTCATCCTGTCGGTCCCGCTGGTCGGCACCTACCTGAGCTTCTTCCTCTTCGGCGGGGAGCTTCCCGGGCACGACATCATCCCCCGCCTGTACAGCGCGCACATCCTGCTGCTGCCCGGTCTCCTGCTCGGCCTGATCACCGCGCACCTGATCCTGGTCTTCCACCTCAAGCACACCCAGTGGGCCGGGCCCGGACGCACCGACCGCAACGTCGTCGGGAAGCCCCTCTTCCCGCACTTCAGCGTCCAGACGGCGGGCCTGATGGCGATGGTCTTCGGGGTGCTGGCGCTGGCCGCCGCCCTCGCCCAGGTGAACCCGATCTGGCTGTACGGGCCCTACCGCCCCGACCAGGACTCCACCGACGCGCAGCCGGACTGGTACATGGGGTTCATCGAGGGCGCGCTGCGGCTGATGCCCGGGGCCGAGACCCGGCTGTGGGGCCACACCGTCGCCTGGAACCCGCTGATCCCGGCCGTGCTGTTCCCGCTGCTGTTCTTCGCCGCCCTGTACGGCTATCCGTTCTTCGAGCGCTGGATCACCCCGGGCAGCGGCGAGCAGCACCTGTGCGACCGCCCCCGCAACCGGCAGACCCGGACGGCGCTGGGTGTCGCCGGGACGTGCTTCTACGTCGTCCTGCTGGTCGCCGGCGGCCAGGATGTCGTCGCCCGGGCACTGGACGTGCCGGTGGAGGGCCTGAACCGGTTCCTGCGGGTGGGCCTGTTCGTCGGGCCGGTGGCGGCCTTCTGGATCACCCGGCGCCTGTGCCTGGCCTTGCAGGAGCGGGACCTCGAACGGGTGACGGAGGGCGACGAGACCGGGTTCGTGCACGAGGCCGTCGAGGGCGCCTTCCACGGCGAGCACCGGCCGCTCCCCGCCGGCCTGCGCTACACGCTGGCCCTGCACGACGCCCCGCTTCCCCTGCCGGCGCCGGGCGAGGGCGCCTCGCGGCGCGCACGGCTGCGGGCCGCCCTGAGCTCCTGGTACTACCGGGACAACGTGGAGACGGCGGTGGACGAGCCGCGGCCGGGGCCGCTCGCGCCCGCCGACGCGGGACGCTCCGAGCGGTGACGACCGACCGCTCACCACTCAGCGCTCACCGCCGACCGGCCGGACTCACTGCGCGCGCTGGGCGTGCTGGAAGACGAAGCCCAGGACGCCGGCGCCCGTCACACCCGCTCCGATGAGGAAGAGCCACAAGGCGTACACCAGCCCCAGCCCGGTGACCGCGACGCCGGCCGCGGTGAGCAGCGGGTAGTAGCTGCGCGGTGCGAAGAACTCCAGCGGCCCGGCACCGGTGACGATCTCGGCGTCGGTGCGGTCCTGCGGCCGACGGCCGCGGCGGGAGTACTGGGTCCGGAAGAAGAACGCGATCAGCGTGGACATCATGAAGGCCACGACCAGCGCCGCCTTGCCGGCCGGCTCCCGGGCGAACCAGCCGTAGATCGAAGCGGCGACGGCGAAGAACAGCGCGACGCCCGCGAACAGGTAGGACTCGGTCTTCACCGCGCGTTCTCCTCGCCTTCGAGCACCGTGCGCGAATACTCCGGGTGGTGCAGGTCGAAGGCCGGGCCTTCGGAGCGGATGCGGGGCAGGGCGTGGAAGTTGTGGCGCGGCGGCGGGCAGGAGGTCGCCCATTCCAGGGAGCGCCCGTAACCCCACGGGTCGTCCTCGGTGACCCGGACCCCGTACCTGGCGGTGCGCCACACGTTGTACAGGAAGGGCAGGGTCGACGCGCCCAGCAGGAACGCACCGACCGAGGAGACGGTGTTCAGGGTGGTGAAGCCGTCCGAGGGCAGGTAGTCGGCGTAGCGGCGCGGCATGCCCTGGGCCCCGAGCCAGTGCTGCACGAGGAAGGTGATCTGGAACGCGGGCAGCAGCATCCAGAAGTGGATCCTTCCGAGGCGTTCGTCCAGCAGCCGGCCGGTGATCTTGGGCCACCAGAAGTAGAAGCCGGCGAACATCGCGAACACGACCGTCCCGAAGAGGACGTAGTGCAGGTGGGCGACCACGAAGTAGCTGTCGGTGACGTGGAAGTCGATCGGGGGCGCGGCCAGCAGGACGCCGGTCAGCCCGCCGAGGAGGAAGGTCACCAGGAAGCCGAGGGAGAACAGCATGGGCGTCTCGAAGGAGAGCGAGCCGTTCCACAGGGTGCCGATCCAGTTGAAGAACTTCACCCCGGTCGGCACCGCGATGAGCAGCGAGGCCAGGGAGAAGAACGGCAGCAGCACCTGGCCGGTGGCGAACATGTGGTGGGCCCAGACGACCGCGGACAGCGCGGTGATCGCGATCGTGGCACCGATCAGTCCGTAGTAGCCGAAGACCGGCTTGCGGCTGAACACCGGGATGACCTCGGAGATGATGCCGAAGAACGGCAGCGCCACGATGTACACCTCGGGGTGGCCGAAGAACCAGAACAGGTGCTGCCACAGCATCGCCCCGCCGTTGGCCGGGTCGAAGACGTGGGCGCCCAGCTTGCGGTCCGCCTCCAGCGCGAACAGCGCCGCAGTCAGCGGGGTGAAGGCGAGCAGCGCGAGGATCGAGGTGAACAGCACGTTCCAGGTGAAGACCGGCATCCGGAACAGCGTCATGCCCGGTGCCCGCAGGCAGACGATGGTGGTGATGAAGTTGACGGCTCCCAGGATCGTGCTCAGACCCGCCACGATCAGCCCCACGGCCCACAGGTCGGCGCCCGTTCCCGGGCTGTGGAGCGGCCCGTTCAGCGGGGCGTAGGCGAACCAGCCGAACGACGCGGCGCCGTCGGTGGTCAGGAAGCCCCCGACCACCATCAGGCCGCCGAACAGGTACACCCAGTACGTGAACGCGTTCAGCCGGGGGAACGCCACGTCCGGGGAACCGATCTGCAGCGGCATCACGGCGTTCGCGAAACCGGCGAACGTCGGTGTGGCGAACAACAGCATCATGATCGTCCCGTGGATGGTGAACAACTGGTTGTACTGCTCGTTGCTCACCACCTGCAGTCCCGGCCGCATGAGCTCCGCGCGCATGAGCATCGCCAGCAGCCCGGCGAACAGGAAGAACCCGAACGCCGTCGTCAGGTACAGGTTGCCGATGGCCTTGTGGTCGGTCGTGCTCAACCACCGCAGCACCGCCGAGCCTTGACGCCGGCGGGCCACGCCGGGCGCCGGGCGGGCGGCGGCCCGCCGCCGGGTCTGCGCCATCCGCTTCCTCCTCCTGCCGGGGCCCGCCCGTACCCGCAGGGGAAAGACGCGGAGACGCTCGCCGGGACACACGCTGTGTCGCCATGCAATCACCCGCCGTCGCGCGGGCCCCTGAACCGGAGTCGGCGTGGCGGCCCCGACCGGGCGCGGATGACGAAGTCGGCGCACTGGTGCGATCCGGTGGGGCGCCGTCCCAGGTCAGCCACGAGTCAGCCGCGGGTCTGCGGCGGATCAGCCGCGGGTCAGCCGCGGGTCTGCGGCGGATCAGCCGCGGGTCAGCCGCGAGGCGTCGAACTCGGCCCAGATCGTCTTCCCGTGGCTGTGCGGTTCGGCGCCCCACCGGTCGGCGGTCCGCTCCACGATGAACAGGCCGTGGCCGCCGGGGAGGGCCGGGTTGTGCGGGCGGCGCGGGGTGGGCAGGGTCGGGCTGCGGTCGCTGACCTCGGCCCGCAGGCGGATCCCGGTGGCGTCCAGGACCAGTTCCAGCGGGCCGTCGCCGTGGAGCATGGCGTTGGCGACGAGTTCCGCCACCAGCAGGACGACGTCCGCGAGGGCGCCTTCGCCGGCGCCGGGCCCGGCGGCGGACGCGTACCAGTCGTCGAGGGCGCGGGCGGTGAAGGTCCTGGCGTGGGCGACCGGTTTGGGAATGCCGGACAGGGTCAGCCGCCTGCGCTGGCCGCCGACGGGCAGCACCGGGCCCGGCTGGTGCGGGTCGCCGTCCAGGGTTCCCCGGCTCATCGTCATGTGAGGACACCCTTTCGGATCGACGGCGGTCTCGCACGGTCGGTTTCCCGGCAGTTCTCGGATTATGCCCCGTGCCGGCGTCGAACCGGGGCCGGGGCGGCCGGCCCCGGGCCGAGGCCCTGGCGGCCCGAGCCGGGGCGGTCAGGCCGCCAAGGCCTCGTCGACCGAGTCGTGGATGGAGAACACCGCCTGCGCGCCGGTCAGTTCGAGGACCCGCATGACGGTCGGCGCCACGGCGGCCAAGTGCAGGTCCAGCCCCTCCTCCGCCGCCGCGAGGCGGGTCTTGAGCAGGAGGTTCAGGCCGGAGGAGTCGCAGAAGCCCACCCCGGCGAGGTCGATCACCACCGCGCCGCGGCGCTGCGCGATCACGCTGGTGAGCAGGTTGGCGGCCGAGGCGAGCGTCTCGATGTCGAGGTCGCCCACGAGGGCGCACACCACCGCGCCGGAGGCCGTGGCACGGGTCTCGACCACCAGTTCCGCGGGCCGCGGGGACGCTGCCGGCGCGGCGGCCGCCCGAATGTCGTCGATTGGCATCATCGTCGTCTCCTCCATGTCCATGCCTTCCGACCATACGGAGGTTGTGCCGGACTGCCAAACACGGGGGTGTGCGCCCGGTTCGGTCCTCCCCGGGGCTCGTGTGGCCACGCATGCTCAGTCGTCCTCCAGCCCGTCGCGCAGGTGCCGCAGGGTGCGGCTGAGCAGTCGGGAGACGTGCATCTGGGACAGCCCGAGGCGGGCGCCGATCTGCGACTGCGTCATGTCCTCGCAGAAGCGCATGGACAGGATGAGCCGTTGCCGCTCCGGCAGGTCGGCGATGAGCGGCTTGAGCGTCACCAGGTCCTCGACGAGGGCGAGGTCCCGGTCGTCCTCGCCGAGCCGGTCGCCCAGGGGGCCGGGGGCGTCGTCGTCGTTGCTGCCGCCGAGGTCCAGGGAGCCGGCGGTGTGCGCGTTCGCGGCGGTCAGCCCTTCGACGACCTCCTCGGGGGAGAGCGCGAGGTGCTCGGCGAGTTCGGCGACCGTGGGGGCCCGGTCCAGGTCCTGCGACAGGCGTTCCTGCGCCTTGGCCAGGAGGATGCGCAGTTCCTGGAGGCGCCGCGGCACGTGGACGGCCCACGTGGTGTCGCGGAAGTGGCGCCGGATCTCGCCGAGGACGGTCGGTATGGCGAAGGTGGTGAACTCGACGCCGAGGTCGGGGTCGAAGCGGTCGATGGCCTTGATCAGGCCGACCGCGCCGACCTGGAGCAGGTCCTCCTGCGGCTCGCGGTGCGAGTTGAAGCGGCGGACCGCGAACCTCACCAGGGACAGGTTCGTCTCGACCAGGGTGGCGCGGACGTAGGAGTACTCCTTCGTCCCCTCCTCCAGCGTGCGGAGCCGGCGCAGCAGCACCTTGTTGAGCTCGCGCGCGTCGGCCGGCGCGATCTCCCGCAGGTCACCGGCGTCGGCGAACTCCGGCGGGAGCAGGTCCCGAAGCCCTCCGGCGTCGGCGGGTTCCGGCAACGGCAGGTCCCGGGGCTCTCCGGCAGGAGCGGCCGTGCGGGACGGACCTCCCGTCGACGGGTGGGCGGAGGCGGGCAGTTCCCCAGTGGTCGTGGCCATCGGACTCCCTCTCTCGTGCTCTCTCGTGTCGGCGCGGTCTGCCCCCCGGTACCCCGTGTCGGCGGATCGATGCAGCCGCCCCCCGTGGAGGTTTCGTGAAGCCCGCACCGGCGCCGGGGCGCGGACGCGCGTCCGGGCGACGGGCGGGGCGTACGACCGGGTGGCAACCGTTGTCCGGCGGTGTGCGGGCTGGGGTAGCCTCCGAGGGCGGTACAACACCTGGAACGACGGCCAGGTCCCCCGGCCCGTCCTTCGGGGTGCCCACGACCGGATTCGGGCCAGTCGGCCCGGCGTTCCACGGAGGCGACGTTCGATGGCTGGCCCGACCACGTCCCGCGACTCACAGCACCGCCCGGACGAGGGGGCGGGCGCCGCGCAGGTGGGTGAGCCGGAACTGCGGCTGCTGCTGGCCGGGTTGACGGCGGTGCGCGACGGCGATTTCAGCACCAAGCTGCCGGGCGACGCGGACGGGCTGCTGGGCGAGATCGCCACGGTGTTCAACGGCATGGTCGACCAACTGTCGCGGTTCACCTCGGAGGTGACCAGGGTCGCCCGGGAGGTCGGCACCGAGGGCCGGCTCGGCGGCCAGGCCCAGGTGCCCGGAGTGTCGGGCACCTGGGAGGACCTGACCGACTCGGTCAACGCGATGGCGGGCAATCTCACCACCCAGGTGCGGGACATCGCCCAGGTCGCCACCGCGGTGGCCAAGGGGGACCTGTCGCAGAAGATCACCGTCGACGCCCGGGGCGAGATCCTGGAACTGAAGAACACCGTCAACACGATGGTCGACCAGCTGTCCTCGTTCGCCGGTGAGGTGACCCGGGTGGCGCGGGAGGTCGGTACCGAGGGCATCCTGGGCGGCCAGGCCGACGTCAAGGGCGTCTCGGGGACGTGGCGCGACCTCACGGACTCGGTGAACTTCATGGCCGGCAACCTCACCGGCCAGGTCCGCGCGATCGCCCAGGTGGCCACGGCGGTCGCGCGCGGGGACCTGTCGCAGAAGATCACCGTCACCGCGCGCGGCGAGATCCTGGAACTGAAGGAGACCATCAACACGATGGTCGACCAGCTGTCCTCCTTCGCCGACGAGGTGACCAGGGTCGCCCGGGAGGTCGGCACCGAGGGCCGGCTCGGCGGCCAGGCCGAGGTGGAGGGCGTCTCCGGCACCTGGAAGCGCCTCACCGAGAACGTCAACGAGCTGGCCGGCAACCTCACCCGGCAGGTCCGCGCGATCGCCGAGGTCACCAGCGCCGTCGCCGCCGGCGACCTCACCCGCTCGATCAGCGTGGACGCCTCCGGCGAGGTCGCCGACCTCAAGGACAACATCAACGCCATGGTCGGGTCCCTGCGCGAGACCACCCGCGCCAACGAGGAGCAGGACTGGCTCAAGACCAACCTCGCCAGCTTCTCGGCCCTGATGCAGGGCCGGCGCGACCTCGGGGTCGTCGCCGAGTCCGTCATGGACGAACTCGCCCCCCTCGTCGGCGCGCAGTGCGGCGTCTTCTACCTCGCCGAGGACAGCCCCGTCGGGACGGTGCTCCAGCTGGTCGGCTCCTACGCCTTCCCCGACGGCGAGCGCCCCACCCGCTTCCGCCTCGGCGAGTCGTTCGTCGGCCAGGCCGCCCGCAGCCGGCGCGCCATCACCGTCGACGCCCTGCCGCCGGACTACCTGGCCGCCGCCTCCGGCCTCGGCCGCACCGGGGCGCTGTCCCTGGTGGTGCTGCCCATCGTGGTCGAGGACCAGGTCCTCGGCGTCATCGAACTGGCCTCCGTCCGGCCGTTCACCCAGGTCCACCTGGACTTCCTCGACCAGCTCATGGAGACCATCGGCGTCAACGTCAACACCATCATCGCCAACGCCCGCACCGACGAGCTGCTCGACGAGTCCCAGCGGCTCACCGCCGAACTCCAGGTCCGCTCACAGGAGTTGCAGTCACGCCGGGACGAGTTGCAGGCCTCCAACGCCGAGCTGGAGGAGAAGGCCGACCTGCTGGCGGCGCAGAACCGCGACATCGAGACCAAGAACCTGGAGATCGAACAGGCCCGCCAGGAACTGGAGGAGCGCGCCCACCAGCTGTCCCTCGCCTCGAAGTACAAGTCGGAGTTCCTGGCCAACATGAGCCACGAACTGCGCACGCCGCTCAACAGCCTGCTCATCCTCGCCCAGCTGCTCGCCCAGAACCCCACCCGCAACCTGACCGCCAAGCAGGTCGAGTACGCCGGGATCATCCACTCCGCCGGCTCCGACCTGCTCCAGTTGATCAACGACATCCTCGACCTGTCCAAGGTCGAGGCCGGAAAGATGGACCTCAACGTCGAGGCGGTGCCGCTGCGCGCGCTGCTCGACTACGTCGAAGCCACCTTCCGCCCGCTGACCAGCCAGAAGAACCTCGCCTTCACGGTGCGGACGGTCCAGCAGATCCCCGCCGAACTCCTCACCGACGACTACCGGTTGCGCCAGGTGCTGCGCAACCTGCTGTCCAACGCCGTCAAGTTCACCGAGCAGGGCCGGGTCGAACTGCGCATCGAGCCCGCCGACGAGACCGACCTGCCCGACGCCGTCCGGCGCGGCGGCCCGGTACTCGCCTTCCACGTGAGCGACACCGGAGTCGGCATCGCCCCCCAGCACGTGGAGAGCGTCTTCGGCGCCTTCCAGCAGGCCGACGGCACCACCAGCCGCAAGTACGGCGGCACCGGCCTCGGGCTGTCCATCAGCCGCGAGATCGCCTACCTGCTCGGCGGCGCGATCACGGTGGAGAGCACCCTGGGCCGGGGCAGCACCTTCACCCTCTACGTCCCCGCGACCCGCCCCGACCTGGCCGAGACCGGCGCCGACGGGGCCCGCAGGACGCTGGGCACCGGTGGCACCGGCCCGTCCGAGGCCCCGGAGCGCGCCCCCTCGCCTCCCGCCGGTCAGCCGCGGCGCCTGCTCGTGGTCGAAGGCCGCCCCAACGGCCTGCTGTCCCTGGTGGCGGAGAACGCCGTCGCCGACGTCGCCCGCTCCGCCGGCGCGCAGCGCCGGGTCGAGATAGTCACCACGGTCGGTGCCCCGGAGGCCGCCACTGCGCTCGCCACCGCCCCGTACCACTGCGTCGTCCTGGAACTCGACCTGCCGGACAGCGCGGCGGCCACACTCCTGGCGGAGATGGAACGCGACCCGGCCCTGCACACCGTCCCGGTGCTGGCCCACAACAGCCGGGGCGTCACCACCGACGACGAGCACGCCGTCCGCCTGGAGGGGGAGCGGCCGCTGGAGCTCATCTCCAGCCTCGACGAGCTGCGCGAGCGCATCGCCCTCCACATGAGCGCCGACGGGCCCGGGCGCGTCCTGCCCCCGGTACGCCGCACGGACGGGAACCCCGCCCGGGGCCGCGGGGCCGACCCGGTGCTCTCCGGCCGCACCGCGCTGGTGGTCGACGACGACGACCGCAACCTCTTCGCGATCACCAGCATCCTGGAGCTGCGCGGCATGCGGGTCCTCCAGGCCGAGAACGGGCTCGCCGCGCTCGAAGCCCTCCGCGCGCACCCCGGGATCGACGTGATCCTGATGGACGTGATGATGCCCGAGATGGACGGCTACACCGCCACCGCGGCGATCCGCGCCATGCCCGAGCACGAGGGGCTGCCGATCATCGCGGTCACCGCCAAGGCCATGATCGGCGACCGGGAGAAGAGCCTGGCCTCGGGAGCCAGCGACTACATCACCAAGCCGGTCGACGCCGACGCGGTGATCGGCAGGATCAGGGACCACCTCACCCGGTAGTCGCCCTGTCCCATGCCCCCGTGTCCCCTCGCGCCCACCCCGACAGTCCAGACTTCAGGAGCCGACAGCCGTGCACCATCCGCAGGAGCCGCGCGCCACGGACCGTCCCGCAGCGGTCGGACCGGCCGACACGCCGAGGGTCGGAGCGCAGCGGAGCGCTGCCGAGGCGCAGGCAGCGGCCCGGGCCCGCTCCGGAGGCGAGTCCGCGGCGGTCGACCGGCTCGCCACCACGGTGGAGCGGCTCAGGCTGGAACTGGAACAGGCCCAGGCCCAGGCGGCGGGCCGCGCCGTCGTCGAGATGGGCGTCGGAGTGCTGGTGGAGCGCCTGCGGTGCGGGCCCACCGAGGCCGCCAGGCAGCTGGAGAGCCTCGCGGAGCAGGCCGGGGTGACGGTCCTGGCGCTCGCCGCCGACCTGGTCAACCAGGCCGCGGCGGACGAGATCTCCGCCCTCGCCCGCGAGTTCGTCGCGGACGCCTCGGCTCCCCCGGCCGAAGCGGTGGCCGTGCGGCTGCGCAGTGCCGAGGCGGACGTGCTCGCGAGCGGTGACGCCGCGGCGGCGGCGCGTTCCATGCTGGAGCACGCGCTGCGGCCGCTCGGCGCGGCCGCCGTCGCCATCTGGGCCGCCCACCCGGACCTCTCCCTGTCGCTGGCGGGCAGCGCCGGTTTCCCCGAGGAGGAGGCACGCCGCTGGCGCCACGTCCCGCCGGGCGTTCCGACCCCCGCCCGCCGTGCCCTGGACGAGCGGGCGGCGGTCGGCTACCCGACGCTCGCCGGCGCCTCGCTGCCCTCGATCGGCCAGCACGAGATCCACGGCGGTCGGCTCGCCGTCCCGGCCGGCGTCGGCGGGCGGCTCATCGGCGTCCTGGAGATCTGCTGGCCCGGCACGCTGCCCGAGCGCTCCCAGCCGCTCCAACGCCAGTTCGAGGCGCTCGCCGAGCTGGCCGCCACCACGCTGGAGTCCTGGAGCGGGCAGGAGCCCTCCGCCTGCGACCCGGCCGACGCGCAGTTCGGCGAACTGCGGCAGCTCACCGACGGCCTGCTCGACCCGTGCATGATCCTGCGGGCGGCGCCGGACAGCGACGAGTTCCCGCCCCGGTTCGTGATCCGGCACCTCAACCCGGCCTTCGTCGACTTCGCCGGCCGGCCCACCGGCGTGATCACCGGCACCCGCCTGCTGGAGGCGTACCCGCTGGCGGCCGAACCGGGCGGCCTGGCCGACAAGGTCGAACACGTCTTCGCCACCGGAGAACCCTTCCGCGCCCAGGACATGCGCCTCGCCGCCCTGGTCGACGGAGTACCGCTGACCACCCGGGCGCAGGTGAGCATCAGCCGGCACGGCAGCCACCTCGCGGTCGTCTGGCGCCTCGACGACGGCACCCCGCGCGTCGCCCGCCTGCTGCAGCACGCCCAGCGGCTCGGCCGGATCGGCGGGTTCGAGGAGAACCTGCGGACCCGGCAGATCGCCTGGAACGAGACGGTGTTCGAACTGCACGGGCTGCCGCCCACCGCCGCGCCCCTGGCCCTCGACCAGCTCCCCGACCACGCCCACCCGGACGACCGCCACGCCATCGACCGGTTCCTGCGCACCCTCCTGCACCACCAACGCCCGGCCTCCACCGCCTTCCGCCTCCAGCGGCCGGACGGCGTCACCCGCCACATCCGCGTCGTCGCGGAGCCCGTCCGCGATCCCGGCAGCGGTCTCGACGGCGATCCCGGCAGCGCTCCGGGCAGCGGGCTCGGCACCGTCCGCGGCGCCTACCAGGACATCTCCGCCCAGCACTGGACGGAGGTCGCACTCGCCGCCACCCGCGACCAGCTCGCGCAGAGCGAACAGCAGGCGGCCGAACGCAGCCGCCTCGCCCTCCAGCTCCAGCACGCCATCATGCCGCCCACCCGGGGCCCGCTGGACCTGCACGACCTGAGCGTCGCCGTGCGCTACCGCCCGGCGGAGAAGGACCACCTGGTCGGCGGGGACTGGTACGACACCCTCGCCCTGCCCTCGGGAGACGTCCTGCTGTGCGTGGGCGACGTCTCCGGGCACGGCATCGAGGCCGCCACCGGCATGGTCGCGCTGCGCAACGCCCTGCGCGGCCTGGCCGCCACCGGCGCCGGGCCGGCCCAGTTGCTGAGCTGGCTCAACAGCGTCACCCACCACCTGACCGACAACGTCACGGCCACCGCGGTGTGCGGCCTCTACGAACCCGCGACCCGCCGGTTGCGGTGGGCCCGCGCCGGGCACCCGCCGCCGGTCCTGCTGCGTGGCGGGCGGGCGGACATCCTGCCCCAGCTGGGCGGCATCCTCCTCGGCGCGATCGGCCACGCCGACTACGAGCAGGGCGAGCTCGTCCTGGAGGCCGGCGACACGCTGGTGATGTACACCGACGGGCTCATCGAGCGCCGCGACGAATCCCTCCAGGCGTCGCTGACCAGCCTGACGGCCCTCGCCGAGGAGTCCCGCACCGGGTCGGCCACCAGGTCCGCCGCCGGATCGGCCACCGGCTCGGACATCGGTTCGGCCAACCTCGAAGAGCTCCTGGACCACCTGCTGCGCTACAGCAACGCCGACACCGACGACGACACCTGCCTGGTCGGAGTGATGGTGCGGTAGCGGTCGGACGGGCAGGTGCATGTCCGCGGCGAACCGGGGCAGCCGAGGGACGAATCGACGCGTCCCCTGATCGAGGAGGTTCCCGTGCTCGCCCTGGTCCTGGTCCTGCTGCTCGCCCTGCTCCTGTTCGGCTTCGGCTTCGCCCTGAAGGTGCTGTGGTGGGTCGCCCTCGCGGTCCTCGTCGTCTGGCTCCTGGGCTTCCTCGCCCGCGGCACCACCTCCTCCGGCGGACGGGGCCGCTGGTACCGCTGGTAGCCCGCCGTACGCACGGCCCCGTCGCCGGCCGCCGGGGCGCCCGAGCCGCCGCGCAGCCCCTGCGCGGCGGCTCGGGCGTGCGCGCCTCCCGCACCGCCCCCGGGGGCGGAACCGGCGGGTGTCGCGGGCGCGGGCCGGGGCAGACGCCGGGGCATGAACCCGATCGAACAAGGCCTGCGGGCCGTTGACCGCTTCCAGCAGCACCGCCGGGTGCCCGCCGTGGTCATCGGCGTCGTGCGCAAGTACGGGGACGACCGGGGCGGGCTGCTGTCCGCCCTGATCACGTACTACGGCTTCGTCGCCCTGATCCCGCTGCTGCTCCTGCTCAGCACCGTTCTCGGCTTCGTCCTGCACGGCCGCCCCGGGGCCCAGCAGTCGGTGCTGAACTCGGCGCTCGCCGACTTCCCGATCATCGGCGACCAACTGCGCCAGAACGTCCACTCCCTCCAGGGCAGCGGTCTGGCACTGGCCATCGGCGCGCTCGGCCTGCTGTACGGGGCGCTCGGCATCACGCAGGTCCTCCAGCACGCCATGGCCGAGGTCTGGAACGTGCCCGGGGTGCAGCGGCCCGGTTACTGGCCCCGGTTGGGGCGCGGCCTGCTGCTGTTCACGGTCCTGGGCGCCGGCCTGGTGCTGGGTACGGCGGCCGCCTCGCTGGTCGGCAGCGCCCTGGGCGGGGTGCCCGCCCGGGTGGGGGGGCCTGCTGGTCTCGGCGCTGCTGAACACCGCCCTGTGCCTGGCCTGCTTCCGCGTGCTCACCCCGCGCGAGATCCCGACCCGGGCCCTGCTGCCCGGCTGCGCCGTCGCCGGGCCCCTGTTCACCGTCCTCCAGGCGTTCGGTTCGCTCCTGGTGACCCACGAGCTGCGCCACGCGGGCCAGGTCTACGGCTTCTTCGCGACCGTGATCGGCCTGCTCTCCTGGCTCTACCTGGCCGCGCAGATCACCGTGTACGCCGCCGAGGCCAATGCGGTGCTCGCCCGTCGGCTGTGGCCCCGCAGCCTCCTGCAACCGCCGCTCACCGCCGCCGACGAGAAGGTGCTGTCCTCCGTCGCCCGTCAGGAGGAGCGCCGCCCCGAACAGCACGTCGAGGTCTCCTTCCACGACGGGGAGCGGCCCGGCGGGGCCGGGGACGACGGGCCGCGCGGCCCGTCGTCCCCCGACGCCCGGTGACACCCCCTGCGGCTACCGCCCGCCCCCGCTTCGCCCGTCCCGGCCCGGGCGGCGCGGCTCGCTCGCCGGGGCGGCGGTCGCGGGCCGGTACACGGTGAGCCCGGCCGGGACCTTGGACAGTCGCAGGGCGCCGCGCGCGGGGACGCTCTCGCCGTCGACGGCGATGCGGGCGGCGTCGCCGAGGGAGTCCAGGTCCAGGGCGCGCAGCCGGGCGGCCCGGTAGACCCGGGACCGGTCCAGGGTGCCGGACAGGAAGGCGGCGGCCAGGCGGGTGCGGGCGAAGGGCCGGCCGCCGTCGACGACCCGGACGTCGAGCTGTCCGTCGGCCAGGGCGGCGCGGTGGGTGGGGGCGAAGCCCGCCGGTTCGTACGCCCCGTTGCCGGCGAACAGCAGCCACAGCCGGTGCGGGCGGCCGTCGGCGTGGACGGTGACGGGTTCGGCGGTCGGCAGCAGCTTGGCGACGGCCACCGCGAGGGCCGGCCACTTGCCGATGCGCTTCTCCAACTTCTCCCGCTGGTGGACGAGTTCGGGGTAGATGCCGAGGCTGAAGGTGTTCACGAAGGTCCGGGCGCCGGCGTCGTCGGCGGCCAGGCCCAGGTCCACGCCGACGGCGGTGCCCGCCTGGACGGCCTCGGCGGTGGCCTCGTGGGTGGTGGCGCCGAGGTCGAGGGCGAAGTGGTTGAGGGTGCCGCCGGGGAAGACCGCCAACGGCAGCGCGCGCTCGACGGCCAGCGCCGCGGCCAGGTTGACGCTGCCGTCACCGCCGCACACCCCGAGCGCGCCACCGGCCCTGGCGGCCCGGTCGGCGGCTTCCGTCAATATCTTCGCCAGATCATCCTGCGGCCCGCACACCCGGACGTCCGCCTCGGGCAGCAGGGCGCGCAGCGTCCCGGCCACGTCCTCGGCGGTGGGGGCGAGCGGAGAGCCGCTGCCGGAGCCCGAGTTGACCACCACCGACAGCCCCCTCCCCTGCGGCAGGGCCGGGGCCGGACAGGGGGCCGGGGCGGCGGGCGGCGGCACGTCGGACGAGCGCGGCCACCAGTGCAGGGTCGCGGCGGCGGCCGCCGTACCCAGTGCCGCACCGGCCAGGACGTCGCCCGGGTAGTGCACGCCGGTGTAGACGCGCGAGAGGGCCACCGCCGCCGCGACCGGCGCGACGGCCGCGCCCAGCAGCGGGGACTCGATCGCCACACCGGCGGCGAAGGCGGCCGCGGACGCGGAGTGACCGGAGGGGAAGGAGGTGGTGACGGGCTGGCGCAGCAGCCGGCGCACGGCCGGGACGGCGTCCAGCACCGGGCGGGGCCTGCGGGTGGCGTGCTTGGCGACGGTGTTGGCGGTGGCCGAGGCGATGGCGAGCGAGCCGAGGCCGCGCAGGGCCGCGCGGCGCCCGCGGCGTCCGCCGACCGCGCCGAGGACGGCGGCGGTGCCCATCCACAGCACCCCGTGGTCGGCAGCCCGGCTCAGCGCCCGCAGCCAGGGGCGGGTGCCGTGCAGCGGCGCGGCGGCGATGCGGTCGAAGAGGGCTCGGTCTATGGCGTCCAGTCGGGTGGTCTTCAGTCGCTTCATCCGACGAACCTACGGCGCGCGGGTGACAACGCCGGGGAGGAGGCCGGGGGTGTGTCGCGGCGGCCGGCCGTGACGGCCCGCGTACAGGGCCCGGAACTCCCCCAGCAGGGGAGCTCGGTGCGACCGCTGTCCCTTCCCTGCTATCCCGCGTCGCGCGGCGGCAGCCCCCGGGTGATCCGGTCGAACAGCTCGGCCAGCGGCTCGCCGAGGTCCTGGCCGAACTCGGTCAGCCCGTAGGTGACCTGGGGCGGTGTCGTCGGCTCGACCCTCCGCCAGACCAGGCCGTCCTGCACCAGCGCGCGCAGGGTCTGGGCGAGCATCTTCTCGCTGATGCCGTGGATGCTCTCGCGCAGCTCGTAGAACCGCAGGTCGTTGCTCCGCAAGGAGATCAGCACCCAGATGCCCCACCTGCTGGTCACGTGGTCGACCACCTCGCGCGCGGGGCAGTCGGTGTGAAACACCTCATACCGCTTCCCGGCCTCGCCCTGCCTGTCCTGCACACCTACCACCATGCCCTGAGCTTACGTCAAGGTATGTCCTTACCAAGGGTTAGCCCTGGCTCCTAGCGTGGGGACCACCGAGGCCGCAGCGGCCACGGCGGACGTCGAACGAGGAGCTGACCATGATCGTGGTGACCGGGGCCACCGGCAATGTGGGCCGACCGCTGACGCGGGCACTGGCCGAGGCGGGCCGACAGGTGACGGCGGTGTCGCGGCACGCGGTAGCGGTGCCGGACGGTGTCCGCCACGTGGCGGCCGACCTGGCCGGGCCGGCCGGCCTCGAACCCGCGCTGGCCGGGGCGGAGGCGCTCTTCCTGCTGCTGTCCGGCGACCTGCACGCCGCCGGGGCCAACCCGGCCGACCTCATCGGCCAGGCCGTGGCCGGCGGGGTCCGCCGGATCGTCCTGCTCTCCTCGCAGGGCGTGGCGACCAGGCCCTTCGGCCCGACGCGGATCGCGATGAGCGAACTGGAGGACGTCCTGCGGGGGTCCGGTGTGGACTGGAGCATCCTGCGGCCGGGCGGCTTCGCCTCCAACGCCCTGTGGTGGGCCGAGTCCGTCCGCGCGCAGCGGGTCGTCGCCGCGCCCTTCGGCGACGTCGGGGTGCCGATCATCGACCCGGCGGACATCGCCGACGTCGCGGCGGCCTGCCTGCTGGAGGACCGGCACAGCGGCGGCGTGTACGAGCTGACCGGCCCGGAGGTGATCACCCCGCGCCGGCAGGCGCAGGCCATCGCGGCCGCCCTGGGCTCGCCGGTGCGGTTCCACGACCTCACCCGCGAGGAGGCCTCCGCCGCCATGGCCCACAGCATGCCGGTGGAGCTCGCCGAGGACACCCTGGACATCCTCGGCTCCCCGAACCCGGCCGAGCTGCGCGTCAGCCCGGACGTGCAACGGGTCCTCGGCACCGCCCCGCGCCCCTTCGCCGACTGGGCCGCCCGCAACGTCGCCGCCTTCCGCTGAGCCTGCCCAACCGGCCCCGTCGGCACCACACCGGCTCACGGCTGACGGCCGACTCCGGATGTTCCGGGTGTGGAACCGCCGATCCCGGGCAGACGCCGTCCGGGGCGGACCGAGCCCCCACTACCGAGAGGAGTGATCCGATGAGTGCCAAGGACAAGCTGCACAACGCGGCCGAGAAGGTCCACGGCAAGGCCAAGGAAGCCGCCGGACGGGCCACCGGCGACCGGGTCGTCGAGGCCGAGGGCCGGGGCAAACAGATCAAGAGCGACCTGAAGCAGGCCGGCGAGAAGATCAAGGACGTCGGAAAGGACTGACCCGGAGCACGGCGGCCGCGCCCGCGCGGCCGCCCCGCCCCGCCCCGGCCGGCTCAACCGTCTTTGCCCCGGCCCGAGGGGCTCAGAAACCAGTGGAGACGCCGCCGTCCCGCGTGACCGGCGAGAACGCCAGGCCGCCACGCGCCGAGGCCCGAACCCCGCGAGGGTTCGGGCCTCGGCGCGTGGCGGCCTGCGCACGCGGTCGGTCTGCGGCTGGGGTGTGATCAGCCGATCTGGCCCCAGGGAGAGAAAGGACCGCCGGGGGTGGACTGGCTGCTGCCGGCGACGTTGCCGCTGGCGGAGGTCACATAGATGGCGATGGTGTTGAGCCGGCTGAACACCGCGCTCGGATCGCTGGCCACACCCGTCGGGTCACCCGCGTCCGCGACCGTGCCCCACGACCCGAACGGACCGCCCGGAGTGTTCTGGTTGGTGCCCTGGATGGTCCCGGCGGTGGTGCGGGCGTAGACCACCATGAGGCCGCTCGGTGTCTGGAGCGCGGCCGGCTTGCCGACGAACCCACCACCCGTCGAAAGCTGCTGCCAGGGAGAGAAAGGACCACCAGGCGTGCCCTGACCGGCACCGGCGACGTTGCCGCTGGCAGACGTCACATAGACCGCGATGGTGCCGGACTGAGTGAACACCACACTCGGATCACTGGCCACACCCGTCGGGTCACCCGCATCAGCAACCGTGCCCCACGACCCGAACGGACCACCCGGAGTGTTCTGGTTGGTGCCCTGAATGGTCCCGGCGGTGGTGCGGGCGTAGACCACCATGAGGCCGCTCGGTGTCTGGAGCGCAGCGGGCGTGCCGACGAACCCACCACCCGTCGAAAGCTGCTGCCAGGGAGAGAAAGGACCACCAGGCGTGCCCTGACCGGCACCGGCGACGTTGCCGCTGGCAGACGTCACATAGACCGCGATGGTGCCGGACTGAGTGAACACCACACTCGGATCACTGGCCACACCCGTCGGATCACCCGCATCAGCAACCGTGCCCCACGACCCGAACGGACCGCCCGGAGTGTTCTGGTTGGTGCCCTGAATGGTGCCCGCGGTGGTGCGGGCGTAGACCACCATGAGGCCGCTCGGTGTCTGGAGCGCGGCCGGCTTGCCGACGAACCCACCACCCGTCGAAAGCTGCGCCCACGGAACGAAGGGACCGCCGGGGGTGTTCTGGTTGGTGCCGTACACGTTGCCGTCCGCACCGACCCGGTACAGGGCGATGGTGCCGTTGCTGGTGAGCACCGTCGAGTCGGCGGAGCCCCGGGCGGTGGAGGCCTGCGGCGCGATGGTGAAGACGCCGCCCTGGTAGGTGTGCTCCTGGCCGTCGATCTCGTTGGCGATCATCGAGATGTTGAACGTGCCCGCCGCCAAGGGGGCGGTGTCGAAGGGGACTTGGTAGTTGGTGGCGCCGCCGCTGGTGGCGCGGAAGCGGTTGTAGTAGCCGTTCGGGCCGGTGACCACGTAGTCGAGCCAGTTGATGACGCCGCTCTGCGTCGGGTGTGCCGTGAGGTTCAGCGTGCCGGACACGGTCTGGCCCGAGTTGAAGCCCCACAGCAGGACGTTGAAGTCGGCGGGAATGGCGGGAGCGAGGTTCTTGGAGCGCAGCAGCTCGAAGGAGGAGGTGGGGTAGCCGTCGATGGAGGACCAGTGGGTGTTGGCCGAGTACTCCTTGGTCGGGACGCTGCTGTTGTCCTCGGCGATGTACGTGAAGTCGCCGGCGGCCTGGTTGGTCCAGCCTGCGAAGAGGTTGATGTGCTTGCCGGCGACGGCGAGGGCGTCGCCGGGCTGGAGCTGGGACCAACTGCTGAGCTTGGTGCTGTACTTCGGGTCGTCGATACCGGGTGCGGGGTACGTGACCGGCGGGCTGCCGGGGAGTTGCCAGGCCATGTCGACGAGACCGCCGCAGTCGGTGCGGTACGGGCCGCCGACCGCGCTGTCGGAGAACGACTGCCCCTGGTTGTAGGTGACCCCGTGGGCGACCCAGTCCCGGGCGCGCCGGACCATCTGGGCGCCGGTGAGCTTGTTCCCGACACCGGTGCCGAGGGTGCCGGTGGAGGTCGGCGTCCTGTTGCCGTCCGGGTAGTAGGTGCCGTCCGCCGAGGCGGGGGAGGCGGTGAGAAGACCGGCGGCCACGGCGGTCGCGGCGAGCACGCAGACGCGGCGCAGGGCACGGGCAGGACGGGGCGTGCTGGGCATGGGGGTCCCCTTGGATGTGGGCGGGCGAGCGAGGGTCGGTGCGGGTCAGCGAGGGTCAGCGAGGGTCAGTGCGGGTGGACGGCGGCGGCGTACCGGCCGGCCGTTGCTGCGGTGAGGGCCCGGGCCAGCAGGTTCTCGGCCAGGGCGTGCGCGGTGGTCGGGCCGTCCGCGCGGACGAAGAGCACCAGGGCGATGCGGCCCCGGTCCGGTACGGCGCGGACGTGTTCGAGCCCGTGCTCCGGGGTGGCGTGCGCCCACAGGACGTCCTCGACGATCCGCGCCGCGGCGGTCGTGGTGGGCGCACCGCTGGTGTCCACGACGGTGGCCCGGACGGGGAGCACGGCGATCAGTCCCAGCCGATGCCGCTGGCGGACGGGCCGGCCACGACCGGCGGCACGGTGGTGGTGGAGCCGTCCCAGCCGATACCGTCCCCGTCCCCGGCCCCGCCCGCCACGACCGGCGGCACGGTGGTGGGACCGTCCCAGCCGATGCCCGCCGGCGCCGTGGTCGCGGCGGTGGCCGAGGCCGCGGGCGCCAGGATCCCCGACAGGGCGACGGTGACGGCGGCGGTGGCGAGCAGGCGGGCGGTCTTGGACATGGCGGCACCCCAGGCGGCTTGTGTGGTGGGAGATCTGATCGAGGACCAGAACTTCGGGGAGGCTGTTCGGCGGTTGCCCCGCCGCTCTCCCGGTGACCACCATCCTGCTGGCACCGCCCGCGCCCCGGAAGGTGAGAACCCCGTCAGCAACCGGCCTGGCCGCTTCAGGACCCGGCGCCCCGGCGCCCGCCGCGTTGTTCGTGAGATCCCCGCGCCCACCACCGGCTCACAGCGGTCATGGTCACGGACTCCTTCGACAACCGCTTCCACTACGGACTGTCACGGCTGCTGCCCCCGAGAGCCTGAACCCGAGACCGGGAGGCGAGCGCGGGAGGCGAGCGCATCGAATCGGCCGGACCCCGCCCGGGGCAGGACTGCTTGTGGAGTCGAAGCCGGGCTGGGATGATCCCGATGTGTCGCACGGCGGCACGGCACGTTCGACATCGCACCGGGGGGCTGCGCGCATGCTGGACATGCTGGGGTTGGACCGTGTCTCGGAGGCCGTCTACCGGGCCATGCTCGCCGATCCGCAGGGCGGCGTCAGGGAGTTGTGCGACCAGCTGGGCCTGCCCGAGCCCGCCGTACGGGAGGCCCTCGACCGGCTGGCCGATCTGCAACTGCTCCGGGCCTCCCGGGAGGCACCCGGGGTTCTGCTGCCGGTGAGCCCCGCGCTCGGCCTGGAGCTGATCCTGCGCCGCCAGGAGCAGGAACTGCTGCGCCGCCAGCAGGATCTGGAGATCGGCAAGGCCGCGGCCGCCCGGGCGATCGCCGAGTACGCCGACCTGCGGCCGAACACCCCGGTCGAGACCGCCGAGCGCCTGGTGGGCCTGGACGCGATCCAGGCCAAGCTGGAGATCCTCGCCCAGGCGGTCACCGGGGAGTGCCTGTCCGTGATGCCCGGCGGAGCACAGTCCCGGGCCAGCCTGGACGCCTCCCGGCCGCTGGACGAGGCGGCCATGCGGCGCGGCGTGGCACTGCTGACGCTCTACCAGGACAGCGTGCGGCACGATCCGGCGACGCTCGCCTACGCCCGCTGGATGACCGAGGAGAGCGGACTGGTCCGCACCTGCCCGACGCTGCCGCCCCGGATGCTCATCTTCGACCGCCAGGTCGCCGTGGTCCCGATCGACCCGGCCCACACCCGGCTCGGCGCCCTGTGCACGCGCGAGCCCGGGATCGTCGCCTCCCTGGTCGCCCTCTTCGAGCGGACCTGGCAGGCCGCCGTCCCGCTCGGCGCCGACCGGCGCAAGGACACCGAGACCGGCCTCAGCGCCACCGAGCAGGAACTCCTGCGGCTGCTCGCGTCCGGCCTCACCGACGAGGCCGCCGGCCGGAACCTGGGCCTGTCGGCACGCAGCGTCCGCCGCCAGATGGCCGGGCTGATGGAGCGCCTCGACGCGTCGAGCCGCTTCGAGGCCGGCCTCAAGGCGGCGCAGCGCGGCTGGCTCTGAGCGGCCGCTCCCCCGGCACCCGGCCGGCTACGGTCGCCGGGCGGCTACGGTTGCAGGCCGGCTACGGTCGCCGGGCGAGCAGGTCCTTGATCACGGTGTCGAACCCCCGTGGGGGGCGACCGAGAAGCTCGGCGACGTCGTTCGTCGCCCGGTCGTACCGGTTCTCGCCGTGCAGCCTGGCCATCGTGGCGATGTGGTCGAACACGTGGTCCGGCAGGCCTTGGTTCTTGAGGTCGTGCTCCAGCCACTCCTGGTAGGGCACGTCGACGTAGGTCACCTCGCGGCCCAGGGCGGCGGAGAACTCGGCCGCGATGGCCGTCATGTCGCGGGATCGAGCCCCGGTCAGTTCGTGGACGCGGCCGGTCCGGGGGGCAGGATCGAGCAGGAGTGCGGTGACGACCTCGGCCACGTCGGCGGCCGCGACCGGTGAGGTCCGGGCCGAGCCGAAGGGGAGGCGGATCGTGCCGTCCCGCCGGATCGAAGCCGCCGCCACCTTGGTGAAGAGCGGATTCTCCATGAACACGGTGGGCCGGACGTGGACGACCGGCGCCCCGGACCAGTCGAGGACGTGTTCGGCGAGGTAGTGCAGTCGCTGCTGCCGGGACTCGGCGTCGCTGGTGAGGTCCATCTGCGAGACGGTCATCTGCGAGATGCTGACCAGCAGTTCCAGGCTGACGCTCTCCCGGGCGGCGACCGCCACCGTCGCCGCGGCCTCCAGGTAGGCGGACGACACGCTCATCCCGAAGTAGGCCCGGTGGCAGCCGGCCAGCGCCTCGACCACGTCCGCACCACGGGTGAGGTCACCGACCATCACCTCCACGCCGCCCATCGTCCTCAGGTCCGAGGCCCGTTCGTCGTCGTGGTGTACGAGAGCCCTGACGGGCACGTTCTGCGCCCGCAACCCCTCCAGGATCCTTCGCCCGACTCCGCCGACCCCACCGCCGGCGCCGGTGACAAGGACAGGTTCTACGAGCACGACGATTGCCTCCCACCTACCTGACCGGGACATCCGGTGCACTGCCAACGCTCCCGCGCCGGGAAGGTTCCGCGGGTCCTTGACGCCAGGACGGGCGCGTCGGCGTCCGTGAGGGCAGGGCGGGCGCATCAGCCTCCGATCCGGTCCGGATCGCAGGCCTGGCGAGCGGAGGCGGCGAGCCGGTCGGCGAGCGCGATGACGAGGCCGCGGAGTTCGTCCGGCCGCTCGATGACGAACGGCCGGTCGAGCGAGGCGAGGACGGGGGGCAGCCAGTCGAGCCGCTCCGCCCGCAGTTCGACGTGCAGCCACCGCTCGGTGTGCGGATCCGTTCCTTCCTCGGGTACGGGTTCCTCGATGCTCGCGACACTGGCGGGGAGCCGGGCACGGATCTGCTCGACCGTCCCGTGGATCCGCAGGGTCACTTCGTACCGGTACGCGGCCTTGGCGAACCCGGACAGGACGCGCTGGGCCGGATCGAGCCCGGCGGGCGGCTCGAACGAGCCCGGCAGGGGCCTCGCGTCCGCGATGCGATCGAGCCGGAAGGTCCGGTCCTGGCCGGTCCCGGGATCGATCTCGGGATCGGCGCCCGTGACGTACCACCGGCCCGCGTGGGTGACGATCCCGTACGGGTGCAGCGTGCGTTCGCTCCGCCGGCCGTCCCGGGCGGTGTACCTGATCGAGATCGGGCGGCGATGGCGCACCGCGTCGGCGACGGCGAGCAGGACGCCCGTCTCCGGGGTGGCCGCCTCGCCGGGCTCAGCCGTGAAGGCGAGGGATTCCAGGACGGCGTCGAGCCGACGGGCGAGGCGCTCGGGCAGTGCCCGGCGGATCTTGGCCGCCGCCGTCTCGCCCGCGGTCTCGGTCGCGGTCCCGGTCGCCGTCAGCAGCCCCGCCCTGCGGCCCGCGACGAGGCCGAGCAGCACGGCGAGCGCCTCGTCGTCGTTGAGCATGAGCGGAGGCAGGCGGTACCCGGGGGCGAGCCGGTACCCGCCGTAGCGGCCGCGGACCGCCTCGACGGGGATGTCGAGGTCGACCAGGTGGTCCACGTACCGCCGCACGGTGCGCCCGTCGACGCCGAGCCGGTCGGCGAGTTCGGCCACCGTCCTGATGCCGCCCGACTGCAGGAGTTCCAGGAGGGTGAGCACACGGCTGGTAGGTCGGCCCATGTCCACGAGCCTAGCGCTGATACCGGACCGATTCTGTCCACTATTTCCTCTACCGTCCGGAGTGCAACGACTTCACCGACCCGAGGAGAGAGCACCATGGACTTCGTTTCGATCCGGATCATCACGGACGACATCGCACGCCTCGTCGGCTTCTACGAGCGGGCCACGGGGGTACAGGCGCACTGGTCCACCGAGGACTTCGCCGAACTGCGGACCGCCGGCGGGACCCTCGCGATCGGCAGCACCCGGACCGTGGCGCTGTTCGCGCCCGGCTCCGCCCGTCCGGCCGACAACAACAGCGTGATCTTCGAATTCCTCGTCGCCGACGTGGACGGCGTGTACCGGAACCTGACCGGCTTCGTCACCGACTTCGTGACCGAGCCCACCACGATGCCCTGGGGCAACCGGTCGCTCCTGCTCCGTGACCCCGACGGCAACCTGGTCAACTTCTTCACACCCGTCACGCCGGCGGCCGTCGAGAGGTTCGCCCGCTGACGACAGCACGGCCGCCCCGGGCGGGAGCCGGTCCCCGCGGCACGCTCCGCACCGGCTCGCGGGCCCGGGCCGCCGCCGGGGGTGGTCGCGGGCGCAGGGCGGGTGCGGCAACCTGGTACCACCGCCCCGCCCGACCGCGACACCATGGGGCCCGCCCCACCGCCGATCCCCTGAGGAGCACGTCATGAACGACCGCACCCGCGAGCACCTGCTCGCGGCCATCGAGATCGCGGCCGACGCCCGGGCTCACGGCAACCACCCCTTCGGAGCGCTGCTGACCGACTCCGCCGGGAACGTCCTGCTCACGGCCGAGAACTCGGTGCTGACCGACCGCGACGTCACCGCCCACGCGGAGACCAATCTGGTGCGGCAGGCCTCGCGCACCCTGGCCCCGACGCAGCTCGTCGACGCCGTCCTGTACACGAGTACCGGACCGTGCGCGATGTGCGCCGGGGCGATCTACTGGAGCGGCATCCGCAAGGTCGTCTACGCGCTCGCGGGGGCGGAGCTGAACGCCATCGCGGGAGTGGACCCGGAGGAGCCGGTGCTCGACCTGCCGTGCCGCCAGGTCTTCGCCGCCGGCGGCAGCACCGTGGAGGCGTCCGGCCCGCACCTCTTCGAGGAGGCCTCCGCGGTGCACACGGGGTACTGGGGGTAACGCTCTGGCCCACCCCGGGACTCCTCTGTCCGGCCCGTCAGTCCGGCGGCTCGGGCGGGCGGGGCAGGCCCGGCTCGGGCTCGGGCTCAGGCCCGGGCGGCGCGGGTGACGGCGTAGCGGGGCCCGGGAGCACCGGATCCGGCGGCGGCTCGGGCACGCCGGGCGGCAGCGGAGGATCCGGCACCACCGGCGGACTGACAGGTCCGACGGACTGGGACTGCGGCTGGGGCTGGAGCTGCGTGGAACCGTACGGCATGACTGCTGCTCCCTTTCGTCAGAAGATCCGACCGCCGTAGAACGGGTCGTAGTAGAGCCCGTAGCGGTCGCGGACGTCGGCCGACACGTCGGCCGCGCCGTCGTCGAGGCCGGGACCGTTCCTGATGTCGTCCTTGGACCGGTCGACGTACACCTTCTGCTCGCCGATCTCGATCCGGATCACGGTGCCGGCGGGCAGGAGCACCCGCCTGCCGAGGATCCACGGACCGGTGTCGACGACCAGGTGCTGGGCGCCGACCGCCTCGGACAGCTTGTCGATCTTGCCGATCGCTCCGTCGGTGGCCTCGACGTGGAAGCCGATGAGGTCGGTGCCCGCCGTGTGACCGGCGGTGTCCCGGAACTCCCAGATGTTGACGCGATCACTCACGACCGTCTCCTTCCGTCGTCGGGTCTGGCTGTCAGGTCCGGCTGTCAGGTCTGACTGCCTGATCGGGCTGCCTGATCGGGCTGCCGGTACGCTTCGGCTGCCCCCGATCCGGAGGTTCATGCCACCGTGTCGTCGACCGTGGCCCCGACCGGTCCGCCGCCCTCCTCGACGTGGCGCTTGAAGTCGGTCAGGTCGTCGATCACCCGGCGGTCGACGAACCCGAGCGCCTCGGCGAGGTGCTCCCAGAGCCCGTGCGGTTCGACCTCCAGCTGGAACATCACCCGGGTGGCGGCGTCGCCCACGGCGTGGAAGGTGACCACGCCCTGGTGCCGCACCGGGCCAGGGCCGCTGTCCCACGCCACGCGGTCGTTCTCCACCAGCTCCGTGGTCACGGCCGTGAACTCGCGCGGGCCGGCGGCGGTCCGGACCACCCAGCTGGTGTCCTGGCCCGACCGGTCGACCCTGACCACACCCCGCATGAACTGCGGGAACTCCTCACACCTGACCCAGCTCTCGTAGACCGTGCCGAGCGGCGCCGCCACCTCGACGGACTCCTCGATCCGGTGCATCGCTCCTCCTGACATGTCGGTGCCCGCCCGGGCCGGCGGGCCTTCAGGCTCCGGCTGCCCCGTTCCCGGCCCGGTATGCACCCCGGCTGAACCCTCGACGCGGCCCCTCGGCTCGCCCCCCCTCACCCGTCTCCCCCGCCTCGTCCCCCTCGTCCCCCTCACCCGAACGGCCCATCGCCGTGACCGGGCCCCCACCTCACCTCCGGCAGGTGTGAATCCCGCCGAACGGGAAAACGGGCTCCGGGAAGCGGGCCCGGGGAAAGCCCGCCCACAGCGCCGGCCCGGGGAAGGCCGGCCCACAGCGCCGCGCTGCGGCCGTCGCGGAGGGAGAGCGAGCGTGTGGTGGAGCCTGTTCCGTCTGCTCCTGGCAGGTGCGGGGGTGGCCCTGACCACCTACGTCCTGGACCGGACCGCCGAACGGCTGGTCCGCAGATTCGCCCCGCACCGGCCGGGCAGCGTCATGCCGGGGATGCTGCGCAGTTGCCGGCGACCCCTGGTCACCGTGCTCGCCACCTCGCTGTCCCTCGCCGTCCAGCCGTGGGTCGGCGGTTCGCCGGAGACCCGGGAGCAGCTGCACCACCTCCTGGTCCTGCTGGCGATCGCGTCCGGCGGATGGCTCGGCGCCCGGGTGGTCGGGCTCGTCGTCGAAGGCGCCGTCCGCCTCGCCGTCCACCGCCGCGACCCCTCCTCGGCCGGCCGCGCCCGCACCCAGGCGGGTCTGCTCGGCCGGATCTGCCAGGCGATCATCGCGATCGCCGCCCTGGGCGCGATGCTGATGACCTTCCCCTCCGTGCGCGGCATCGGGACCAGTCTGCTCGCGTCCGCGGGCCTGGTCGGCGTGGTCGCGGGCATCGCCGCTCAGAGCGTGCTGGCCAACCTCTTCGCCGGGGTGCAGCTGGCCTTCGGCGACCTGGTCCGGATCGGCGACGTGGTCGTGGTGTCCGGCGAGTGGGGCACCGTGGAGGAGATCACCCTCACCGCGGTGGTGATCGCGACCTGGGACCAGCGCCGCCTGGTGATGCCGATGTCCTACTTCGCCGGCCGCCCGTTCGAGAACTGGTCGCGCCGCTCCAGCCGGATCACCGGCACCGCCTTCCTCCACCTCGACCACCGGGCCCCGGTCCCCCTGCTGCGCAAGGAGTTCGACGCGTTCCTCGCCGACAGCCCCCTCTGGGACGGCCAGGGCAGCGCCCTACAGGTCGTCGACACCACGCCCACCACCATCGTGGTCCGGCTCCTGGCGACCGCCGCCAACGCCGACGACGCGTTCTCCCTCCGCTGCCAGCTCCGCGAACACCTGGTGACGCACATCTGCGAACACCACCCCGAAGCGCTCCCCCGGGTGTCCGTCACCCCGGCGCCCCGGACCCAGCCTGACACCCCGCGCGCCCCCTTCCCCCCACCCGCCCAGTAGTCACTCAGTAGTCACTCAGTAGCCGCTCAGCAGGGCACGCACCCGTCGCAGCTCCTCCGGACCGACCGTGCTGTGCCAGCGACCCGGGTCCACCGGACGCCGCCCCCACAACAGCAGGACGCGCACCGCGGCGTCGCTCTCGATGGTGGCCGGGCCCTCGGGCGGGGCCAGGGCGATGGACGCGCCGCCGGCGTCCGCGGTCACCAGGACGTCGTCGGTCCCGGGGACGCGCAGGCGGGCCTCGACGCGCCCCCCGGGCCCGAGGTCGAGTCCGGCCACGCCCCGGGCCAGCAGCGGCCGGCCGACCAGCCGCACGCTGTGCGACGTCATCCACGGTTCGGCGAGCGCCTCCCGGGCCGTACGGTCGTCGCCGGTGAGGTCCCACCGGTGGAGGATCAGTTCCTCGCGCAGGTGCTCGGCGAAGAACGGCACCGTCACGGTCCGGCCGGTCCACCGCACCTCGGTGTCCGGGGGCAGGTCGCTCTCCGCGGCCGCGGCGACCTCGGCCAGTTCGGCGCAGCGGGCGGCGAAGGCCTCCCACAGCTGCGCGTCGGACATCCGCCGGTACGGCTCCTCCCGGTCGAAGCCGCGGGTCTCCACGGGCTCGCCCGCGTGGAAGGCGCGCAGGACGCGGGCGAGTTCCTCGGCGTTGCCGGTCTGGTGGGCGAGGACGTCCCGCACCGTCCACGCCTCGCACCACGTCCCGTCGTCGGGCCTGCGTTCCTGGACCGCCCGTACGAACGGGACGAGTTCCGGCAGGACGTCACTGACCTCAGCGGGAATCATGCGCCATGGGTATCCCGGCCGCCGCGCCGGGCAAACCTGCCGCCGGACTGTTCGGCCGCCGGATGGTCACCTGGCGCCCCAGCCTGTGTCCGTCGGCCCTCGTGGTGACCAGACGACAAATGTTGATTCTTAAACTATAGTAGCGGTGCCGCGCCACCCCGCCACCGGCCCTCCCGGGCCGCCCCCCATCTTGCGGAGGAAACCATGGACGAGCTCGTCACCGACAACACCGAGAAGTCGCGCTTCGAGATCCAGGACGGCGGAGAACTCGCCGGCTTCGCCGAGTACCACCGCTCCGACGACGAGATCGCCTTCATCCACACCGAGATCGACCCCCGCTTCGAGGGCCGCGGCCTGGCCGGCCGACTGGCACGCGCGGCACTGGACACGGCCCGCGAGCAGGCACTCGCCGTCCTCCCCTACTGCCCCTTCATCCGCGGCTGGATCACCAAGCACCCCGAGTACACCGACCTGGTCCCCGCCTCCCACCGCGCCCGCTTCGGCCTCTGAGCCGCCCGCCGGCCGGCGCCCCGGCGAGAAGCGGGAGGCCCCCCGGCCCCGGATTGCCAACTCCCCCGCCGGAGAGGCGGCTTGCCGGACGCGACGACGCCTCGCACAATCGCTGTTATGTCCACAACCAACTCGGGAAGTCACTCCGCGCCGCCCCCCGCCCCGGCCCCAGGCAGGCGCGTGCTCCTGATCGGCGCGTCCCGGGGCCTCGGGCTCGCCCTCGCCCAGGAATGGGCGAGAGCCGGCTGGCAGGTCGTGGCCACCGTACGCGGCTCGGGCCGGACCGGGCTGCACGAGCTCGCCGACGCCCACGCCGGGCAGGTCGAGATCGAGACCGTCGACATCACCGAGCCCGAACAGGTCTCGGCGCTGAGCGCTCGCCTGGCCGGCCGGACGTTCGATCTGCTCTTCGTGAACGCCGGCGTCACGAACCAGCCCGAGGGCACGGTGGCGCAGACCTCCACCGAGGAGTTCGTCCGGGTCATGGTCACCAACGCGCTGAGCCCGCTGCGCGTCATCGAGGCCCTTCAGGACCTCGTCGAGCCCGCGGGCACGATCGCGGCGATGTCCTCGGGCCAGGGCAGCGTGGCCAACAACGAGCGCGGCGGCCACGAGGTGTACCGCGGCAGCAAGGCCGCGCTCAACACGTTCATGCGCAGCTACGCGGCGCGGCACAGCGGCGAACCCCGGCCCCTGGTCCTCATGGCCCCCGGCTGGGTGCGCACCGACCTGGGCGGCTCGGACGCCCTGCTCGGCATCGACGAGAGCATCCCGAACGTGGTCAGGACGCTCGACGCCCTCCGGAGCAGCCCGGGCCTGCACTACGTCGACTACCTCGGCCGAACCGTGGCCTGGTGAGCGCGGCGCTCCGGAGCACCACGGCGCGGATGGGCCGCGAGTTCGACCCGACCGTCGAGCCCGCGCAGCACCCTGCTCCCCTCGCTCAGGAGGGAAGGGACGCGAGCCAGTCGGTCAGGATCCGGTTGACCTCGGTGGGGCGTTCCTGCTGGACCCAGTGCCCGCAGCCGTCGAGGATGTGGCAGGAGAGCAGGCCGGGCAGGGTCGCGGGGTAGGCCGCGATCGCATCGGCCAGCCAGGTGGTGGAGGCGTCCCGGCTCCCGCCGATGAACAGGGACGGCTGGGTGACGGGGGCGCCGTCGAAGTCGGCGAGGTCCTCCCAGTCCCGGTCCATGTTCCGGTAGCGGCCCAGCGCTCCGCTCATGCCGGTTCGCTCGAACTCTCCGGCGTAGACGTCGAGTTCCTCCGCGCTGAGCCAGCCGGGCCGCCGTCCGACGGGGAACCGGTCACGAAGTGTCCCGCCACGGCTGACGAAGTGCGGGTCGGGCGCGCCGGGCGCCGGCATGGTGTCGGCGGACAGCGCGGCGTAGAAGCCCGCGAGCCAGCCGCGCACGTCCGGTTCGATCTCGGCCTCGGCCCGACCCGGCTCCTGGAAGTAGGAGACGTAGAACTCCTCGTCGCCGCCCAGTTGGGCGAAGACCTCGCCGGGCCTCGGTCCGCCCCGCGGGAGGTAGGGAACGCTCAGCAGCCCCACGGCGCGGAAGACGTCCGGTCGGATCAGGGCGGAGTCGGCGGCGATGGTCGATCCCCAGTCGTGGCCGACGATCACCGCGGACCGTTCACCCAGGGCGTGCACCACCGCGACGTTGTCCTCGACCAGGTCGAACATCCGGTACGCGGCCACCTCCTCGGGCCTGGAGGAGCGCCCGTACCCGCGGACATCGATGGCGACCGCGCGGTATCCGGCAGCGGCCAGCACCGGCAACTGGTGGCGCCAGGAGTACCAGGACTCCGGGAACCCGTGCAGCAGCAGGACCAGCGGCCCGGTGCCCTGCTCCACCAGGTGGATCCGGCCGGCGGGCGAGGGGACCAGCCGGTGAGTGGGGCCCGTGGTCCGCGACGGTGACATGTGTCCTCCTGGTATCTCGATCCGACGTACACCAAGTTCGGTTCGGCAAGCTGATGTTCGGCGGCACGATGCCGATGCGGTGCCGATTCAGGTGCCGACGCAGTGCCGATCATGCTGCGCGCGCACCGAGGAGGGCGAGGCCTGTTGCCATTTCGGCAAAGCGGCCCGCGCCCCGCCCGTGGCGATGCTCCGATCGGTCACCCCGATGGCCCGCACAGCTACGCCCTCGCGAGCAACGCGCTCAGCCGGCCACCGCGGTCTCCCCCGCACCCGCACCCGCACCCGCACGCACCGCCCAGACCGACGCGGTGTGCCGCTGTTTCTCTCCACCCGGGCACTGTCAGGGCATGGGGTTCTCCCGTGACATCGCCGCCGGTTCGTCGACGCCCCCAACCGGCCGGGTCGTCGTGGACGACCACCCGATCATGGGTGCAATCGTTCTCCGAGCCCCTACACCCTGGAGAAGACCCGCTGCGCGCTCCCCCGCGGCTGACCGCCCAGGCCGGCCACCGCGCCCTTTCGTTCCTCCTGCAGATAGATCTCGCAGTCACCACCGGGGTAGTAGTCCCGCAGCACCACGAAGACTCCCGACCCCGCGTCGTCCACACTCCCGGTCCGCCAACTCCCCTGGTACTCCCCCAATGCCACGCCCTGCCCGACGGGATCCTTCGCACAGAAGTACCCGTCGAGCCGCACCTCGCCGAGCCGCCCCCCCTCCCGCAGTTCGATCACCTCGTCCCGCGACGCCCAACGCCCCACGTAGTCCTTCGGATCCGGCCCTCCCGACCGGGCCTTCAGATACCCCGCCAAACCGGCGATCAGCAGGACACCCGCGAGCAGGACGGCACCCTCCCGGGACTTCAGGTACTTCCATCGACCAGCCACAGCTCCCCCTCGCTCGATGCCGCCGTACTCGAAATCACCGCGGCATCTCAGCCCTTCTCCATGACGAACCCCTTGGTCGCCAGAAGCCACAGGTCCTTCCCGTTGTCCATGGCCGTCAGCCAGATCCTGCAGTTGCCTCCCCCGTCCTTACGGGTCGCCGTCACATACACCCCACGACCGGCGTCATCGAGGTAGGACTCCTTCCAACTCCCCTCCAGTTCCGTCGGCTGCGCCGGATCGGCCGCCGCGCTGTTGCACACGTAGGCCGGCACCTTCGCGGACCCGACCCGTCCGTCCGGGAGGAACTCGAACACCGCCGTTCCACCGCTCCACCGTCCGACCGGGTCGGGCACCTCAGGCCAGGAAGGCCGGAACGTCAGCCACACGACCACGCCCACGCCGAGAACACCGAGAGCCCCACCCAGCACGCCGAAGAAGACGCGCCGTCCCCTCGCCACACGATCCTCCATCGAATACCTGATCGATCACTCTGCATGACATCAAACACCGAGGACAGTAGTGACCGGTGCCCCGTCGCAGCGAACCTTGAGCGCGTCTCACCGATGTTTGACGGACCGCGGGGGCCCAGTAGTTCTCGCGACTGGGCCTACCCGTGTGCTTCTGTCGCGCACCTGCCCATTCTTGACGCTTCGGACACTATCCCTCCCATTGGCATGTACGCGAGAATCACTCGGGTGAACATCATCAGCGAACACTCAACGCCCCGCGGACGAGCCCGCCGACAGGGAGCGAAGATCTCGCTCCTGCTCACCGCCCTTCTCGCCGGCTCCGCCCTCTGCCCGGCGACGGCCTCCGCCGCCGGGCAGGACCCGGAACAGATCTGTGGCCACACGGTCCAGGGCCGCATCCTGGAGAAGTACCGGGAGTACCGAACCACGCTCGGCTGCCCCCGGACCGACGAACAGACCGCTCCCGACGGGGTGGGCCGGTTCAGTGTCTTCGACGGCGGCTCGATCTACTGGAGCCCCTCCACCGACGCCCACGCCATCTGGGGCCTCATCCGCGACAAGTGGGCCGCCATGGGCTGGGAGAAGGGCTCCCTCGGCTACCCCACCAGCGACGAACTCTCCCTCCCCGACGGCGCCGGGAAGCGCCAGGTGTTCCAGGGCGGCTCGCTCTACTGGCATCCCGCGCGCTCCAACGGCGTCCACCCCGTCTGGGGCCTCATCGGCCAGCGCTGGGGACAGGCGGGCTGGGAAGGCGGGGTGTACGGCTACCCCGTCACCGACGAACTCCAGCAGGAGGGCGTCACCCAGATGTTCGAGCACGGCCCCATCCGGTGGTCGCCGAACGAGACCGCGAACCCGCTGATCCCCCGCGCGAACGCCCAGTTCTTCCAGGGCAGCCCGGCCCCGGGCGATCTGAAGGAGAGCGCCACTCTGCTGCCCAAGGGCCCCGACCGGGGCATCGTCGTGGTGCGCGGCTACATCGGCGACGACGGCAACCCGGTCAACCACGCCCTGGGCAACCACCGCCTGTGGAGCACCGAACCCGAAGCCAGCTCCAAGGTGGCCATCGCCTGGGACACCGCCACGGGCCAGGTCGGGATCTACGTCGACCAGTCCTGCGTCGGGGATCTGACGTGCCGCAATGCCAAGCCCCTGGTGCGTACCGAGCACGCCAAGGTGGTCCAGGACGACCGGACCCCGCAGAACGAGTACTGGGCGGAGCCCTACGGTGACGGCGGCATCCGGGTGGACGTGTCAGCGGTCAACTCGTTCGTGGACGTCCCGGGCTCGCAGTACGCGGATCTCGGCCGGATCAACGCGACGTTCCACATCTACCCGCACGGCTACGACGACAAGAACAAGAACTTCACCGGCTTCGACGTCGACACGAACAAGGACAAGTACCCGTCCTGGGAGGTCCTGCGCTACCCGCGCCTGCTGGAGAACTCCGGTTCCCCGCAGGCTCTGTGGCAGGGCGCCGTGTGGCAGGGTTCCATCACGGACCTGAAGGCCCCGCAGCACCTGTGCTACCGGAACGACCCGGACCACGCACCCGTCAACATGACCTGCAACTGATCAACGCGGGAGGCCGGTCCGTCCGGTCTCCCGCTCGGTCCGCCGGCACGATGTACGCCCTGGCGCAGTGGGCGCCGATTCCGGCGCTGCGGAGGTGGCCGGGCGCGGGCCGGCAAGCCTCGGTCAGCGCACGATGAAGGCCTCGGTGACGTGCACCGCGGTGCGCCTCCCTCCCCGACGGGAAGGAAGGGGCACCGCGCGTCACGGCCGGCCGCTCAGCACCGCATGGCTTCGGCCTTCTCCAGGGCGAGTACTTGGAGGCTCCGCGGTACGGCGACCGTGTGGACGGGGTGGCGCACACCGTCGCCCGCGAGAACAGCACCGGGTCTCGCAGGGAAGCACGTCATGCGACTCATTCTCCTCCTACCGTCCAACTCATCGCTGCCAGCGCCGGATTCACGATGACTGTGACCCTACGGTTCGTCGATGTCCTCGACCGCCCCGGGGTTGTCGTAGAGCGGCCGGCCCCACTCGTAGGCGGTGACCGTGGTGGCCGAGCCGGCGACGAGGTCGGGGTCCGGGCGGACGGCCACCGTGACGACCGGGTACCGCAGGAACCAGCCGGCCACCAGCGCGGCCACACCCGGGTGTTGCCGTCCGCCGAGGACGGCGTCTTGCCCGTGGTGTGCCAGGTGTGCGAGGAGTTCAGAAGTCTGAACGCCCAGAGCGCCGCCCCGCTCACTGGCGGGCAGGTCGGGGCAGTTCGTCGAGCCAGGCGCCGATGAGGCCCTGGACGGTCTCGGCGCACTCGACCTGCGGGTTGTGGCCGACGCCGTCGAGCACCGTCGCCGCCATCCGGGGGTAGTGGTCGAGCAGGGCGAGTTGGTCGCGCCAGCCCACCAAAGCGTCCTGCCGGGTGGTGACCAGCAGGTGCCGGCCCTGGTGCTCCGGCGCGCGGTGTTCGGGCCAGTGCGGCAGCAGGAAGTCGGCTTCGAGTTCGGCGGCGGCCGCCGGGTCGTGCGCGCGCCATCCCGGCCGGACGTACTGTTCGAAGAGCTTCCAGTTGCGCGCGGTGTGACGGGCCATGACGAGGCCGAAGAGTTCGCGGTCGGCGGGCGGGAGCCGGTCGAGGAGCTCGTCGTCGCGCTCGGACACGGTCACGCCGGGCAGGGTCCGGTCGGGGCCCCAGTGCACGACCGGTACGAGCAGCGCCGAGCCCAGGACCTGCGCCCCGAACCTCGCCGTCACCGCCCGGGCCAGCTGTCCACCGAACGACTGCCCGAGCACGGCGAAGGGCTGCTCACCCAGTTCGGCGTGGATCCAGTCGAGGACGGCGTCGGCCAGGGTGGCCGCCGAGGTCGTCCCCGGCAGCCGGGGGCTGGTGCCGTGGCCGGGGAGGTCGAGGTAGAGCCGCCGCCACCCGGGGCGGTCGGCGAAGGCGGGTTCGACGGGGAGCAGGACCCGGTGGTCGACGGTGTAGCCGTGGATCATGACGAGCGGTGTGCCGTCGCCGAATTCGAGGTGCCGGATGGCGGAGTCGGTCATGACGGAAGGGTCCAACCATCACACCAATGGCAAGGTCAAGCCGACCGCCCGGCAGGCCGACAGGCCGCCCGCGGCGCGTCCCGACGTCGGCTCACACCTCGGACGCACCCCTCAGGCTCACACCAACAGACACACACCTCGGGCTCACGCCTCAGGCCCGGCTCTTGACCTCGGTGAGGTACTCCCGGATGGCATCACGGTTACGGGTCAGGCACTGGATCCGACGGGTCATCCGCTCCGTCTCGGACTCCAGGGTGCCGATCATCTCCGGTGTGGCGTCGGCGAAGTGGATCGTCCGCGGGCTGTCCAGGCAGGGCAGGATCTGCCTGATGATCCGCGTGGGCAGTCCGGCGTCCAGGAGTCCGCGGATTTGCAGGACCCGGTCGACGAGGTAGTCGTCGTAGGCCCGGTAGCCGTTCGCCTCGCGGTGCGCGGTGATCAGGCCCTGCTGCTCGTAGTACCGCAGCAGGCGCGGAGGAGTGTCCGTCAACCGGGCGAGTTCGCCGATACGCATGTGACCACCCTCACGCCCGACCGGTGCCGTTCCGGGCTGGACCTTGACATGGATGTCAAGGATAGACGATCGGGCCCATGCCCGAACTTCACTCCCCCAGCCCCTCGAACCCGCCCGCCACCCGGCTTCCCCAACCCTCGGACCCGCCCGCCGCCCGGCTGCCCTGGCCCAGCCTGCTGGCCCTGAGCACCGCCGGATTCGTCACCATCATGACCGAGGCCCTGCCCGCCGGCGTGCTGCCCGCGATGAGTGCGGACCTCGGCGTCAGCCAGTCCGGCGCCGGGCAGTCCGTCACGCTCTACGCGGCCGGTTCCATCGCGGCCGCCATACCGCTGACCGCCGCTACCGCCGGCTGGCCGCGCAAGCGCCTGCTGCTGCTGTCCGTCGGCGGCTTCGCCGCGGCCAACGCCGTCACCGCGGTCTCGACGAACTACCCCCTCACCATGGCGGCGCGCTTCGCCGCGGGCCTGGTCGCAGGCCTGCTCTGGGCCCTGCTGGCCGGGTACGCCCGCGGCATCGTCGCGCCGGAGCAGCGCGGCAGGGCGATGGCCGTCGCCATGGGCGGCTCGACGGTCGCCCTGTCGGTGGGCGTGCCCGCCGGCACCCTGGTCGCCGCGCTGGTGGGCTGGCGCACCACCTTCGGACTGATGAGCGCCGTCGCCGTGGCGCTCGCCGCCTGGATGCTCGTCGCGCTCCCGGCCGTCCCGGGGCGGCCCGGCCACGCCCGCACCCCCGTCCGGCAGGTGCTGCGCATCCCGGGGGTGGCGGCCGTCCTCACCGTCACGGTGGCCTTCGTCCTCGCCCACAACCTGCTCTACACGTACGTCGCGGCGCTGCTCGCGCCCCTGGGCCTCGGCGGCCGGACCGACACCGTCCTGCTCGTCCTCGGGCTGTCCTCCCTGGTGAGCATCATCGGTACCGGGGCGCTGATCGACCGCCACCTGCGCACCCTGACGATCGCCGCCTGCGCCCTCCTCTCCGCCGCGGCCCTGTCCGTCGCCGCCGCCCTGCTCACCGGCACCTCCTGGCCCGTCTACGGCAGCGCCGCGGTCTGGGGTCTCGCCTTCGGTGGCGCCGCCACCCTCCTGCAGACGGCGGTGGCCGACGCGGCCGGCCCGGCCGGGGACATCGCCCAGTCCCTGCTCGTCACGTGCTGGAACCTCGGCATCGCCGGCGCCGCGCTCGTCGGCGGTCTCCTCCTCGACCACGGCGGCCCGAGCACGCTGCCCTGGTCCGCCCTGGCCCTGCTCGCCGCCGCCCTGACCGTCACTGTCGCCGCCCACCGCCACGGCTTCCCCCGCCCCACCGGCCGCCCGACCGGCTGAACGGTCCGGGCGTCCGGTCGACTCTGCTGCGGCAATCCCCGAGGCCGTGGTGACGGGAGTGCTGCTGGTTGCGCACGCATGTCCGCCGGACTCGACCTCCGGACGCATCGTCAGCTGCCGCAGGCACAGTCTGCGGCAACCGTCTCCTCGGTACCGGTGCGGCAGCCCCGCGGTGCGGCGTCGATCGCCCCCTTGCCCTGCGGTGCGGCGTCGACACTCTTGCCCAGGGTGTCGGCGTCGGCCTTGACGACGTAGACCTCCCAGGGCTCCTTGCCGGGGCCGGTGACCCAGACCTTGTTCTGGAGGGCGTAGCAGCAGGAGGTGTCGTTCTCCTCATCGAGGTGCCCGTCCTCATCGGCCTCGTCCACGTCGCCCTCGCCGCCCGCCGCCTCTTCCCCCAGCCCGCCAGTCCCGGAGGTTCCGCCCGTGCCTGAGCCCAAGCCGTCCGTACTCTTCGTCTGCGTCCACAACGCCGGACGCTCCCAGATGGCCGCCGCATTCCTCAGCCACCTCGGAGGCCGCCGGGTCGAGGTCCGCTCCGCCGGCTCCGCCCCCGCCGACACCGTCAACCCCGCCGTGGTCGAGGCCATGGCCGAGGTCGGCATCGACCTCTCCGCCGAGGTTCCGAAGATCCTCACCACCGAGGCCGTACAGGCCTCCGACGTGGTGATCACCATGGGCTGCGGCGACACCTGCCCGTACTTCCCCGGCACCCGCTACCTCGACTGGAAGCTCGACGACCCGGCCGGGCAGGGCCTCGACGCCGTACGCCCGATCCGCGACCAGATCGAGACCCGGATCCGCGGCCTGCTCACCGACCTCGGCATCCAGCCCAGCGCGTGAGAGCCCACCGGTAGCCCGGGGCAGTCCTCCAGGCCGGGCACACCCCGGCGGTGGCGTCCCGACACCGGGCCTTCGGCTGCCGGGCCTTCGGCTGCCGGGTATTCGGCCGCCGGGTGTTCGGCCGCCGGCCGCCGAGATCCGGACAACTCGGGCCCGCAGCCGTCCGAATTCGCCGGGATCGTCGGCGGCCGGGCGGCGGCTGCTTCTACGCTCGCGTCCACACCGTGGTCCGAGGGGGGACGCCGTGGCCCGAAGGCCCGTACGACGACGCCGGTCCACTGCCGCCCGCCGCGCGCAACAGGCCCGGGACAACGCGCTGACGCTGGGCATCGCGGCTCTGGTCGCGGTCGCCGTGGTGTCGTTCGTGCTGACGTGGCTGGCCCGCCACCTGCTCCTGGTCGCCGCGCTGCTGGCCACCGGCGTGGTGGTGGGCGCCGTCGTGCTGCGTCTGCGGCAGCTGGCCCGGCGGCGGGAGCTGGCTGCGCGCACGGCGCAGCTGCGGCACATCGGCCCGTTCCTGAGCATGACTCCGAAGGCGTTCGAGCACGCGCTGGCGGACCTGTGCAGGCGGGACGGCTGCACAAAGGTGACGGTGGTCGGCGGGACCGGCGACCTCGCGGCGGACGTCCTGGCCACCACCCCGTCCGGGCAGCGGCTCCTCATCCAGGCCAAACGGTACGGGCCACGGACCTCCGTCGGCTCCCAGGACGTCCAGAAGGTCAACGGCACCTACCGCGACGTCCACCGCTGCGACCTGGCGGCCGTGGTGACGACCAGCTCGTTCACCAAGGCCGCCGCCGCGTTCTGCGCGAACGTCGGCATCCACGCCATCGACCGGCGGGCCCTGGCCCTGTGGGCCGAGGGAACCGGCAAACCCCCCTGGGCCTGACGCCTGACCGCCCGGGCCCGCACCGTCGTGGGGCTCGGGCGGCCTCGTCGCGCGCCTGCGCCGTCCTGGTGCGTGTGACGGGGTCAGGTGGTGCAGGTGGGGACGTTGTCGAGCCAGGCCGGGCCCTGGACGTAGATGTTGCTGATCCAGCCGCGGTAGTCCGGCAGGTAGGACCAGGCGTCGTTGACGTAGCCCTCGGCCTCGACCTTCTCGGCGTGCTGCTGGCACTGGATGCGGACCGTCGTGGGGCCGGGCAGGACGGCGACGGGCGGGTTGGCGGTCGACGGGGTGGGGCGGATGTTCACCCCGCTGCTCCAGGTCCGGCGGTCGGCGCCCGCGGGGACGTCCGGCGTGTAGCGCAGGGCGCCGGCGTAGTCGGCGGCCGTGTGGCTGGAGAAGTCGGAGACCATGAGGCGGGTGTCCGATTCGCGGGCCTCGACGATCTTTCCGCCGCCGAGGTAGATCGCCACGTGGTGGACGTGGGACAGGCCCCAGAAGACCAGGTCGCCGGGGCGCAGCACACCCTGGTCGCGGCCGAGTTGCTGTCCGGGCAGGCGGGAGATCTCGGCGGCGTCCTGCTGCCCGACGACGTCGCTGCCGACGGCCTGGGACCAGGCCCAGCGGACGAAGCCGGAGCAGTCGAAACCGACCCGGAAGGGGTCGTTCCCGGAGCGCTCGGGGTCGCTGGGGTCGACCTGGCCGTACGTCGCGCCGGGGGTGGTGCCGTGCCCGCCGCCCCAGGTGTACCAGGTACCGGCGGCGACCTGGCCGCAGGCGGCGGCGATGGCCCGGCCGGCGGCCTCCGATATCGGGGCGCCCTGCGCGGCACACGCGGCGTCGGCCGGCCCGGACGTGGCGTCGGCGCGGGCCGGGGGCGTCACCGCCGCCAGCAGGGCGACCACCAGGCAGACCAGCAGACTGGCCAGAGCGATACCACGAGTGTTCGTTCTCAACGGAGGTCCTCTTTCACCGAGCCGGGACGAAGCTGAACGGAGCGGAACGGGTTACGGGACTGACCATCCTCCTGCGGAAGCCCGGCATCAACGCCCCTGCCGAATCGGACAGTTGACGAAACACCGTCGCCCCGCCCCCAGACGGGCCCCTCGCTTGTCGGGGCAGAGGGCGTCCTGATACGCCACCTGTGAACGTTCACCGCGCGCCGGTACCGTCCTTGTAACAGCGCGGTCCTGCGGGGCCGGTGTGGCCGCGATCTCGGGAGAGCAGCCGCGCTTGAGGAACACCACACACATGTTGAGGACCTTCACCAAGACGTTCGCGGACCCCCACACCCAGCAGCGCTCCCTGGCCCACCACCGCTGGATCGCCCGCACCAACCCCGACGTACGCATCCCCCACGTCGTCCACGTCCACCCCACCGCGATCGACTACGAGCACCTCGACGGCCACCACGGCACCCCCGACGACCTACTGACCCTGGCCGACCTCCTCGGCCACCAGCACACCACCGCCCACACCCACGACCTGCACGCCGCCCGCCTGAACGCACCCCACACCAGCACCGATGACACCAGCACCGACGACACCAGCGCCGACCGCACCGGCCATGACCACACCAGCGGCGCCGTCACGACCGCCGACGTCACGATCGACGACTTCGCCGACAGCCGCCGCGAGCGCCTCCACCGGCTGCTGGCCACCGGCACCGTACCGTCCCCGCTCCTGACCCCCGGCGCGATCGACGACTGGCTGGAGCAGGCCGCCACCATGCCCGCCGCCTTCTACAAGGACGCCAACCCGCGCAACTTCCTCATCACCGACACCACCGTCGCCGTCGTCGACTTCGACTCCCTCACCCTCGCTCCCTTCGGCTACGACCTCGCCAAGATCATCGTCACCATCGCCATGACCGCCGGCCCCCTGCCCGAGGACACCATCCGGCGGGCCGTAGCCGCCTACAACCGCCATCCCGAGCAGCGCGGTCTTCCCGGATGCTCCTGGCGCGAGTTCGCCGCATGGTGCGAGTTCCACCACATCCTCACCACGCCCCACCACGGCACCAACGGCTACCGGTACAGCTGGCACGCGATCAGGCCGGCCTGGACCATCGACATCCTTCGGAACTCCGACAACAAGTGAACACCATGACGAACACCAGCATGACGCTCCATTCGGTCTATCAACCGACAATGTGACACATCTGCGTGATGATCCGATTTCAGACGGTGATCGACACGTTCTCGACAGTCCCACCGATCCACTCATCGCGGACGGGCCCTTGCCGCCACGCTGTACCCGCCGCCACCCCTACGGGTGCGCGAGATCAGGAGGGGACATGGCGAGGGGCACCACCCACCAGGTCGAACTGCTACGCGCAGAAGTCGGGACGGCCCTTCAGGCCGGCCTGGAGGAGATCCGCAACCACACCGACAGCCTCCGGGCCGAACTCACCGCGACGCTGGCGGCCGGCCTGAGCGAACACCGCGACGAGTTCCTCGAAGCGATCGCCAAAGAACAGCAGGAGGCCAGCCGCGCCCACCAGGACAACCGCAGCCTCCACCGCCAGTTGGGCAACCTGCGCAACGAACTCAGCACTCGGCAGAACAGTGGCCGCGCTCCCCTGGACGGCGGTCCCGCCGAGGCGCCCCGGCCCGCCGTCGACTCCCCCGAGGCCGTGGGCCAGTCGGTGGAAGTTGCTCCGGAGATCGAGGGCCCGGACGAAGCCGCTCACCTGCCCGGCAGTGATGCCGGCAACAGCAATTTCGCCGGTGTCAACGAACTTCCCGACGCCGAGCCCCCGGCATCCGAGCAGGCCGCACAGCACGCCACAGAGCAGGCCTCCCCCTCCGTGGCCGGCGAGGCCGCGGAATCCGACAGCGAGGAGACAACCGTGTCCGAGACCACCCCTGCCGACGACGCGCCGACCGCCCCGCACGTCCTCGCCGAGGACCAGCTCAGCCAGATCGCGGCCGAGGTCGCCGCCCGACTCGCAGACCTGTTCCGCCCCTCCGGCCCCACGGAGCACGACACGAAGGTCGATCTGGAGGGCACGGAAGCAGTCGCGCCGGACCAAGCCGTCATCGACGACCTCCCGAGCGGCCGCGCCGACGACGTGTCCGGTCTCATCCCGGAGCCCTTCGTCTGGGAGAACCACGTCAACACCCTCCTCAAGGCCGCAGCCGTGAAGACCGTCGCGATCTCCTGCCACCCCGAGACCTGGGACTTCCTGGCCGCCCAGGCCGAGGGCGGCGACCACTTCTCGAAGCCGGTCAACGACGGCAACGAGGACACGATCCTGTCCGGCCCCAGCACCATCGCCCTCCTCAACGCCCTCCGGGAAACCGCCTACAGCGGAGTCGGCAACGGCAACGGCAACGGCACCAGCATCGGAACGTGGGCCCTCGCCGTCACCAGCTACGAGCGCATCGCCGCCGTCATCAACAGCACCCGCCCCGCCGACGAACAGGCCGGCAACGACCGCCTGCACCAGCCGCACATCGTCCTCGACGACCGCAGCACCGACAACTCACCCCCCACCGGCTGACCCGCCGACACAGCCGGGGCCTCGACCTCAGCGGACGGCACCCAAGATCGATTCCGCTGGCCGACGACGCTCGGCAACAAGACAACAGGTCACGGGCTCACCGGGATCAACAGCTACACGAACGACAGAACGTCACCAACCGCCTGCCCGACGCCTGGCACCGGCCGCACCGATAGCCTGCACGAATGAAGCGGATTCAGCGGACTGCTGGCGTGGTCGTCGGCTCGGCTGTGGGTGACGCGCTTGGAGCCCCTTTTGAGTTCGGCCCCCAAGGAGCGTTCTCCGCGCGGTTCCCCCTCCCCGGTGCCGGTGCTGAGATGTGCGGAGGTCGCGGCTGGGATCCGGGCGAGGCCACGGACGACACGCAGATGGCCGTGATGGTGGCGGAGTCACTGGTCCAGCGGGGAGGGCTGGACCTGTCGGACATCTTCGACCGCTTCCAGCGATGGGCGGCATCCGAACCCAAGGACATCGGCTTGCAGACCGAGGACGTCCTCACCAACGGCATGCCCTGGGATCTGGCCGCCGCGATCCACTTCCAGGTCAACCTGCGGGCAGCAGGTAATGGCTCGTTGATGCGGGCATCGACATCCGCGGTCCACTTCGCACGTGCGGGACAGGCCGCCACCATGGATGCCGCTCGGCGCATCGCCGCCCTCACCCACGGCGACCGCGCCGCCTGGGAAGGCACCGCGATCTTCCACGAACTCATACGCGTCACGCTGGAAGACAACGACGCCCTCCGCGCGCTCCCTGACGTTCTGGCGCTCATCCATCCCGATCACCGCTCGCGGTACGCGACGGTCCTCGATCCTGACTGGCACCCGGACCAGGCAACCGAGTTCAACGGCGCCGTCTGGCCCTGCCTGGGGTCAGCGGTCTGGGCTCTGCGCACCACGACGAGCTTCGAGGGCGCGCTGCGCGCGGCCGTCGACCTGGGCGGCGACACGGACACCGTCGCCGCGGTCACCGGCGGGCTTGCGGGTGCCCGTTACGGACTGGACGCGATCCCCTCCCGGTGAACCGAGCCGCTGCACATCCCGCTACCGGGTTCCGGCGGGCGGGTCCTGCAACTGTCCGATCTCCTTGATCTGGTGGACGGCCTCGGGGGCTGACCTCGCCCGAGAACCCGCGGCGCGCCACCGACCGGGTATGACGACAGGACCGCGACCGGTCCGGCGAAGGCTCGCTGCGCACCCGGGCGCACGAGGCGTTGTCATAGGGGCTTGGCAGGATGCTCCCATGCTCGCCATCCGTCCTGACCAACACCGCGACGACCGGTCCGGTCCTCCCGACCTCCGGGGTGACTTCGAGGTGCACCTGACCGTGGAGCCCGGCGCCGCCGAGGCGCTGGCCGGGTGGGCCGACGGTCACGGCCTGAAGTTCACCCACATCCTGCTGGCGCGCGGTGCGGCGCCCTCGCAGCCGATGCTCACCCTGCGCGCCAACGGCTCGTTGGACGAGGTCACTGCGGCGACGTCCCACACCACGGGCCGGCTGGTTCGGGCCGGGTTCACGGTCCTGCGGACGAAGATCGAGGCCACGCCGTGGGCCGAGGGCGTTCCGGTCTCGGACGAGGACGCCGTACCGCACGGGGCGCGCCGGTACTTCGAGCACCACGTCAAGCTGCTGCTTCCGGGCCCGCTTCCCACGGCCGGCCTCACCGACCCCGCCCGCCTCGCGGACCTCGCCGAGTTGGCCGTCCGCCACGGTGCGCACCTGTCGCACAACCCGCGCCGGATACGCGACGACGGCCGGCGCGAGTGGTTCGTGACCCAGCGGTGCCGCCTGGTCGGCCTGAGCACCGCGGGCCGTCGGCTGGAGGCGCTGCTCCGGGGCCTTGCCGCCGGCGGTCGCGAGGTGGTGTCGGTGGAGCGCGAGTTCGTCGCCGTGGACAGCGCCGAGGCCCTGGACGAGGGATGGATCAGCGAGCACGAGCAGAAGCACGAACGCGAACACGAACAGAGGCACGAGCACGAGCACCGTGCCGGACCGTACGGAGAGGGAGACCCGCGATGACCGAGGACCAGCCCCAGTCACCAGTGGCCTGGGAGGAACTGACATACGGGCCGTGGCAGGGTGTCCTGCTTCCCCGGCAGCCACCGCCGGAGGACGTCCGCGAGGACCGGGGCCTGCCCAGGAGCGTCCGGCCGATCGACGACGAGGCGGTGAGCCAGCAGCCGGTCTTCGACCCCGCCCTCGCCGGGTACACCCGGGCCCTGCGGCCCAGTGAACCCGCCTTCACCGACCCTCAGCTCGCCCAACTGTGGCTTGCCGCGCGGCGCGAGGCGCTGAACACCGTGCTGTCCGCCGTCGCCGGCTCGCAGTGGGCCGAGCACCTGGTCCTGCGCGGGAGCGTCCTGCTGCGGGCCTGGTACGGCGAGCAGGCGCGGGAGCCGGGGGACCTGGACTTCGTGGTCCGTCCGACGGACTGGCAGCTGGAGGACGAGCGCACGGACCGCATGTTCGAGGAGCTCGCCGCCGACGCAGAACGGCTCTCGGGCGCGGTGCGGCTGCACGCGGACCAAGCGGTCAGCGACGAGATCTGGACGTACAGCAGGATTCCCGGGCGTCGGCTCGTCCTGCCGTGGTCGGCACCCGGCGTTCCGGGCGGGACCGTCCAGTTGGACTTCGTCTTCACCGAACACCTGCCCGTCCCACCGGAGTCCTACCAGCTCCCCGGCGTCACGGGCCGGTTGTTCGCCGCCACGCCACAGCTCTCCCTCGCGTGGAAGATCCTCTGGCTGGCCTCGGACAACCACCCCCAGGGCAAGGACCTCTACGACGCGATCCTGCTCTCGCGCACCGACGAGGTGCCCTACGACCTGCTGCGGCAGGTCTTCACCCAGTCCGACGAGACCTGGTCGCGCTGCCCGCTCCTCCCGGAGCAGATCGCCGGACTCTACGTCGACTGGGACGAATTCGCCAAGGACTACCCGCAGTTCGCCGGACCCCTGGAGGAGTACCCTGCGCAGCTGCTCGCCGGGCTCCACGCGACCTTCACCGACCACGGCGAGTACGCACTGCGCGCCCAGTGGCTGGCCCCGCTGATCGAGGAACTGCGGGAGGTGCTGGCGCGCGAGGGCATGGACGAGGTCCAGCAACGGATGTCCCGGCGGTACATGGCCCCGGACGACTCCCTGGTGATCATCCGCGAACTGCTCGGCGGCGGCCTCGGGGGCAACCTCGGCGGCAACCTCGAAGACGCCCGCCGCGCCGTCGCCGCCCGCCTCGGCGACAAACCGGACCGGATGACCCGCATGCTGGCGGAGGCCGCCGCCCGCTACGCCGCCGAGCTCGCCGACGACCAACCGGCGGACGGCACCCACAACTGACACCGACCCGGGCAGTACCCGGCGCCGGAAGAGGAACCCGACCACCGAAAACCCAACTCGCCGACCGACCGTGGCCCGGTCGGTCGGTCAGTCAGTCGGTCAGTCAGTCGGTCGGTCAGTCAGTCAGTCAGTCAGTCGGCCAATCGGCGAGCCGGGGAACGGGAGGTTCAACGCGCCAGCAGCTCCCGGATCGCCTCCGCGATCTCGTCGGGCGCCTCCTCGGCCATGAAGTGCCCCGCTCGGGTCAGCCGGTGGTCGAGGTCCGGCGCCCACGCCTTCCACACCGCGGCCGCGTCGTAGCCCAGCTGCGCGCCCCAGTCCTGCTGGACGACCGTCACGGGCATGGCCAGCTGCGACCCCGCGTCCAGGTCCGCTCGGTCGTGCGTGACGTCGATGCCCGCCGAGGCCCGGTAGTCCGCGACGATCGACGTCACCGCCGCCGCGCTCGCCCGCAGGTACTCGGCACGGACATCCTCGGGAACGGCGGTCGCGTCATTGGCCCAGGAGTCGAGGAACGAGCCGAAGAACGCGTCCGCGCTGTTGGCGATCATCGCCTCCGGCAGGCCCGGCGGCTGCGCCATCAGGAAGAGGTGGTAGCCGACCGCCGCCGGGACGCCGTGCAGGACGTTCCACATGTCGAGGGTCGGCACGACGTCGAGGATGCCCAGGTGCGTGACGGTCTCAGGGTGGTCCAGCCCCGCCCGGAAGGCGACCAGGGCGCCCCGGTCGTGGCCGACGAGGGCGAAGCGCTCGTGGCCGAGGGCGGCCGCCAAGTTCACGACGTCGGCGGCCATGGTGCGCTTGGCGTACACCTCGGGGTCGGTGGCCGCCGGCTTGTCGCTGGCGCCGTAGCCCCGCAGGTCAGGGCAGATCACCGTGTGTTCGTCGGCGAGCCGCTCGGCAACGTGCCGCCACATCAGGTGGGTCTGGGGGAAACCGTGCAACAGCACGACCGGGCTGCCGCTGCCGCCGACGGCGGCAGCCAGCTCCACCCCGTCCGCGCCGGGCAGGCGGACGTGATCGAAGCCGGGAATGGTGAGCGTCATGAAGGGCCGTCCTTGTCGGTCGGGGGCTGACCGGACCAGCCTGGGCGACGGCGATCAGCAACGGATCAGTACCGGCCGCCAGTACCGGCCGCCAGTACGTGCCGGTCACTACGGACCGGTCGCTACAGACCGGTCGCTACAGACCGATCAGCAGCCGATCAGTTCGGTCAAGCGCAGCCGACCCCCGACACGGAGGATAGGGGCATACGAATCGACGTGCTCGGTGCCGTGCGGGCCCTCCGCGACGACGGCAGCCCGATCGACCTGGGCGGCCCCCGCCATCGTGAGGTGCTCGCCCGGCTCGTCGCCGCCGAGGGGCGGATGGTCACCACCGACACCCTCGTCGACGACCTGTGGACCGATCCACCGGCCCGCGCCGTGGGCGCTCTGCGTACGTTCGTCGCCGCGCTGCGCCGTGCCCTCGAACCCGACCGGCCGCCGCGCGATCCGCCGCGCGTCATCATCACCGAAGGGCCCGGCTACGCGTTGCGCCTGCCGCGCGAGGACGTGGACGTCCACCGGTTCCAGGACACCCTGGCCCGAGCCCGGCGTCGCCCTGACACGGTGACCGGCCCCGACGCGATGCCCGGTCTCGACACGGTGGCCCACCCCGACACGGTGGCCCACCCCGACACAGCTACCGCCCCCGACACGCTGGCCGACCTCAGCGCGGCGCTCAAGGACTGGCGCGGACCCGCGTACGCCGATGTGACCGGCGCCGCATGGGCGCAGCGCGAGCGGACCCGGCTGGAGGAATTGCGGCTGGAGGGGGTGGAACTGCGCGCCCGCCTCCTCCTCGACTCCGGTGAAGGGGCCGGTCTCGTCGCCGAACTGGGCGCCCACGTCGCCGAACAGCCGTGGCGCGAGCCGGCCTGGGGGCTGCTGGCCCGCGCGCTGTACCGCGCGGGCCGCCAGGCCGACGCGCTGGCCACCCTCCGCCGAGCCCGCGCGATGCTCGTCGATCAACTCGGACTCGACCCTGGCGCCGAACTCCGGCGTCTGGAGACGGACATCCTCAACGGGGCCGCGCCCCTCGAAGGCGCCCGTACCGGGTGGAGCGGCCCCGGCGTCCGACTCGGCCCGCGCACCACCGTGGATCTGGCCCGCACCCTCGCACTGGCGGGTGGCGACGCGCTCGTCCACTCGCGACGCGACCGCCTCGCCGCCGTTCAGGCCGCGGAACGCACGGGAGACCTCCTCCTGACCGCCCGGATCATCGGCGCCTACGACGTGCCCGCCGTCTGGAGCCGGGCCGACGACCCCGAGCAGTCCCGCGCGGTCGTCGCGGCTGCCGAACGCACGCTCACCGCGCTCGGCCCCGACGGCCCCGCCGACTTGTCGGCCCGCCTCCTGGCTACGGTCGCCGTCGAGAGCCGCAGCGCCGACCTGTCCACGGCCGAACTGGGCCGCGGACAGCAGGCGGCACAACAGGCGGAGGCGCTGGCGCGGGGCCTGGCCGATCCCGCCCTGCTGGTCTTCGCCCTCAACGGGGTGTTCCTGCAGTCCTTCACCCGCCCCGGGCTCGCGGCGGTACGGGACGGGATCGGCGCCGAGATCCTCGACCTGGCCGCCCGGCACGAGCTGCCGAACTTCGGCGTACTCGGCCGACTCGTCCGCCTCCAGTCCGCCTCGGCCCTCGGAGACCTCGACGCCGCGGCCTCGCACGCCGAAGCTGCCAACCGACTCGCCGCCACCACCGAGGCGCCCCTCGTCCCCGTCCTCACCGGGTGGTTCCGGGCCCGGGCCACGGCCGCCCGCAGCACCGAACCCGGCGGGCCGACCGCCGCCACGGCCGCAGCACACTACCGGGCCGCCGAGAACGCCCTCCAGCGGGCCGGAATGCCGGGGCTGCACCGCGGCCTGTTCGCGCTCGCCCTCCTCGGGCTGCGCCTGCTGCACGACCGGCCCGCACCCACCGACCCGCACCTCGACTGGGGCCCGTACCGGGCTTGGGCGCGCCCCCTCGTGCTGCTCGCCCAGGACCGGGTCGAGGAGGCCCGTACCGCGCTCGCCGCGGTGCCCGATCCCGCGCGCGACCACATGCAGGAGGCCATGTGGTGCCTGACCGCCCGCGCCGCCGTTCGCCTCGGCGAGCCCGGTATCGCCGCACGCGCCGGGGCTTTCCTGCGCGGTGCCCGTGCGGAGCATGCCGGCGCCGCCAGTGGAATGCTGACGCTGGGCCCGGTGGCGCGGTACCTGGCGGAGGCGGAGGCATGCGCCGGAGCGGGGTAGGCGATGCTGCCCGGGTACACCGCGCCCCGGCCGGCACCTCGCCGTCTACCGAGCCGGGCCCGGTGCCGCCCGGCCTACCCCGCGGTCCTGATCACGCACAGGCGGCGGGTGGCACGGGTGAGGGCGACGTACAGGTCGCGTTCGCCGGCCGGGCGGGCGGCGGTGATCTGGTCGGGGTCGACGACGAGGACGGCGTCGAACTCCAGGCCGCGCGCCTCGGAGGCGGGGACGAGGCGGACGTGTCCGGGCAGGCCGGCGGCCTCCAGCTCCGGCAGGCGGGCGTCCGCGCAGACCACGGCGAGGAGGTCGCCGGGGTGGGCGGCCGTCTGGGCGCGCAGTTCGGCCAGGACGGCGGCGGCGAGGCCGTGGGCCGGGGCGGTGAGGGTGCGCGGGGGTTCGCCGTGGCGGATGGCGCGGGCGCGGGCCTGGCCGGGGGCGATGCGGGCGAGCAGGTCGGTGGTGGCGGCGAGGATCTCCTGCGTGGTGCGGTAGCTGACGGTCAGGGTGTGCAGGTCGAAGCGGCTCCCGGTGTGCGGGTGGAGGGCCTCGTGCCAGTCGCGGGCCTGGGCGGCGGGGCCGGCCTGGGCGAAGTCGCCGACGACGGTCATCGATCGGGTGGGGCAGCGGCGCAGCACGGCGCGCCACTGCATCGCGGTGAGTTCCTGGGCCTCGTCGACGACGACGTGGCCCCAACTGCGCTGCGGGGGGCCGTCGAGCAGGGCGGCGGCCTCGTCCAGCAGCGGCAGGTCGGCGTCGGTCCACGGGGCGTCGGGGGCGCGCAGCAGGCGGGCGCGCTGGTCGTCGGAGAGGTGGGGCAGGTGGGCGGTGAGGGCGGCGGGGTCGGTGAGCAGGGCGCGGACGGCGTCGTGCGGGGTGAGGGCGGGCCAGTGGGTGTCGAGGACGCGGTCGAGGTGCGGGTCGTCCAGCAGGGCCGCGCGGACGGCCTCGGCGTCGAAGGTGCCGTCGGTACCCGCGGTGCCGTCGATACCCGGGGCGTCGCCGGTACCCGCGGCGTCGTGGGCACGTGAGCCGTCGAGACCGAGCCGGCGCAGATCGGCGGCGGCGACGCGGTCGAGGTTGAGGCCGGTGAGCTGGGCGACCTCGGCGTCGAGCTGGTCGAGGGTGTCGGCGGTGTCGCGTTCGAGGGCGCGGGTGAGGGCGTCGGCCAGCAGGTCCTTGAACAGGTCGCGGGCCCGGTTGTGGGCGAGGCCGTCGGCGGTGGCTGCGCGGGCGGCGGCGGCGAGGTCGGACTGCGGCAGGTGCACCTCCTCCTGGCCGACCCGTATGGCCAGGCCGTCCTCCGCCGGGGCCTGGTGGGCGCGGACCACTGCGGCCAGGGCGTCGGCGAGGGCGGGGTCGCCCTTGAGGCGGGCGGTCTGCGGCTCCTCGGGCGCCGCCGGGCCGGGGGTGGCGGGGGCGAGGTCGGCGCAGGTCGCCAGGGCGACGTCGTTCTCGCCGAGCGAGGGCAGCACCTGACAGATGTAGTCCAGGAAGCGGGTGTTGGGGCCCAGGACGAGGACACCGCGTTCGGCGGCGCGCGGGAAGGCGTACAGCACGTAGGCGGCGCGGTGCAGGGCCACCACCGTCTTGCCGGTGCCGGGGCCGCCCTGTACGACCGTCACCCCCCGGTGGCGGGAGCGGACGATCGCGTCCTGCTCGGCCTGGAGGGTGGCGACCGCGGCGCCCATGCGTCCGGTGCGCCGGGCCGACAGGGCCTCCAGCAGCGGGCCGTCGCCGATCACGTCCTCACGGGTGGGGTCGGAGCCGTCCAGCAGTTCGTCGCTGACGGCGGCGACGGTGCGGCCGTCCAGACGCAGGTGGCGCCGGCGTCGCAGGCCCATCGGGTGGACGGGCGTGGCCTCGTAGAAGGGCCTGGCGGCCTCGGCCCGCCAGTCCACCAGCAGCGGCAGTTCGTCCGCCTCGGTGTGCAGGCCCAGGCGCCCGATCCGCAGCGTGGTGCCGTCGGCGGTGTCGAGGCGGCCGAACACCAGCCCGTGGCCGGCGCCCTCCAGGCGGCGCACCTCCCCGGCCCACCGCGCGGCCGCCACGTCCCGCTCGTACACGGCCCCGGCGCCGTCGGCGGGCGCGGCGAGGGTACGGGCCAGTTCGACGCGCGTCTGCTCCAGGCGCCGGTCGTACTCGGCGCACACGGCCCCCACCTGCACGTTTTCCGCCTGCACCTGGCACTCGGCACGGTCATCGCTGTACGGCACGACGGGCCTCCTCTCGGGTTCGGGCCGTCACTATGCGGGGGCGGGCGGGGGAAAGTAAAAGTTGACGAACGTACCGCCGTTGCGCCCTCCGCCCCACGCTTCCCCAACTCTCGTCCTGTGCACCGAATCTGACGAAACATCAGCCAGAGGCGTACGAGTGGTCGCTGAGGACGTCGAGGCCGCAGGTCAGCGGCCGTCGGCGGCGCACGACGGAACCGGCACGCCATAGGCCTTCCCTATAGCGTCTGCTGACACTTCGTCTTTGCCTCTCGCTCTTTTCCGGCCGTACCGTGAAACAGCTCGACGAGGCACCCACCACGATTTCCCTGAAGTATTCGCGCTCCCTGAGGAATTCGCACCCTGCGCGCCTGGTCGATTCCCATTCCGTCGAGCGGACGAACACCCGGACGAACACCCGGACGAACACGCGATCGAGAGGACCAAGGAAATGACCACGACCCAAAACGGACCAGGCACGCAGGAACTCGCAGGCAAGCGGGCCCTGGTCACGGGTGGTTCTCGCGGAATCGGAGCAGCCATCGTGCGCCAACTCCTGGACGCGGGCGCCAAGGTGCTCACGACCGCCAGGTCGGCGACGGGCACCGTCCCGGAGGGGGCCGCCTTCGTGGCGGCCGACGTGCGAACGCGGGCCGGCGCGGAGGCGCTCGCCACGGCCGCGCAGGAGGTGCTCGGCGGGGTGGACATCCTGGTCCACAACGTGGGCGGGGCGCAGCCGCACCACGGCGCCCTGGCCATCCCCGACGAGGAGTGGCAGAACGCGCTGGACCTGAACTTCCTGGCGTCGGTGCGGCTGGACGCGCTGCTGGCACCGGGGATGCGGGAACGGCGTTCGGGGGCGATCGTGCACGTCTCCTCGGCCGCCGTCCCCACCGTGGCACCGCCGTTCCTGCACTACGTGGCCGCGAAGGCGGCGCTGGAGGCCTACAGCCGGGGGCTGGCCGCCGAGCTGGCCCCGCACGGGATCCGGGTCAACACCGTGTCTCCCGGCCGAACCGCCACCCCCGGCGGCGAAGCGACGCGCGAGCAGTGGGCACGCCTGGACGCGGGGCCGGGCCAGGACACCACGACTCCCCCGCTGGGACGCGACGGCCGACCCGACGACATCGCCCACGCGGTCCTGTTCCTCCTGTCCGGCCGGGCGAGCTGGCTGACGGGGAGCAACCTCGTCGTGGACGGCGGCGAATTCCCCAGGGGCTGACGGCAACGCACAGCGGCCCCGGCTGGCGGCCTCGTTCGGCCGGCACGGCTACCTTGATCACATCGGCGGCCGACAGCAGGGCGTCCGATGCCGACCAGGTCGGCGAGCCCGGAAGAATCCAGATCCGAGACACCGAGGAACCAGAGATGCGTACCCTGATCAGCACCGCCTTCATCTCGCTCGACGGCGTTGTGGAAGGCCCGGGCGGGGAGCCCGGCTACCGGAACTCCGGCTGGACCTTCAAGGACATCGAGTTCCTTCCCGAGGCCTTCGAGATCAAGGGGCGGGAGCAGCAGGAGGCCACCGCGATGCTGCTGGGGCGGGTCAGCTACGAGGCGTTCAGCCAGGTGTGGCCCGACATGGCGGACTTCGCCGACTACAAGGTGATGCCGAAGTACGTCGTCTCCACCACCCTCACCGAGGACGACCTGGTGTCGAACTGGGGCGAGACCACGATCCTGCGCTCACTCGACGAGGTTGCCGCGCTGAAGCAGACCGAGGGCGGCCCGATCATCGTGCACGGCAGTGCGACCCTGAACCAGGCCCTCTCCGACGCCGGTCTGGTCGACCGCTACCACCTGCTCGTCTTCCCGCTCCTGCTCGGCGCGGGCAAGCGCCTGTTCAGCACCACGGACAAGGACACCCAGAAGCTGACGCTCGTCGAGCACGAGGTCTACCCCAACGGTCTACAGAAGCAGGTCTTCGACGTCGTCCGCTGACGTTCCCCGCAGACCCGGAAAGCCCTCGCGCCAACGACTGCGCGGGGGCTACAGGTCCGCGAGCCAGGGATGCCCCAGGTGTACGCAGGCGAGCAGTTCGGCCAGGGTCCCGCGCTGGGCCGGGGTCATCAGCGGAACGGTCGTGTCGAAGTCCGCCTGGTCCTTCCGGCGGAGGTGCTTGGCCTTGAACAGCAGGACCAGCTCGGGCGCCAGGTACGGGATGCCGCCTGCCGTGTGGCGGATGATGTCGCCGTAGGGAAAGCGGATCCTCTCATCGCGCCGGCAGATCCAGACGTCGCCGTCGTGCGGTTCGCGGAACACATCGAGCAGGTAGTCACCGGTGGCCGGATCGCGCAGCCAGGTCTGATGGGTGGCGGCCAGCACCCCCGGTGCGGCGTCCTCCCAGATCCGGCCGCTGCCCGCCGCGTCGAAGACGTACCCGGGGAAGCGACTGCGGACCTCGGGAAGGCTCGCGGCCGGAATCGCGATCTCGATGTCCCCGTGCGCACGCGCCTGCCCGCCCCGGAAGAGGTCCAGCGCCCATCCCGCGGCCACACACCACGGCGTGCCGACCCCCGCCAACCGCCGCGCGACCTCGTCCGGCCTCCAGCACGACGACCACCTGTCGTCGAGGGCCGCGACCTCGTCGGCTGACAGCTCGATCCCACCGCCGGGCAGTTGCTCGCTCACGCGAGGAATCTACCAACAGGCCCGCAGGGCCGTGGCCGAGATCGGTACGCCCGGGCACGCCTCAGGGGACGGCCTCCACGGACTCGCCCGGCGGGTGGTGCAACCGGTGCAGGCCGGCGTAGGCGGAGCTGCGGAGGAGGAGCTCGGTGTGGGTGCCGTGGGCGACGATCCGGCCCTGGTCGAGCAGGACGATCTGGTCGGCGTCGCGGACGGTCAGCAGATTGTGCGAAATGATGATCGTCGTGCGATCGGCCATGAGCAGGCGCAACGGGCCCATGATCCGTTGGCTCGACTCCGCGTCCAGGGCCGTGGTGGGCTCGTCGAGGATGAGGACGGGGGCGTCCCGGACCATCGCGCGGGCGATCGCGAGGCGCTGACGCTGGCCGCCGGAGAGCAGCCGGCCGCGCTGGCCGACCAGGGTGTCGTAGCCGTCCGGGAGCCGGGTGATGAACTCGTGGGCGTCCGCCGCCCGGGCCGCCGCCAGGATCTCGGCCTCACTCGCCTCGGGGCGCCCGTAGGCGATGTTCTCCCGGACGGTGCCGTGGAAGACCAGGGTCTCCTGGAGCACCACCGCGACGTTCTCGCGCAGGTCGGTGAGGGCGAGGTCGCGCAGGTCGAGGCCGTCGAGCCGCACCGCGCCGTCGTCCGGGTCGTAGAAGCGCAACAGCAGCTTGGCGACGGTGGACTTGCCCGCGCCGCTGGCGCCGACCAGGGCCAGCGTCTCCCCCGGCGCCACCTCGAAGGACACCTCCGACAGTGCGGGCGCCTCCACGTCCGGGTAACGGAAGGTGACGTCGTCGAACTCGATCCCGCCCCGGGCGCGGCCGAGCGGCCGGGGGGTGGCGGGATCGGTCACCTGTGGACGCTGGTCGAGCAGTTCGATGATCCGCTCGGCGGCGGCGGAGGCCGCGTAGAAGGTGTTGCCGAGCCCGGACATGCTCTGGATCGGGCCGTAGAGCCTGCTCAGCAGGGTGAGGAAGACGATGAGGCCACCGAAGGTGAGCCGGCCGTGCACGAGTTCCCAGGCCCCGAGGCCCATCACCACCAGGCCGCCGAGCAGTTCGACGAAGTCGACCGTCGGCCCGTAGAGCGCTCCGATCCTGGTCGAGGCCATCGCCGCGTGGTACCGGCCGATGCTCTCGCGCTGGAATCGGGCGTGCTCCCAGTCCTGGCGGTTGTACGCCTGGACGAGCGCGATGTTGCCGAGCGACTCCTCGGCGACCGCGCTGATCGAGCCGCTGCGCCGACGGCGTTCGCGCGAGGCCGCCCGGATCAGCTTGGCGAAGCGGCGGGCGGTGAGGAAGAACAGTGGCGCGGCGACCAGCGCGACCAGGGTCAGGTCCCAGCGCAGCACCAGCAGCAGGCCGACGTAGATGCCGAGCCGCGCCACCTGGCCGAGCGCGTTGACGATGCCGGAGAGCAGGAAGGTCTCGACCGCGTCCACGTCGCCGGTCACCCGGGACAGCACGTCGCCGAGCCGCCGGCGCTCGAAGAAGCCCAGCGACAGGCCCTGGATGTGCCGGAACACGTCCGACCGCAGGATGAGCAGGAAACGTTCGCTGACCCAGGTGGAGATCACCCGCCGGGCGAAGCCCAGTACTCCGGAGAGCAGGGTCAGCCCCGCATAGGCGAGGGCGATCGGCAGGAACAGGTTCAGCCGGTGCGGAATGAGCATGTCGTCGATGACGATCTTGAACAGCCAGATCTCCATCGCCTCGATCGCCGGGCCCACCGCGACCAGGGCCAGCAGCACCACCAGCCACCGGCGGCCACCCTTGGTGTAGGGCCAGAAGCGCCGGAAGATCGCCATGAGCGGGACCGGCGGTGCCGCGGCGACCACATCGGAGGTCTCCGCGACCGTGAGCAAGCGTCGCAGAGCCGACCGAAGGCTGTGTTTCCTCGTCATCTCACGGTCTTCTCGCTCGTCCCCGAGCCCAGATCACTTCCGGATTGAGAGGAACTCCCGATCAAAGAGGCCCTGCTCCGGGAATGGAAGGTCTCCACACGCACGGCCGGCGCGGGTCCGCGTGGGGTCGCTCCCGGCCGACACGGCAAAGCCGGGCACACGTGCCCGGCCCGCTCTCACAGGGAAGCGATCCTTACCACCGGCCTCCGTAGCCGCCTCCGTAGCCGCCGCGGTCGCCTCCGTAGCCGCCGTAGCCGCCACGGTCGCCGCCGAAGTCGTCACGGAAGTCGTCGTAGCCGCCGTAGCCGCCACGGTCGTCACCGAAGTCGCCGTAGTCGCCACCGCGACCACCGCCGCCCCAGTCGTCACGGAACCGACCGAAGGACTGGAACTGTCCGAGGAATGACATGAGCAACCTTCTTTCGAAGTCCCCCTCGCTCCATCGTCATCCTCACCTCCGCAATGCACAAGCATCGAGTGCGCTAAATGTGAAAATTTGATGATTTTTCCGGATTGTCCAAATCGGCAGCCGCCTGCTTCGATTTCCTGGTCAAGAATCCCCCAAGAAACCGTGTGTGACGAGCCGCCACCCGATCTGCCGATTTCAGGGTGAACCATTGCTCCCGAGCAATCATTCACCTCAGGCAATAGCCATACAGCCATGCCGGGAGCGACCAGTTAGCGCAGCCCCAGGGCAGTAGCTGTACCACCGGTGTCGGACAGTCCGCGCCATAGCCTTCGCGCCACCCGAGGTACGCCTCCAGCACGGGCGGTTCGTCACGGTACTCGGTGAGGGCAGGGCACCGCCCCAGCGGCCGAACCCGCCATCGGCGACCTCGAGATAGATCCGTCTGAGCAAAGGCGGCATGGGGTGCCCCACAACTGCTTCGAGCCCGGACACAGCCTCCGGAAGCGCAGGCGAAGGACGCCCTCCGGCATTCTGCTCGATGAGCCGCTTGATGATCTCGTCCTCCGTCACAGGGCCTTCGTATCAGACACCACCGACACTGCGGTGCCCTGGCCCGAGCCCGCGGACGGATCGCTGACGGTACGGCTCGGGGCCCTCGAAGCTCGGTGGACGTCACCGTGACCGTGGCCGTGTTCGAGACCAGCGGCGGCCGCGTCAGCCGCATCTGGGCCGTCCGCGACCCGGAAACTCCGCGCGTGGACCGGGAACGAACAGACCTGACCGCACGCCACGGCGGAACGCATCAGCCGACACATCGTCAAATCGCCTTCCCCATGCGAACTTTCGAGCGGCCGAAACCATTCTTCGTCACCACCCGAGTCCGCGACGAGGCCTCCTCCGGGAGCACCGTCGTGGGTTATGGTCGGTCCCATGCTGACGGAGTGGGCCTGGATAGCAGCGAAGCTGGTGACGACTCCCGAGACGAAGATCAAGGTCGTCGACTACGGATACCGTCCGTTCGGAACGTACGCCGAGGCACGTCGCAACCTCCTGGAGCACCTTGAGGACGAGAAGTCCTGCCAGGACTTCAAGGACGCCGCGCGCCTCCTGCGGGCGAACCGGAAAGCGACCAGCGTGGTGTACAGCCCGCTCATCTGGCTCATCCACGATCTCCCCCAGGGAGATGACAGCAAGAGAGCGAGCTACCAACTCATCAAGCGGCTCGAGCCGAGCCTGACCGAGCAACTCCTGCCCGGCCTGGCGACCTCACAGGTCAGCCGGCACGCCCGCCTGGGCGTCGCCCTGCGGGTGCTCAGCGTCGAAGAGGTTTGCGTTCTGATGCGCTGCAAGCCGCAGAAGGCGAGGGCCCATACGGAGATCTGGCTGTCCGGTCGACTCAAGATGCGCACCCAGCACGTTGCCCGCGGCACGGTGTGCCGCAGCCACCGGGACGCCGCCTGCACCGCCTGCCGCGGTGGCACCCAGTGGGAGTGGGCGAAGCCGTTCCTGGCGAGCGACCTCGTACAGCACCTGCTGTCGTACCGCATGAGGTGCTATCTCCCGTACGACGGGACGCCCGTGCCGCCCGGGACGTACGAAGCCGGACTATGAGCGACGCCGTTCGGACGGCCGGGGAGGTCCACGTCTCCCTCCCGCACGCACCGGCGAGGGATGCCGATCCGGTGCCCGCCCCGTGCGAACGACGGGGCGGGCACCGGAGGTCGCGTCAGCTGTTGGTCGTCAGCAGACGGTTGGCCAGGGCGTCGGCGAGGCGGTAGGCCTCGTCGGCCGAAAGGGTGCGGCAGATGGCGTCGGCGAGTTCCTCGACGTCATGCCAGTCGACATCGCCGAGCTCCGCGGACGGCGTGGCCGACGGCTGCTCGGCCGGGGAGGCCTCGGCTCGCTGTTCCGGCATCGGAAGAGGCTCGGAATTTTCCGCGGAAAATCGCTCGGCGCTCGGAGCGGACTCCGCACTCGGAGCGGACTCCGCACTCGGAGCGGACTCCGTGCTCGGAGCGGGCTCGGTGCTCTCCCCCGCGCCGGCACTGGCGGGCTTCGACCGGGTAGCCGAGGCCGACGGTTCCACCGGCGACGGTTCCACCGGCGACGGCGTGACGGTGGCCGTGGACGCAGCCGTGGACGCGGACGCGGACGCGGTCGCGCTCTCCGCAGGCCCACTCGCGGATGCGACGGGTCGCTGCGGCGCGGCCTGAGGAGTCACCCCGTCAGCGGAGGCCTGAACCGCCGCCGCTCGGGCCCCCAGCTTCGCCGCCCGCTTGGCCGCGACGGCGTCGGCGTCGGCCTGGAGCAGCTGCTCCAGCTGCTCCGTCTGCTCGGCCAGGGCCATCGCCTCGATGCCCTTGACCGATCCCAGACGGCGGGCGACGTTGATGGAGATGCCCTCCTCGCCCCGCGCCTTGGCCCGCACCTGCCGCTGTAGCTCGGGGTGGAGCTTCAGCAGGTTCTTGCGGTGCGAGATCCAGCTCTGGGACCAGCCCTCCGACTCGGCGGCCTCCTTGGCGGTGGCGTACTGCGCCACGATGAGCAGGACCGCGTTGGCCTCCTCGATCGGGTCGAAGTCCTTGCGCGCCATGTTCTCGTCGAGCGCCGCGCGCAGCAGGGTCGCCTTGGAGTCCGCCACCGAGTCGTCGACGACGACGAGCAGTTGCTCGCGCCCGTACAGCGCGGCAGCGGCCCGGCGCCGGTTGCCGTTGACGATCACCACGTCCTGAGGGCCCGCACCGAGCAGGCCCTCGTCCTCCGGCCAGAGCCGGAGGTACGCGTCCGGGGTGACGGCGAGGCAGCTCTGCAGCTGGCGGTCCTTGATGCTCGCCAGGTCCGACAGGTCGCCCAGGTCGTCGCGCGGGTTGCGCGGGTTGGGGAGGCAGTTGGCGGTGGGGACCCACCGGGCCGGAGAGTCCGGCCCCGTGGGGACCCACGGGGCCGGACTCTCCTGGTTGCTGACCACCCCGGGGGCGTCGACGACCGGGTCGGCCGCCATCGAGGCGAAGGAAACACGACGGCCGGCCATCAGCGACCCCCGTACCCGAGTTCGAGGGACAGCCGGAAGAAGTCCTCGCGGGCCCGGTAGGCGGTGCCGCTCTCCTTGTACTGGGTGACGACCGTTCCCTCGGCCACCGCCCGGGAGTGGATCTTGTAACGCCTCAGGACCGTCTTGGCCCGCGGCCACCCCTTCGCGGCGATGTACGCCTCGGTGTCCTCCAGGTCGGCGCGGCCGTCGCGGGGGTCCCAGTTGTTGATGACGACCCGGAAGGGGATGTCCATCGGCTCGATGACCTTCTGGATCGTCCGCGCCGTCGGGTCGAAGCACAACGGCTCGGTGATCATCGGGACCAGGACGTCATCCGCTATCTCCAGAGCACTGCGCAGGATCTCCTCGTCGGCCAGGGTGCCCGGCGTGTCGATGAAGATGTGCTCGTACTCGTCCTTCTCGCCGAGGACGTCGAAGGTGCACGCCGCGAGGTTCACCGTGGTCGTGGTCTTGCCGACGCCGCCCTTCTGGTTGGCGATGACGTGGACCTTGGCACCGGTCTTCTTGAGGTGGAGCAGCTGATCGGCCTGGTCGTGCGCCGCCATGAAATCGAAGGGCAGGTTGTCCCCCACCCGCTCCGCCCAGACGACGGCCGATCCCTGAGGGTCAGTGGACACGACAAGTACAGATGGCTTCATGATGTTCCGTTCTCTCCGTGGGCTTCCCGGGCCGCTTGCCCGGTACTGCGGATGCCCGCCGATCAAAGCCGGTGACGGCGGACTGGAACAGCATTCCAGATGATCTGGCCTGATGCCGACACGACCCGCGTGTCATGAAGCACAATGTCCGTTTCGCTGAGCCCCTGATTTCCGAGGACCTCCCGGATATCCCCGGCGACCCGGCCCCGAATCCCGCCATCGCAAGAGAGCGTGACGCACGGACAGCGGCATCGGGACTGCGCCGCTGCCGGGGACGCATTCGCCTTCACCGGCCGCCCCGAACAGCCGTGCGCCCACGCGCAGCCCTGGCGCATTGGAACACCGCGCCGCCGTTTCCTGACAGTTCAACAGATCACCGCAGTTCACTATCCGGCACCGCGGGCCCTGGTCAAGAAACGGCAAAGGGCATCACCGCTCCGCCGCGGGCCGGAAAGAAGCTCCTCCCCCACAAGCACGGGGTCAGTCGGAAGAGAGCGGTCAGTGGTCACAGCGGTCAGCATCCGACGCCTGCCGACGGGCGTTCGAGACGGGCCGGGCATCGATCGTCATGGCCGTGTACGCGGCGTCGACCTCACCGGTGGGGGTGGTGGGGCCGACGCGTGCCGTGGGGGCGCCCTGGGCGCCCGCCCCGTCCCGGTACGGGGCCAGGAACGCGGTCAGGGCGGTCAGCATCGCCTGCGGGGCCTCCTCGGCCGGGTAGTGGCCGCAGTCGGGGAGGACGAGGCCCTGCACGTCGTCGGCGGCGAGCTCCATCGTCTCGCTGACGGAGGCGCCCAGGTTCTCCGCTCCTCCGATCGCCAGGACGGGCAGGGTCAGCCGTCGAGTCCTGCGCTCCTGGTTCTGGGCGATGGTCGTGTCGAGTGCGCGGTAGAACTCGAAGCCGGCTCGCAGGGCTTCCGGCTCGGCGGCGAGGGTGTCGACGTAGTGCTGGACGGCGTAGTCGGGCAGTGCCTTCGCGGACTTCGTGGCGAACTGGTGGCCGAAGTAGAGGTGTTCGCGTCCGCTGACCAACTGTTCGTTGACGTCGGTGAGGCGGTTGAAGGCGAAGTGCCAGAGGCGGTCGTTGGCCTCCCGGCTGCCGAGGAGAGGCGGCGAGGGCGACAACCCCGGGATCGCGGCCTCGGCGACGGCCAGGCGGTCGAGCCGGTCAGGATGGTCCGCAGCCAGGGCGTAACCGGTCCACATCCCGACGTCGTGGCCGACCAGGGCGAACCGCCGGTGCCCGAGCGCGTCCATCAGCGCCACCAGGTCGCGGGCGAGCGTGCCGGTGTCGTACCCGCCCGGGGGTTTGTCGGACAGTCCGACGCCGCGCGGGTCGACCGCGATGACCCGGAAGTCCTGCGCCAGCGCGGGCATCAGGAGACGCCAGGCGTACCACGTCTGGGGCCAGCCGGCGACCAGCAGCAGCGCAGGCCCTTCGCCGCCGGTGACGGCGTGCAGGCGCAGTTCGCCGGTGTCGACGTAGCGGCTGGTGAAGGTGTCGGCGAAGCCGGCCGGGAGGTTCGGCACCTGGGAGGCGGAACCGCGGCCTTCGGGCGTGGGCGGGCGGGTCGGCGACAGACTCATGATCATCCTTCGGAGGCACGGGGTTGACGGGTTCGCCGAGACGGCGGGAACCGCCCGGTCCGGCCGGCGGCTGACGGCCGGTGGCCAGCGGCTGGCCTCGGCAAGTCTTCGGATCCGGGAACCGCCTGCCTGCACGCTAGCCATCTTGGACTGATCAGTCAAAGATGAACTGACCGATCGGTCCAAGATGCGGGTAGGCTCGTCGCGACGACGTGGGACAGCGGAGAAGCAGGAGAGGTGCACACCGTGTCCGGCCGGAAGCAGTTCGACATCAGCGCGGCACTGGACCAGGCCATGCAGGTGTTCTGGCAGCGCGGGTACGCCGACGCCTCACTCGATGCCCTCGGTTCGGCCACCGGCCTGGGCCGCGGCTCCCTCTACGGCGCCTTCGGCAACAAGGACGCCCTGTTCGGCCAGTGCCTCGACCGCTACGCGTCGATCTACGGCACGCAGTACGAGCAGGCGCTCGCGGCGCACCCCGGTGATCCGGTGCGCGCGGTCGAGGCGTTCTTCGGCGTCGTCCTGGGCCGCATCGCCGACCCGTCGGTCCCCTCCGGGTGCCTCATCGCCCAGTCCGCCGCGCAGTCGCCGACGCTCAAGGAGGAGAACAGCGCACAGGTGCGCGGCCTGCTCGACGTACAGCGTCAACGGGTACGCACAGCCTTGGCGGACTCCTCGGCCGACACCCGGACGCTCGACGAGCTCGCCGTATTCGTCGTCGCCGTCAACCAGTCGCTGGCCGTACTGAGCCGGGCCGGCGCCCCCGACGCCGAGCTGCGCTCCGTGGCCCGGCTCGCCTGCACAACGGTGGCCGACACCCTCGCCCGGGCAGTGCCCGAGGACCTCACCCGCGACTGACGAGCGCGCAGGACGAATGCAACAGCCACCCCGCCATCGACATCCCGACGCTACGACGGCCCGGTCACGGACCGGACCGCAGGCAAGCACGACGTCGAACTGACCGAGCTCTACCGGGCATTGGAGAAGCACCATGCACCCCTGCGCAACGCCTGAGGCCCGGACGAGGCAGGCGGTGTGGGCGGCGTGGGCGGCCCCGGTGCTGGTCAACGTCGCGCTGGGGTTCGCCGCCATGGTCCCGCTGATGTTCACGCTGGTGTTCTTCCTCAACTACCCGCTGGTCTGGCTCGGGCTCGGGCAGCGCGAACCCACCGAGAACGACGGCCCGATGGTGTGGGTGGTGGCCGGCGTCGTCGTCTGGACGGTCTTCGGCCTGCTGTGGTGGCTGGTCAACCTCGGGCTCCGCAGGCTGGCCGGCCTACGGGGCCGCCGTTACTGGTGGGTGAGTGCCGGACTGCTCCTGGTGCCCACGCTCGTCTTCTCACCGTTGCCCGCCGGCCCCTGGACCGTGCTGCGCTGGCTGGCCTGACCGAGCCGTCCCCGGCCCCTCCCCCAACCGCACCGGTACCCGTGCCCGTACCCGGGCCCGTGCCGCAGCCGACGGCCCGTAACACCCGGACGTCCGCTGGCAGCCGATAGCGGACACCGTCGATGACAGCGGCGCGATCTGAACCAAGCCGGTGCCCGGCACCAACCCCCGCCCCCGTCCGCGTCGGCCGGATCGAGAGCGTCCGAGTCCAGGCCGCGCGGCGCTTCCACTACGACATCGCCGCATGCTCTACCGGCTGCTGTACGCCGCGGGCGCCGCGACCGCCTCCAGCTCGCCGAACAGGTCGACGCGGCCCCGTCGTTGGTCAGCTACCACCTGCGCAAGCTGGCCGAGCACGGCTTCGTGTCCGAGGCGAGCGGCCGCAGTGCGGACGGCCGCGAGCCGTGGTGGCAGATGGCTTCCGAGGAGGGCTGGGGCTTTGGGGACTCGGACTTCGCGGGCACGCCCGAGGGGGCCGCCGCAGTCGGCGCGGTCACCCGCGGCATCGTCGAGACCCGGACCTCCCCGTACCGCGCGTACCTGGACCAGGGCGCCGGCCTGGGGCAAGGTGTGGACGGACTCCACGTTCAGCTCCGAGTGGGATGATCGACCTGACCCCGGCCGAACTCGCCGAGCTGAACGGCGAACTCGAGGCGCTGGGACGACGCTGGCGGAAGCGCGGCAAGGCCGCCAAGGCAGACGGCGACACCGAGGGCCGCGAGCACGTGTCCGTGCACCTCTACGGCTTCCCCTTCCGCCCCTGACGCCACTGTCGTGTCGCGCCCGATGCCCAGACACCCGCAACTGGCCGTCACGGCGGGCCTCGTGCGAGATGTGATGACACACCGCATCGGGGCTCTTCAACCAGATCATGGGCAACACCGAAGACCAGCCTGCCCAGTTCAGGTGTTGCGTCCCCGATGCCCGAACAGGACTCCCGCAAAGGGCTTGCCACTCAACCGAGTTCCGCTCTTTCGGTGAGATCTATCATTCAACTACCTTGACACAAAAGCGAATTGGCGACTTAGCCGGCTCGACGTGGTCGCGGCCACCGTGGTGCAGCATCGCCTGGGCGACGGCATGGAGCCAGGGTGGCCAGGCTCGGCCAGCCGGCGGAGTAGGCCGAGCCGTCATGGGCAGCCCTCCCGAGGTGGTTGTGCCACAGGCCGGGCCCGGCGTCGATGAAGTGCTCGTCGCCGTAACGGCCGGCGAACGGGGCCCACCGCGCTCCCCACCACGGGGCGTCCCGCTGGTCCGGATCATCGGCGTCCCAGATCCTCATCCGCATGGTGCGGATCTCGACGATCCTTTCCGTGGAGTACAGGGGGCCGCGCGGAAGGACAGCGAGGTAGGCGTCGTCTCCGCCATGGCACAGCAGCGACTCGCACAGATCAGCGGGGATCTCGAACCCGAGCCGCTCCTCGGTGCGCCCGACGGCTTCGGGCGATGCGGGCGGGTGACGCTCGGCCAGGCTGGCCGATGCGTTCTTCGCCGGCCAGACGTCAATGAGGTTCCAGGGCTCGGTCACCGAATCCCAGAGTCTCATGCCACCACGGCGGGCGGGAGTCATCCCCGCGCACCGGGCTCCCCTCCCCGCGAGGCGCCCAGCTCTGGTGGACGACGCTCCGCTACGCCCCCAGGCCACGTCCCGCCCTCTCCCCCACATCCGGAACTTCGGGTCGATCACCCGACACGTCGCGAAGGCTCGACCGTCGACGTGGCTCACCTCGGCCACCGAATCCGAACCGCCTCATCTCTTATTCATACGAACTAAATACCGAAGGGCCCGGCCGCTGCGGGAAGGCTACGGGGGGACGTGCCCAGCACCACGTCATCCGAAAACAGCGCCGTACCGAGATTTGTTTATTACTGGTCTTCCGATGTCTTTTGTGTTCAGTCCCTTGAACGTGAAGTGGCCTGCGACGTGCAAATCGCCTCTGACCGCTGAGGAGTCGGCTCCCGAGGCCTCGAAGAAGCCACTCGCGCTCACACCCACGCCGGACGGGTGCCGAACATCGCACCCGCTTCTCCTTCCGCCGGAAGCTCGTCCCCGGCTCCGCCACCTCCTGGCCGGCCAGCTCGACCTCAGGCGTACCGCAGCTCGCTGCGGCCGCTTGGCAAGTTGGACCTTCACCCGCCGCTCCCCTTCCCCTCCGGTCCTCTGCCTCATGGTCGGCCCGGGTTCGTGGCAGCGCCGAGGTACCGACCGTCGGCGCCACCGCCAGACTGACCGCGGCTGCGGCCGCCGTCGGAAAGCCCGTCACGAGACATCGCTTCAGCGACTACGACGATGACGAGCACTACTTCGTCGAGGAGCTGACCTTCGCCGATGCGGATGCGATCCTCGCCATGCTGAGGGCGCTGTGCCCGCGGCCAGCTGACGGGGCTGCCTGCCGATGCAGATACGGAGCCTGGCGTACCGGCTCGTGCCTCTGCCACGACCGGGCGAGCCGGCACTGATGCGGGAAGGCGGTACAGAACCTGTGGCTGCACGGCCCGGATTGGGACGACGTCGAGACGAACCTGACCGGACGAGGCGGCGCCCGGGAATCGAACCGACCCACGACCTGGGCCGCAGTCGGATCGAGGACGCCGAGCCGATTTGACCGCGCGCTCGACCTCGTTCCGACGCTTGTACATCTTCATGTCGGAGCCCGCAGGCCGGCCTCCTCGGCTGACTCGTCGCCGACGGTTGGCCCGCTGATCCTTCTCCTCCGGGACGGTGTGCTTGAATCTGGCGCCTTCGCAGGTAACGACAGTTGCGGCGGAAGCCGTACGCCCTTGGCGCCGCCAAGGCAGTCCGAGGTGTGCGCGAACGACCACACCGGAGCCCTTGACCCCGATGCGTTGGAGGACCGACATCAGCTGTGGCATGCCGCCCCACTGGCCGGGTCCTCTCCGAGGTATGAGCCGTACGGTCGAGATCGGGAGGTGGCGGTCCTGCCCCGGTGAGCACTTTCGGGGGGCCATCGGTCCGGTCGGATACGAGCTGCTGGTTCGATCGTGAAGGCAGAGGCGCCGTAAAGCAGGTCAAGCGGCGGACGTAGTGATGGCGAACTCGACGCCGCTGTGGATGTCCAGAGCATCGCTTTGGCCGATGGCGCATCGGATTTTCCGCGGAAAATTCAGAGTCCCTCGACGAAGCCCACGGATCGGCCGTCCCCTGCATCGTCCGTTGCTGGCATCGTCCATTGCCGTTGCCGTGGGCACGATGGATGTCCGTCGAGAACTCTGACCGGCCTCCGCGGAGAAGCTCGGAGAGAGCCAACCCGGACGGCATGGGTCAGTGGTACGGAAGCCCCTTGAATGAGCCGGAACCCGAGTCCGAGCCGTGGCTGTGCAGCGCGTGAGCGTGCGCTTGCCAGTCGGCTGGTCCGGATGCTGATGCTCCTCCCCCATCGAAGCCCTCGCATTTTCTGCGGAAAATTCCTCGACTGAGCGGTAGACAGATCGGGCTCCGCGATCGCTGTGTCCCGGTTCCCAGCAATCGGCCCACCCTCGCGACACAGGAATTGCCGACGGCTTCGACTCCCCTGCGGCCTCCTACGGGGGAGCGCCTATCACGACAAGTGGGGATCCTCTCCCCCACTGAGGCACGCTGTGAAAGTGATCAAGCCGATCGCCTGATACGTCACAACCCCTGGATGGCTTCGCCCAAGTCGGAACCGTAGGCGGCCCAACAGATGACCGAGCCGTCGAAGTCGAGCTCGCCCATGTACCAGTCGTCGTCCGCTCGTACGAGACACAGGCCGTGGAAGGCCAGGATGACGTCGGGCCGGAGTGAGACGTAGTCCGCGCGGCCGTGCTCCTCCACCACGACCAGTCGTTCGAGGGTGAGCAGGGCGGCTTCAGGATCCCCTGATGCGGAACACACTCGCTCGATCGTCCAGCCGTCCGGCAGTCCATCGTTCACCGCCACATGATCGCAGCGGGTGGCGTTTCGCAGCTACTCGTATGAGGCGGCGATCACCACGGTTGCCTCGTAGCGGACAACCGACTCGTCGTACCCCGTCGCCGCCGCACGCGGTGTTGCTTGAGCGCGGTAATCATCTTCGTCGGACCTGAGCGACGTCCGTCGCCGGCGCCGAGCTTCGTTCGGCTACAGATCCAGTAGGTCTCCTCCAGGATGGTGCGACGGATGCCGCGCCTACACAGGTAGGCGCGGTTCGCCCGGGAGCCACAGAGCCTGTCGACGCGGGCCGTGACAGGACGCGTACGCGGTCATCCGTCACCGAGGCGAAGACCAACAGCGGCTTTGCCCCTGCCCGACCGCCGACGAATTTTCTGCGGAAAATCGCCGGGCCGCGCCCCCTGGCCCCGGACGCAGTCGTGCTGTCCGGAGCTCACCGCGCGACAACTACCCATCTGCTTATGCCGGTCGCAGGAGCGCCCACCGCACCGGTTCTGGTAGGCGACGCCGATGGACACTGCCACGATGACGAACATTCATCGTGGGCCACACCCATCCAGTCCGAGGTAGACGCGCCGTTTCCTCCATGCTGGATCAGCCACCTCAACGGCTCCCCCACATAAAACTGAGCTCCCGTCACAACCGCAGGCCAATGATGCGGCTCCGCTGGCCCGCCCCCCACGGTCCGGCCGGGCAAGCCCACAGGGTCGTTCGTCAGCCGGCCGAGTGCCACTCCCTTCGGACTGCGGTGGACCACGCTGAGAAATTTTCCGCAGAAAATTCGGCGGACCTCGGGAGGGGTACTGGGGCGGCCCGGGGGACTGCTGGGCTCGCCCACAGGGTCGTTCGCCAGCCGGCCGAGTGCCGCTCTCTTCGGATCTCGGTGGACCAGGAAACCAGGCTGCTGAACCGAGGCGCGAAATTTTCCGCAGAAAATTCGGGGGCCTCAAGGGAACACCGGGACGGCTCGGGGGATTGATCGGCTCCCCTAGATGACGTCACATGCCGTCCGGACCCACTCCAACGGCGTGCGTTCGCCATGCTGTGCCAGCGGCAGATCGCGCGAATCCATGAGCCCGATGCCAGCCAGCGCACACAGCTGCACTGCCGACCATCCCCCGGCGAGGCAAGAAGTGGCAGAAGCTGCTGCCCCATAGCTGTCCTGCGCGTGGAGAATTTTCTGCGGAAAATCGCTCAGCCGCGGTCCCTTGGCCGGGACACCATTGTGCCCGTGCCGAACACAGGAGCGCCCACCGCACTGGTTCTGGTAGGCGACGACGGCGGGCGCTGCCAGGATGACGACCATCCATCCTCAACCACGCCCGTCCAGGTCGGGACAGAATCCCGCTTCCTCCCCCCGCCAAACCGACAGCTTCGACAGCTCCCCCACCCACCGCTGAGCCCCACCACAACCGCAAGCCGATGCTGGAGCCCTCAGCCGGAATGGACCGACGCGTTCTGCCCGAGCTCGCCCGCAGGATCGTTCGCCAGTCGGCTGAGTGACGATCCCTTCAGACCGCCATGGACCAGACAGCCGGAGTGCTGAACCACGCCGCGAAATTTTCCGCAGAAAATTCGATGGCCCTCAGAAAGCACACCGGGACGGCCCGCCGGTTGCTCAGCTGACATACCGCCTGCGCCGGTAGCAAGCGCGGCACAGCGCGGCCCGAACCGGGGGAGGATCGCGGGGGAGTCGCGGAGAACCCGGCTCACCGCGAGCCCCCGCCTCGCCCGCGACGTCGAGAACGACCGCCCCAGGCCGTGTCAGTCGACCTGATCCACTGCGGCCCAAGCACGACCGAAGGTCCGCCAGCGGGCCGCCGCTTCCGCAGCGCCCAGTCCGAAGGCGCAGAATTTTCTGCGGAAAATTCAGAGGGATAGCTGAGCCAGCGGGGGAGCGGCAGCCCGATCCAGATGACGCGTCGGCCCCACTCGCTCACTGCCTCCTGAATTTTCCGCAGAAAATTCAGGAGGCAGCAAATGGTCGATCAAAGTCGGCAGCTTCGGTTCGGTGGGCCGTCAGGTTCGGCGAACCCTGTCGACGCGGCGTCGTATCCACTGCCACGATGTCCCGATGTCCTCCTCTCTTCTCGCGGAACCGTGGCTGCGAGGCGTCGCGGCCAACCGGGCTGCGCCGTCCGAGGTTCTGCTGCGTCTACTGGCCCCGCAGGGGCGCGTTGCCTGGACGGCCCTCTGCCAGGAACGCGCTCTTCCCCCCGAGGTCGTCGAGGCGGTGCTCGCACACCCTGAGCAGACGGTCCGCCGCGCCTTCGCCCGCAGCCGGCACGCCGTTCCCGAACAGCGCGGCCGACTGGTCGACGACCCTGATGCCTTCGTCCGCGCAAGCCTTGCCGCAGGTCCGCGCCCACGTCTGAACAGGGCCGAGCCGCTGCCCGACGACGTCCTGGAAATCCTGCTGACCACCCGCGACGAACACCGCCGGGAGCAGTTGCTCAGCGCGGACGAGATCCGGCAGGAGCTGGCGTTCTCCGGGCAGATCCGTGCATCGTTCCGCCGTAGGATGCTCGACCACCCGAACCCCGTGCTTCGGGCCCAGGCCGCCAGCCTGTGGCTGTGGCTGACTCCCGGCCAGCGCGACGCGCTCCTGGCCGACCCGGATCCCACCGTCTCGGAGACCGCCCGTGACCGCCGCCGGATCCTGGACCCGGCGGCGATGGAAGCGGAGCTGCCGGAACGCGCCTGTCACTCCCGGAATCTTCTACTCATCAGCTACGCCGTCTCCCACGCCGTGGCCGAGCAGTGCCTCGCCGAACGGCGCGACCTGTGGTCGCTTGCCCGCAACCCCCATACGCCCGGCGACATCGTCGCCCGCCTCGCCCACGACCCCGATCCGGACGTGCGCAAGCAGGTGGCCGCCAGAGCCGACCTGGACCCGCCGCTCCTGACGGAACTGGCCCAGGACCCGGACAGCGCCGTACGGGCCCGGGCCCTGCTGCACCCGTTGCCGCGGACCTGGCCGCAGCGCGCCGCCATCGACCGGGTCTTCGGGCACGCCGTCGAGGACATCGGCGCTGTCGGCGAGATGTTCGTCGAGCCGGGGACGAGCTGGTACGAGGCGTGCGCCGCGTCTGCGGATCCTCGGCTGCGCCGAGTCGCCGCGACCTGCCCCCTGCTGTCGGCGGAGCTGGTGCACCGTCTGGCCGAGGACCCCGACGCGGACGTGCGCCACCTGCTGTCCTTCAACCACCCGCTGGCACCGCCCGCACTCGTTCTCGACGCCTTCATCGCCGCACCGCGCCAGCGGCCCTATCTGCTCACGCTGCCCCGCCTGCCCCGCACCGGCCTGGACCACCTGCTCGACCACGACGACCCGGACGTCCGCGCCCTGGCCGCCTCCGACGCCGGCCTGGACCAGCTGCCCGTCCATCTGCTCGCCGACCCCGAACCCCGCGTCCGTCAAGCCGCGGCAGCCAATCCGCGCCTTCCTCTCGACCTGCTCTCGGCTCTGCTGAACGATCCGGAGCACGCGGAAGGAGCCGCAGCCAACCCGAACCTGGCAGCTGACCGCCTCCACGAGTTGCTCGACCTCTGCGGACTGCCCGGAGCCGCAACCCGGTGAGGCCCCGACGGCCGCGAGGTTTCAGCGGCCGCTCCCGATGCCCAGGAGACGGAGCAACAGCATCGCGGCAGCGTCCGAACTACGTGCCGCCGCCTTGACGAACGTGTGGTCGTCGAACGAACTGGCGTGCCCGTGGCCAAGTCCGTAGCCGGAGGCGACGGCCCGGGAGCGCCCGGTTAGGCTGAAGCGGCACGTCAACGGCCGTGGGAGGCCGGGGACGGTCCTGAACGAGGGGGAGCATGAGCGAGCTCGACGACCTGCGGATGCGCCTGGCGGCACTGGAGACGGAGGTCGACCGGCTTCGGAAGGAGTCCGCCGCGTCGCGCACGGGGGCGGCGATGGCCGGCCGGGGCGGTGCGAAGGCAGCGAGAGCCGCGAAGGCGCGTACGTCGCCGCGCGGCCGCGCCCAGGGGGAGGACGAGACCGGCACGGGGGAGAGGCCGGGGGAGAGGGAGGCCGAGCCCGGTCAGGCGATGACCTGCCTCGCCGAGGCACTCGGTGTCCTGGGCGCCGGACGGGTCCGCCAGGTCGAAGTCCCGCAGACCCAAGTCCTCCGGGCCCGAGTCCTCCAGAGCGAAACCCTACGGATCCAAACGCTGCAAGCCGAAAAGCCCCGGGCCGAAGACCCGCAGACCGAGGTTCCGCAGGCCCTCACCCCAGCCCTGGAACACCCGGACCGCACGCCCCCGCAGCACGGCCGGTTCCTGGACAGCCTCCTGGCGGGGCAGTCGGCCCTCTTCGAGGAGAAGCGCCGCCCGGACGCCGAGCCGTAACCGCCGGACGAAAAGCAGCCGTCTGAGCAGAACGGCGTGGGTGCGAGTGCACCCACGCCGATACGGTCACGCCTTCGGAAGCGTTATCCCCAGTTCGAGCATCGCCGGCGAGGCCGGGCCGCCCTCGGAGCGCTCGGTCTTGTACCCCTTGACGCCGGGGGCGACGGTGCGCGGGTCGACGGCCTCGGAGGGGGCGCCGGTGGAGTAGAGGCCCTCGGGGTCCTGGTCGCGGTCGTGCGGCAGGAGCCAGAAGACGCGGCGGCGGAAGGTGCCGGAGGCCCGGGAGGACCTGGCGTCGGGACCGAGGATGGCATAGCCGACCATGCGGCCGTCGCGGTGGTAGGCGGGGCGGCCGCGGCGGGTGGTGAGGCGGTCCAGGGACTGGCGCACGTAGTCGAGGTCGGTGGTGTCCTCAAGCCAGACGAGATCGGTTTCGTGGGCGAGCTCGGCCGGGTCGATCAGCGCGCTCACGCGTTCTGCTCCTCTGTGTCGTCGGTGATCAGGCCGATGCCCGGGTAGTACTTGCGACTGTTGGACAGGACCATCTCCTTGGGGGAGGTCATACCCAGTGTCTCGCGAACTCGTGCAGCGAACGCACGACCGGATACGGGATTGGCGCCTTCGAATCCGCACCAGCGGGTGTACGCGCCGAAGAGCTGGGACTGTTCGGCGCGCATGCCCTCGCCTGTGATGCAGGCCTCCTTGAGGAAGCGGCCCACGTGATCCTCGGTCTCGGCGTAGGCGGTGGTGGCGACCTGGACGCGCTGGGGGCCGGCGAGGTCCTTCTCGCCGGCGAAGTAGCGGCGGGCGCCGTCGATGAGCCAGGCGAGGATGCCGGGGCCCTCCTCGGCGACGAGGACGTGGGCCAGGTTGTCGATCTTACGTTCCTCGGGGACGACCCGTTCGAACGGGATCAGGCGCATGCGGCGCCAGAAGGCGAAGCCGCCGGTGCCGACCTCGGGGCGGTGGTTGCCGAGCAGCCAGAGCTTGTGGGTCGGTTCGAAGGAGAAGAAGTCCTGGCGCATCCGGCGGGCCTTGATCTTGTCGCCGCCGGTGAGGAGCTTCACCCGGGCCTCGTCGAAGCGGTCGCCGGGCTTGAGCTCGGAGCAGACGATGATGCGTCGGCCGTGGAGTTCGGCGAGGTCGGTGGGGTGCCCATCGAAGGTCTTGGCCATCAGGAAGCCGGGCGGGGCGGCGTCCGCGTAGTCGCCGAGGAGCTGGATCATGACGTCCAGCAGGACGCTCTTGCCGTTCTTGCCCTGGCCGTAGAGGAACGGCATGACCTGGGCGCCGACATCGCCGCTGATCGAGTAGCCGAGCAGCAGGTGGAGGAAGTCGCGGGTCTGCCGGCCTTCCTTGTCGTCGCCGAAGGTGTCGGTGAGGAAGCGGTCCCAGCGCGGGGTCCGCATCCGGGCGGGGGCCAGGGTGGTGGAGCGGGAGTGGTGGTGGACCTTCGGGTCGGGCGGGACGATGGCGCCGGTGCGCAGGTCGACCACGCCGCCGGGGGTGCACAGGGCGTAGGCGTCGGCGTCCAGGAGAGCGGCGTTGAGGACCATGCCCGGAGCGGACTTCGCCTGGGCGAGCATGGCGTTCATGCCCGAGGTGGAGAGGGCCCGGCGGCGGTGCCGACGCAGATCGGTGTTGGTGTAGACGCCGCGGGAGTCGTGGGTGGCGATGCTCTCGGCCATCTCGCCGGCGGCCCACAGGACGGTGTCGTCCTCGTCGAGCTGCCAGCGGTGCGCCGCCCAGCGATACCAGCCGAGGCCGGGGACGTGGCGGTAGTCGCCTCCGTAGAGGTGGACGAAGAGCTTGGCGTTGCCCCGGTCGGACAGCGAGTCGGGCAGGAGACCGTGCGCGCTCGCCTCCGGCCCCGCCGGGGCCTGCTTGCTCTCCTGAACAGGCTCGGGGGCCGGCGCAGGTTCGGCGGACGGGGTGTCGAGAAGGCTCTCCTGGACGGGGGTGCCGTGCCAGGGGGGCGGGGAGGCTGGGCCGGGGACCGGCGGGTACTCCAGGATCTGCTGGGCCGTGGCCACGGGATCGAAGACCGTCCTCTTGCGGGTGCTGTCGTTCATCCGCGTGCCTTCCCGACGTGCAGGGGCTGTCGGGCGCCGGCGGCGAGGCCGGAGCGGATGACGGCGGAGCTTTGCCTGTCCTGGCTGGGGCGGGCGGTGCGGGCCGCGTCCAGCAGGAGCCGCTCGGCGGCGGTGTGGGTCAGGTGACCGGCGGAGACCAGGCCTCCCATCGTGTAGGCGGCGCGGTTGAGTTTGCCGGTGAAACCGGCCCCCTCGGGGGTGGTGGCGCAGTCGGTGACGTCCTGGAGGACGGTGTCGAGGACTCGCTCGGCCCCGCGCTTGCCGCCGCCTGCCGCGACGACGGCCGCGCGGCCGCGGTCGGGGACGGACGGCTGGGAGGGGCGCGGGGTACTGGGCTGGTCCTTGAGGTGGCCGGTGCGGACGAGTTCGTCGCTGAGCCACTGGGGCAGGGGCGCGGGGGTCCTTGCCCCGGGGAGCGCGGTGTAGGTACCGGCGGTGGTCACGGTGCCGGGGGCGACGATGTATCCGCCGTGGGCGCGCACGTCGACCTGCCAGGCCAGGGCCCGGCCGTTGGAGGAGCCGGTGGAGCAGGCGAACCTGCGGGGGGAGTCCTCCTGGTACCAGATGTGCAGCCCACCGGAGGGGGTGCGCACGCGCAGGGTCTCCGTGTCCGTCGCAGGGTCAGGAGCCTGGCGCAGGGCCGCGAGCAGAGCGAGGGTGTGGTAGCCGTTCTCGAGGCCGTCGAGGTTGACGTTCTCGTGGATCGGAATCCCGGGCAGGATCCGGTCCCGGGCGGGGACGGTGCTGGGGTGGCTGTCGACGTCGATGACGACGAGACCCGCCGGGCCACAGGCGACCCCGGTACCGAAGTCCGGGTTGACGCGCCACCAAGCGGTGAGGACGTCCTGGTCGAGAGTGGCCGCGTGGAAGCCGTGGCACCAGCGACCGGCCGCAGGGCACGGGCAGTCGGCGGGACTGTGAGCCGGCTCCTGGCAGGGTTGGCAGTTGGCAGGCGGGGTCTTGCGACCTGGTGCGAGCGGGTGGACGGGCCAACCCTGGACGGCGCACCAGCGCGCGACGGCCAGCGCATCCGGCTGGCGAAACGCTCGGTCGCTCCCCACGGCCTTAGGCGCCGTCACGCTGGTCCCTCTCCCCATGGTTGGTAGCTGCTCGGACTTGAGTCGCTCGTTCAGTCGCTGAGGGCAAATAGCCAGGTCAGGGCACTGGTGGGCGCCGGATCAGCGACTGAAGCGACCGAAGTCCAGAAGATAGCTCACACAGACTATCCGAGCGAGGACGTGGGGACGCGAACTGCCGGAGTCTGCGGCGAAACTCAGCTACCGAAACCCGGGTCAGCGACCGACCCCGTTCAGTCGCTGGTTTCGGTCTCCCGGCATTTTCGCAGGTCAAAGCCGCTTTTAACAGCAAACAGCGACTGAAGCGACTGTAGCCCGGGTCTATAACGCGCACACGCACAGGGGAATGTCTTCATATACCTGACCTTGAGTCGCTTCGGTCGCTGACGGGGTGGGTGAACCTGCCCTGACCTGGGGTTTTTCCCAGCGACTGAACCCCAGCGACTGAAAGCGACTGAGTCTCTCGGGCACTGGTCCCCGGCGTGTCGCCGGACCAGGTTCTCGTGGAAGTCCCCAACTTGGGTCGCTTGGGTCGCTTCAGTAGCTCCGCCGCAGGGCCGGGAGAGTCGCTTCGATGCTGTGACCTGGGACTATGTCCGCAGGAGCGATCAGTGCCTGAACACCTCCAGCACCGAGTCGCTGAGTCGCTTGGGTCGCCCCTGCCCTCCGAGGACAGTGCCGTTGCCCTGCTGTCCCGGTACGCACGGCCTGTTTGTGGCACCGGATCCGGTTCGGTCGCTGGGGGCCTGAGCCGGCGGAGGGCCCGTAGCCCCAGGATGTGACCCGGCAGGGCAGCTACTGAAGCGACCCAAGCGACCGAGTTCCCGACTTGGTGGAGAAAGCAACGGGCCCGCGGTTCCGTCGGCGGACGGCCGAGTTCGTTGCTGAGGACGTGCTTGGAGTCCGCCGGGGCGGTCCGTGTTGCCCGACACGCCGTCCTCAGACTTGTAGCGGGGTGTACGCCGAACTACGATTCGCCGGTATGAAGCAGCTGAACGTGCGACTGGACGACGCCGTGCACGAGGCGCTGGAGCAGCGGGCGGAGGCCGCCGGGCTGAGCCTGACGGACTATGCGCGCAAGGTGCTGGCCGAGGAGGCGGACGAGCGGCGCGAACGGTTCCTGACAGCCGCGGCGCACTTCGCGCCGACGTGGGCGCCGACGTTCGAGGCCGAGTTCGGGCCCTACCCGCAGAGCACCCGTGGCGCCGCGGCGGACGCCGCGTGATCCTCCAGATAGACCGGGCGTGGCTGCTTGACATCGCCCACCAGTTCCTGCCCGCCGATCCGGACGTCACCGACTACGGCACCCTGGCCGCCGCGGTCGCCCGCCACCTCGACGAGGTCATGGACGTGCCGGTGTACGGCGAGGTGCACCAGCGGGCCGCGGCCCTCATGCACCAGCTGATCCGCGTCCCGGCCCTGGAGTTCGCCAACGAGCACTTCGCCGCTGTCGTGGCCGCCTCCTACCTCAGCGCCTCCGGGGTCATCGTCACCGCGGAGCCCAAGCAGGCCGCCGACCTGGCCGCCCGCATCCGCGCCGGGGACGCGGACGTCCGCGAGACGGCGGACGCCGTCCGCACCTGGTACCGCTGACCCCGGTCGACGACCGGTCAGCCGGCATCTGGAAGGCGCCGGGCTCCCGGCACGGTCCTGCGGTCCGCGTTTCCGGAGCACGACGGTCGGGCAGCCGGGGGAGCCCCGCGGCGCTGTCCGGTGACGAGTGGCGGTCATCGAGGGCACGGCCCCAGCAGCTACCGAAGGCACCGGACAGCGACTGTCAGACCGGCATGCAATCGTGTGTGGACGGGTGGCGCTCGCGGAGGGCCAGGCCGCGCTGACGACGAACGAACGGGGGGCCGCGATGACGGGCTGGGACGGTGTGACCTGGAACAGCTGGCGGGACCACGACGACATCCGTGCGCGGCTCGACGCAGGAGCCGACCCGGACGTGTGGGGCGGGGGTCTCCGCCCCCTGCACCAGGCCGCGGGGTTCGGCTCGTCCGAGGTGGTGGCCGAACTGACGCGCCGGGTGTCGGACGTGGACGCGCTGGAGAACGGGACGACGGCCCTGTGGGAGGCCGTCATGGAGAACCGGCCGGACAACGCCCGGGCCCTCGTGGCCGCAGGCGCCGACCCGTGGCGGCCCCAGCTCGGAGGCTGGTCGCCCGGCCGCATAGCTCTGGCCGGGCCAGTCCCCGATCTGTTCCCCGTGCCGGACGGACAAGCCGGCCTGACAGCGACCGAGCAGGCCACCGTCCAGCGCGGGCGGCAACTCGTCCAGGGCCTGGGCCGTTTCCCCTTCGAGGGCACCGGCCTCGCCTGCGTCGCCGCCATCGACGCCGCCGAAGCGGTCCGTCGGCTGGACGCGACTCCGTTGGACGAGGAGTTCATGGAGGACTTCCTCGACGACCCGAACGAGTACGACATGGACGAGGGCCTGCTCATCGCCGGTGTCACGACCGTGCCCGGTGGATGCGTCGTCACCCAGCCCTGGGGCTACACGCCGTCCACCCCGGGAGCGATGGCCCGGCTGACCGCCGGCACGGTCGGCTACGGCCTGTACGCCAACCCCAAGAGCGGCAACCAGGGCAGCATCGTCCGCGACGGCACCGTCGAAGCCTGGGACCTCCACCCCGGTGGCGCCCCCCTCCCGAACCACACCCCGGACGAGGTCCTGACCGGTTACCTCTACCACCACCACGCCGTCGCCCAGGCCTGCGCCTTCGCGGGCCTGCGCCCCGCCGACGCCCGCGCCGTCACCGGCCCCGCCGACAGCTGGATACGGCTGCCAGACGTCGACTACTGGGAGCGGTGAGGGCACTGACCCGTCCGTAGGCCCGGGCTGGGCTGGGCGGGTGGCGTCCGAGGGCCCACCGGTGTGGTGACAAGCCGTGGCGGTAGGCGGTGGCGGGAGGCTGGTGCCCCGTTGGCGGACGAGGAGAGCCTGTGAGTGGGCGCAGCCCTGGCGGTGACGACGACGCGTTGGCTGCCGGTGTACGCGCTGGGGCGGCCCTGCTGGTGGGCGCGGGTTCGTGGGCTTGGGCGCGGAGCACGGCGTTGGGGGTCGGCTGAGCCGGTTCCGGGCTCAGGCGCCGGGGGTGAGGAGGGCCAGTAGCTGGTTCGCCACCGCGTCCGCGTCCGGCCCGGCCGCGTAGACGTAGTTGTCGGGGCGCACGGCGGCAGCGGCGGCGCCGAGGTCGGACAGCCAGCGACGGTGGGTGCCGTCCGGGTCGGCGACGACGGCTCCGGGGGCAGCGCCTGTGGGGGTGGGGCCGAAGCCGACGACAGTGACGCCCAGGTCGCTGAGCCGGGCCCAGTTCAGCCGGGGGAGGGCCTGTTCGGCGACCAGCAGCCGGAAGCCTCCGCCGACGATGTCGTCGAGCAGGCCCGTCCGTCGGCCGTCGCTCACCCGGCCCTGGACGGACAGTCGGCCTCCGCCGGAGGCGAACAGGCCGGGGCCGAGGTCCGGCAGCCGGATCCGGTCCGGCTCCCGGAGCGTGCGTCGGTGGGCCATCAGCGTGCGGTCGCGCTCGCGGGCGAGCACCGGGTCCCGCAGGGTGTGCTGGCGGCCGAGTTCCATGCTCGTGGCCGTCACGCCGCGTACATGCGGCTCCCGCTCGCTCTGGTAGGTGTCGAGCACCTCGGCGCCCCGGATGCCGCGCAGCACGAGATCCATCTTGAAGGCGATGTTGAGTGCGTCCCGTATCCCCGAGCAGAGCCCTTGCCCCAGAAAGGGCGGCATCTGGTGTGCGGCGTCTCCCGCGAGCAGGACCCGGCCGTCCCGCCAGCGCCTCGCGACCAGCGACTGGAAGGTGTAGGTGGCAGTACGGGCGATGTCGGCGTCGTCGCGGGACAGGTAGCGGCCCACGCGGGACCACACGCCGTCCGCCGCACGTTCCCGCCCGAAGTCGTCGTCATCGTCGAGCAGGAAGCAGAACCGCTGCCGTTCGGCACCGGTGGTGATGACGGTGGTCGGTCCCTCGGGATCGCCGATCTGCAGCATCGACGGCAGCCCCAGGTCGGCCGCGGGGCGCCGGAGGGCGAAGTCGCAGACCAGCCAGGGTTCGGAGAAGCCGAGGTCGTCCTGTTCGATGCCGAGGGCGTTCCGCACGAAGCTGTTCCCGCCGTCGCAGCCGATCACGTAGCGCGCCGCGAGGGTCGCACCGTCCGACGTGTTCAGGGTGACCTGGTCACGGTCCTGGGACAGGCCGGTGACCGTCGTGCCGAAACGGAGGTCGACGTTCGGCAGCGAGGTGCACAACGAGTGCAGCGCCGTCTCCAGGTCGGGCTGGTGGAACTGGTAGAGGTCGGCCCAACCGCTGGCGCCGACGTTGCGGAACACCTGTCGGATGAGGAGGTCACCCGCTCCGTTGCGCCACTCGTACGCGTCCTGTGTGCGCAGGGTGGGCGCCAGTTCGTCGACGAGTCCGAGCCCTTGGAGCGCGCGCATGATCTCGCCGTCGAAGCTGGCGGCCCGCGGGAGGCCGTACAGGCCGGGGTAGCGTTCGAGCACCACGACCGAGCGCCCGGCCTTGCCCAGCAGGGCCGCGAGCGTCATGCCGACCGGCCCGCAGCCGACTACGGCGATTTCGGCGGCTTCGGCGCATACGGCGGCTTCGTCGGCTTCGGTGAATGCGGTGACTTCGGTAGGGGACGGCGTCCGGTTCTCAGGGTGCCTGTCGTTCGGCATGTCCGCAGCTCCTCAGGGGTGGGACGGAGGGTGTGGTGGCCACGACGTCAGTCTCGAACGCTCCTGACGCGATGTCTAATGCATGCTTTGCACAGGGAGTTTGCGTCAGACGCAAACGAAGGGGGCGTCCGTGGCCGACCAGTTGGACCTCAACCTCTTGCGCGTGTTCGACGCGTTGATGGACACCGGCAGCGTGTCCGCGGCCGCGATGCGTCTTCATCTGTCCATTCCGGCCACCAGCAGGGCCCTGGGCCGGCTGCGACGGGCGATGAACGACCAGATCCTGGTGCGCGCCGGCCGGGGCCTCGTACCCACCCCGTTCGCCCAGCGGTCGGCCGCCAGGGTCAAGGCGCTGCTGGAGGCCGCGGCCGAACTCCGGGTGGACGCAGCGGGAAGCGACCCGCGATCGTGGCGGCGTACCTTCGCCATCCGGGTCAACGACGGACTCAGCCCCGTCCTCGCGCCCCGCCTCACCCACCGGATCGCCGCCGAGGCACCCGAGGTCCGCCTGCGGTTCGTCGCCCAGGACTCCAAGGAACCCGATCGGCTACGCGACGGCTCGCTCGACCTCGACATCGGCGTCGCCGACCCGCCCCCTCCGGACGTGCGCGCGCGAACGCTGTTCTCCGACCACTTCGTCGCCGTGGTGGCGGCACACTCCGATCTGGGAAAGGCCGCACGGCTGACGGTGGACGACCTGTGCGCCCACCCGCACATCTCCGCCTCCCGCCGGGGCCTCGCGCACGGGCCGCTGGACGAGGCCTTGCACCGCCTGGGCCGCTCCCGCCGCGTCGTCGCGGTGGTGCCCTCCTTCGCCGTGGCAGCCTTGATGGCGCTGGAGGGAGACGTCATCTGCCTCGGCCCCCGGGTGGTGGTGGAGCACCTCGTCGAGCGACAGGTGCCCCTCCGGTGGCACAAGGTGCCACTGGAAATGCCGGCGGCTGACATCGAACTGCGCTGGCACCGCCGACTCGACGACGATCCCGCGTCCCGGTGGCTCCGCCGCCACGTGCTGGAAGCCGTCGGACCGCTCGCCGCCACGCTGCGCTGAACCGGACGTGAGAACCGCCGGGACCCCCCGTCAACGCACCCGTCAACGCACCCGTCAACGCCCGTTCTGTGATCGCCGCCGCGGGTGCGATCCCCGCGATGCCGTCAGGAGAAGTCCAGTACCAGCCGGCCGCGCAGGCCGCCGGCCTCCAGCAGACGGTGGGCCTGGGCCGCCTTCTCGGCCGGCAGCACGTCGGCGACGTGCAGGGTCAGGGTGCCGTCCTCGACCTGGCGGCGCAGCGTGTTCAGCCGCTCGGTGTCGGTGATGCCGTCCGTCACCATCACCGGGCGTACGCGGATGCCGCGTTCGGCGGGGCCGGACCAGCCCCGCCGTTCGGCCAGCGTTCCGCCGTCGGCGATGGCGGGCACCGTCTCGGTGGTCTGTATCGAGCCGTCCACCAGACCGGGAACTCCCTCGGGTACCAGTGCGCGGATGCGGGCGGCGACCTCGGGTCCGCGTTCGACGACGTGGTCGGCGCCGAACCCGCGCACCCGATCGGTGTCGTGCGGGGCGGCGTCCGCGATGACGGTCAGCCCGTCGGCCTTGGCCAGTTCGACCGCGTATCCGCCGACGGCACCGGCCGCGCCGGTCACGGCGACGGTTCCGTCCGGCGGTACGGCCAGCGCGTCCAGGGCGAGGCGCGCGGTCATGGCGTTCATGAGCAGGGTGGACGCGGCAGCGAGGTCCACCCCCTCGGGGGCCGGCACCACCGAGGCGGCGGGTACGACAATCTGCTCGGCGTAGGCTCCGCCGTGCGCGCCGGTGAACAGCACGATGGCGACCACCCGTTGGCCCACGGCAAGCCGTTCGTCGGCCCCGGGGCCGAGCTGGTCGATCACGCCTGCGGCGTCCATGCCGGGCACGAACGGGGGCCGGCGCCCGGGCATGCGCGAGGCGTGACCGCCGCTCCGCAGCATGATGTCGGTCGGGTTCACGGCCGCCGCGTGCACCCGGATACGGACCTCGCCGGGGCCCGCCTGAGGTTCGGGCAACCGCAGGACGCGCAGCACGTCCGGACCGCCGAAGTCGTAGACACCAATGGCCTTCATACCCCGTGCAATTCGTCTGTTCAGCGCCGTATTCCCGCTCAACGAGGCCGGAGCGCAGCCGCACTTCGCGTCGCCGCCCGGAGACCGGCGCATCGTCCCGGCCATCAACGAACGGCTGTGACCAGCTACTGCGGGGCAGCCGGCCGTTGCGCGGGGGAGCCGCAGGAGGACATCGCCGCGCGGTCGGCCGCACTGCGGAGAACACAGAATTCATTGCCCTCAGGGTCCGCGAGGACGGCCCAGCCGGCACCATCGGGTTCCCGGCGGTCGTCGACGAGGGTGGCCCCGAGGTTCAGCAGCCGCTCGACCTCCGCCTCGCGGGTGGTCTCCGGACGCAGGCACAGGTGGACCCTGTTCTTGATCGTCTTCGGTTCCGGCACCTGGTGGAAGTACAGCAGCTGGCCCTCCGGCAGCATCACCGCAGTCTCCGGATCACCCGGGCCGTCCTCCGGGTGCAGCGGACGACCGAGCACCTCACTCCAGAACCGAGCCAGCCCGTAGGCATCCGCACAGTCGATCGCCACGTTCTGCAACACCGAGACCATGCACGCGAGCCTGCCCGAAGCACCACTCGGTCCGCTACCGAATTGCGGCCGGACAGCAGACAGCGCCGGCACTTTCGCCACGGACCCCGGCTCGACCTACCCCGGCTCGGTTCACCCCGGCGGGGCCTCCACCGGGAAGTGGATCGGACTCAGCAGGTGCTGCGCCCGCTCGGGGCTCGGCCGGTTGGCCAGTCTGGGCACGATGGCCGTGCGCAGCTCGCCGATCAGCTCGGTCAGTTCCTCCGGGCTGAGCCAGAGTGCGTGCTGCCGGTAGCCCACCTGGTCGGCCATCGGGTCGGCCTGCTCGCGGTCGAGGTAGGCGTTGAACTCGGCCAGCAGGGCGGTCATCGCGGTGGCGAAGGCCTGCCGGTGATCTTCAGGGGTGAGCGAGCGGACCATCTCGGAGCCGACCACGGCTCGGTCCTGGCGCAGCCGGTAGTGCCGTTCTACCGCGCCCCTCACCCGCCGTTCCTCGGCGACCTCCAGGATTCCGCCGGCGACGAGTAGGTCGATGTGCCGGTAGACGGTGGCCTTGGAGGCCTCGGGGATGCGGTGGCGGCGCTGGCCCAGCAGGCCGCGCTGGTGGCCGGCCCCGAACTCATGCCCGACACACCGTCGGAGCTGCTGCCGTTCGGACTCTCCGCCGCCTACTGGCTCGACCTGCGCGCGTACGACCCGGTGGCCACGGCGACCGCACTCGCCGGCCCGATGCTGATCCTCCAGGGCGGCCGGGACTACCAGGTCACCGTCGCCGACGACCTGACGCGCTGGCAGGCCGCCCTGCGCTTCCGGACCCGTACGTTCGACCGGTCCGGGTGCTCGACGGTCTTCCGCGCCCCCCGAACGTACCGGGTCCGGAGGCGCCGTGCCCTCGCGGGCCGTCGCGGCGGACCATCGGGGCCGACTGTCGTGTCCGTAGAACAGGAAGCGCCAAGTCCGCTCGTGTGCTTGGGTGTTGGGAACTCCGAGGCGTCGCCGACCGTTACAAGGCGGTGACGATCCGCTCACAACCGAAGCGTGGAGCGCGGCGTCCCTACAGATGACAGAGCCCGAATCGCGCCGACCGTGCTCTTCGGGCCGAGCAATCACCTCCCCTTGAAAGGGGTGCACCCGTGATCGTCTCCAAGCGGAACTCCCTGCGCCTGGCCGCCGTGACCACCGTCGCCGTGCTCTCCCTCGGGCTGGCGGGCACCGCCGCCATGGCGGCCGCCCCGGCCGCCTACCCCACGTCCACCACGCAGCAGGCCGCGGCGCAGCAGGCCGCCGCGCACGCCGGCATCACCGCCAAGCCGTCCGTCACGACCGTCCAGGCCTGGCAGCTGTTCCGGGTCACCGGCACCACCACCGGGCTCAAGGCGGGCACCGAGGTGACCCTGCAGCAGAAGCAGCACGGCAAGTGGGTCACCCTGCCGGCCTCCGTCCGCACCAACCACAACGGCTCCTACTCGCTCGGCGTGAAGCTCGGCATCAAGGGCCTGAACGAGCTGCGCATCGTCAGCGGAGACGTCGCCTCCCCCGTGTTCACCGTCACCGTGCGCTGACCCACGGCCTACGGCCCCCGCCGTCGGGCGGTGCGGTGCCCGCTTCCGAGCGGCCACCGCACCGCCCGACGCCGCGCGTGGGAACCAACTTAGGTGCCGGGTTCGTGGTTGTGGCCGTCGTCCGGGTCTGCTGGAGTTTGACCGCTTGTCCCTTCCGCCGGGCCCTGCCCTGCCTGCGTCCAGCTGAGGCAGGTGGTCGAGCGCTGTGACCTCGGTGAGCGACACGTCCGGCCACGGCAGGGCCGAGGTCCGCGCGTGGGACCAGGTCAATCCCAGGCCGGAGGCCGAGGACCAAGCTGATTGCGGGCGCGCGGTGGCGTTCAGCGTGGAAGGACCCAGTCCGGTGTCCAGGTGCCGGGGGCGTCGTGGCCGGTCGTGGTGGCGGCGAGGTGAGCGCGGAGGGTGGCCAGTGCTGGGTGGGGGTTGTCGCGGTGCCAGAGGAGTGAGTGCGGGTAGACGGGCGTCGGGTCGGTCACCGGGATGCGGCGCAGGCCGTGGTCGGCGGGCCAGACGAGGCGGGTGTGCTCGCCCATGAAGGTGGCCAGGGCCGGAGTGTCGGCGATGGTGTCGAGGAGCGCGTCGGAGCCGAAGTTGGGGCCGGTCGCCTCGATGGTGAGGCCGAACTCGGCGACGAGGTCGTCGTAGTAGGCGCCCCACTCGGTACCGGGGACGATGCCGGGCATCCAGATCCGGTGCCCGGCGAGCTGGGCGACGGTCACCGACCGGGCGCCCGCCAGCGCGTGGGCGGGACCGGTGAGGAGCTGGAGCGGTTCGTCGATCACCCGGACGGACTCGATGTCCTCGGGAAGGGGTCGGCCGGGCGCGACGACGGCGCGGAAGGACGCGTCGATCGCACCGGAGCGGATGGCGTTGACGGCCGTCTCGATCTCGAACAGCATCATCACGTCGAGATCGATCTCGGGGTGCGCGCGGTGGAAGCCGCGCATCAGGCCCGACGCCGAGCCACGAAGGTTGATCACGTCGACGCGCAGCGGACGGCGGCCGGGGCGCACGGACTCGACCGCGCGCTCGGCGGCGCGCAGCAGCTCGCGCGCGTGGGGCAGGAAGGCCTGCCCGTCGATGGTGAGCTCGGCCCCGCGTGCGGTGCGGGTGAACAACCGCACGCCGAGGTTGCGTTCCAGCGCGGCGATGCGCTTGGAGACGGCCTGCTGGGTGACGGCCAGCTCGGCGGCGGCCTCCTGGAACTGCCCGGCGTCGGCGGCGGCGACAAAGGTCCGAACGGTGTCGAGGTCCATGGCGGCACTCTATAGGTACAACTGGTGGTTGTGGCTTGGCGGTCCTGTGGTTGTTTGATCCCTGAGGATGAGGCGCGCTTTGATGCTTCCGATCGCTGATCGGTTGTGCGGAGGGGGATGGCCGTCGGTCCGCCGAATCGTCTCCCCGCGCCGACCGGGTGCCGCCAAGTAAGGAGAGAACTCGCGTGAGTACTGCCCCTGCGTCTGCCCCCGCGCTTGACCCCGAGCACACCGCTCTGCTCGTCCTGGACTGCCAGCCCGCGATCCTGGCCGTTCTGCCCGAGGGCGGGGGCCGGGAAGCCCTGCTCGACCGTGTGGAAGCGGCGATCGCCGACGTCCGCACCAGCGGCGCCACCGTCGCCTACGTGCGCGTCGGCTTCACCGAGGCCGACTGGGACGCGATCCCGGCCACCAACAAGTCCTTCGCCCCGCTGGCCCGACACCGCGTCATGCACCACGAGGACCCTGCCACGGCCGTCCACGAGCGCCTGGCCCCCCGGGACGGCGACCTCGTCGTGCGCAAGACCCGCTACGGCGGCATGTCCACCACCGACCTCGACCGGCAGCTGCGCGAGCGCGGCATCACCACGCTGGTCGTCTCCGGCATCAGTACCAGCGGTGTCGTCCTGTCCACCGTCCTCGACGCGGCCGACCGCGACTACCGGCTCTACGTCCTGTCCGACGGCGTCGCCGACCCGGACACCGAAGTCCATGACGTCCTGCTCCAGAAGGTCCTCCCCTCGCGGGCCCACATCATCGACACCGCCGAGCTGCGCACCCTGCTCCGGGCCGGCTGACTCGAACCGCCGAACCGCCGAACCGCCGAACCGCCGAGCCGCCGAGCCGGAGACGGGAGCGGTGTCAGCCGGACACCGCGCGCGCCCGGCGAGCACACTTCCACCGTGCCCCCGTGCCCGAGGGTCGTGGTACTCGGCCGGCTGCGGGTTCTCCCCGGTCCCGGCGGCCGCCGCGGATCCGCAGGTGTTCATGTGGGCCCTCGGGAAGGAGGACGCGAGCGCTGCCGAGACGGCGCTGATCCGTTTGGCGGCGATGACCGGCGGCACGCGGCCCGCCCGGGGAGCCGGCTGGGGCTGGGGCCGTGGAGACCGGGCGGGGAGTCCGGACCCGGTTCACCAGCTGTTGAGCCGCTGGTTCGAGGGCGATCACAGGGTGCGTCAGATCGCAGAGCCCGACGCTTGACTCGCCGGGCAGGTCGGGTCCGCCGACCGGGTCGCTCCGGTACGACCGGGTCGCTCCGGTACGACCGGGTCACTCCGTTACGGGCAGGCACTCGGTGAGCAGGCCGACGATGTCGCGCCAGGCGCGCTGAGCGTGCCGGGGGTGGTGGCCGACGCCGGGGAGCACGGTGTGGCCGACCGTCGGGTGGTGGAAGGCGTGCAAGGCGCCGCCGTAGACCACGAGGCGCCAGTCGACGCCCGCGGCCTGCATCTCGGCGGCGAACGCGTCCCGTTGTGCGGGCGGCATGATCGGGTCTTCCGATCCGACCCCGGCCCACACCGGGCAGCGGATGCGCGCCGCCTCGCCGGGTCGGCCCGTGGTCAGGGCGTTGACCGTCCCGATCGCCCGCAGGTCGACGCCGTCGCGCCCGAGTTCCAGTGCGATCGCGCCGCCGGTGCCGTAGCCGATGGCGGCGATCCGGTCGGGGTCGGTCCGCGGTTCGGCGCGCAGTACGTCGAGCGCCGCGTGGCCGATGCCCCGCATCCGGTCGGGGTCGGCGAGCAGGGGAGTGACGTGCGCCAGCATCTCCTGCGGGTCGGTGAACCAGCGCCCGCCGTTGATGTCGAAGGCCATTGCCACGTAGCCGAGTTCGGCGAGGGCGTCGGCCCGGCGGCGCTGGAAGTCGTTGAGCCCGGGCCCCTCGGGCCCGACCAGGACCGCGGGTCGGCGGCCGGTACCGGCCGGGAGCGCGAGGTGCCCGATCATCGTGAGGCCGTCGGCCGGGTACTCGACCGTGTGCGTGGTAACCGTCGTCATGGGACCGGACTGTAGTGAGCGTCGAGCCCGGGCGGGCCGGTTTTTCGCCGGCGGCAGAACGGCGCGGGTATGCCTCGGACGATGCGGCGATGCCAGTGGTGGGACCGGGCTCGGGGGCCGGTCCCACCACGGACGGCGGTCGGCGGGAGGCGGATCGGCGGGTTCGTCTCACGCGACGTCGTCGGCCGCCCGCGCTTGCACCGCCCGCTCCGTCATCCGCTCCAGGCTCGTGTCAGTATCCGGCCGGGGCGTCCTCGATGTCCGAGATGAGCTTGGTGCTCAGGTCGCTCTGCACGGCCAGCTCGGTGTGCGTGGCGTTGGGGCCGGTGCCCCAGGTGAGCGTGACGGTGGTGAACAGGTGGCCGGCGCCGGAGTCGTGGTACCGCACCTCCCAGTGGGTGGGCACGTCCTGGGCGCGGAGGACGCCGTCGGCGTGGTTGGCCTGCTCCCAGGCGGCCAGTCGCTGCTGGAAGTCCGCCGTGAGGTAGTGGGCGCGCAGGCCGTCCGACAGGTTGTCGGTGCCGTCGGAGACGGCGTCGATGTAGGCGCCGTAGAAGTCGGCGACCCGGTCGACCGCGGAGTCCGGGCTCCCGTCGCGGACCGGGTCCCCCGGCGCCACCCGCTGCCCGCCCGCCTGCTCGGTACGGGTCGTGGAGGCGGGGTGCTGCGGGCCGGCCGCCGTGGCCTGCGGCGCGGCCGCCGCCAGGATCAGACCGACCGTGGCGGCCGCCGCCAGCAGTCCGCGTCGAACACTCAGCTTCATCGTCAGTCTCCCTCGTCATGCCAATGGGTCGAGCCCTGGGCGGGTCACCTGGCAATGCGCGGACCGTCCGGGCCGGATCACACCAATCACCTGCTCAACGACGCCCGGCCCGGAAGGGAACGGGCCGCGCGAAATTCCGGCGCAGATCCGACCCTTCGGCGCTGGTCAGGTGCGGGCTTCGAGTCCGGCCAGGAGGTAGGCGACGTCCAGTCCTGTGTTGAGGTACTGCTCGAAGGTCCGGTTGTTCAGGGCCCAGGGCGATCGCTTCTGCCGGATGAGGGCGATGGCGGTGACGGCGTCGTGGCCCAGCTCGATCAGGGTCTGAGCGACGACGAGGCCTGAGCGGTTGTAGCCGGAGTGGCAACGCACGAGAACGGTTCGGTCGTTCCGTACGGCCGCAGCGGCAGTGACGGCCAGCTGTCGGACCGAGTGGAGCTGCTCGGCAGTCAGTGGGCTGTCGGGGATTTCACTGATCAGATGGTCGACTCCGGGGCTCGGCCCGTGGCCTGCTCGGGTGAACAGACTGATGACCAGGTCGAATTCGCGACCGACAACGGCGGTCTGCGCCTCGCCTTCAGGGCCGGCCCAGAAGTGTCCGCCCAGCCATAGCTGCGGCCTGACCTCGTTCCACGGCGCCTGCGGTTCGGGGGCATCGCGGTCCTTCTGGCGCGTCTTCATGGGCGCTCCTCTCCGGGTGGACCAACGACACGGTCGGACGGATGCGTTCCCTGCCCATTCCGATGCGCTGACGGCGGCCCCGTAGACGCAGGCGGCGCCGAGGTGGCGAGGTGGCGAAGGTGTCGTGAGGTCCGGCCGGTCACCGGGTGCCGCGGCCGGGGGCGGGTCGGTGCGGGGGTCGGCGTTCGTCGCGTTGGCGGTGCGGCTGCCCGTGGTGTGCCGTCGGGGGGCTGGTTCGTGGGCCCGGGCGGGGTGGTGGGTCGTGGTCGCGGAGTTCGCAGATCACCGCCCAGGCGACCGACACCACCGGCACCGCGACCACTGCGCCGAGGACACCGGCCAGCACGGCGCCGCCGATCACCGACAGCGCGACCGCCACCGGGTGGATCCGGACGGACCAGCCCATGACCAGCGGGTGCAGCAGATGGCCCTCGATCTGGCCGATGACCACGATCAGCCCGAGCACCAGCAGCGCGACCACCGGGCCGCGGGCCGCCAGGGCGACCAGCGCGGCGACGGCCAGCGCGATGGGGGAGCCGATCAGCGGGACGAGCGCCGCGACGAACTCCAGCATGATCAGTGGCAGCACTAGCGGCACCCGTAGGACGGCCAGCGCGACGCCGACCAGCACCGCGTTGGTCGCCGCCACGATCAGCACACCCCGGGTGTAGCCGGCGAAGGTGCGCCACGCGGCGTGCCCCGCGCGGTCCCAGGCAGATCGTGACCGGGCCGGGAGCTGGTGCTGCGCCCAGCACCACATCCGGTCGCCGGAGTGGAGGAAGAACACCGAGCAGAACACCGCGAGCGCCAGCCCGGTGAGCATTTCGACGACCCGGCTCGCCCCGCTGAGCGCGGTGCTGAGCAGCGCCGAGCGGTGGGCGGTGACGAACTCGCCGAGCTTCGCGCGCAGGTCGGTGACGGTGCCGGCCCGCAGGTGGAAGGGGGCGCCGGTGAGCAGGCGGTCGATCCGCCCGAGGCCGCCGCGCAGTTCGGTGCCCAGCCGGCCCCACTCGCCGACGACGGTCGTCCCCACCAGGGCGAGAACGCCGCCCACGACCACGATGGCGCACACGAGGACCAGCAGGACGGCGATCGAGCGGGGCAGCGCCCGTGCCAGCAGGTCGACGAGCGGCCGCAGGACCGAGGTGATGACCAGCGCCAGGAACACGGCGATGACCGGCAACTGGAGCCGGCCGAGGACGGAGACGGCCAGGTAGGCGGCCACCCCGAGCAGGAGCAGCCGCCAGGTGTACCCGGCGGCGGTCCGCAGCCCGGCCGGCACGCGGCCTCCGGACCCGTCGGACACGACGGGGCGCGCCCGGGGCAGGACCACCCGGGTCGGGTGGCGCCGCCGGGCCGGTCTCGCGCCGTTCACTCGCACGGGCGGCCTCCCTGGCGTCTGCCGGCTTCGTCCGGCGTCGCGCGGCTACCCGGGCCGACGGGCCGGAAACGGGAGAGGGTCCGGAAACGGCCGAGGGTCCGGAAACGGCCGAGGGTTCGGAAACGATCGAGGGTCCGGAAACGATCGACGGGCCAGAAGCGGTCGGCGGGCCGGAAACGCTCGCGTCCACAGCTGCGCCGTGAGCGCGACCAGCAGCGCGCTGCGTGGCCCGCCACGTACACCGCCGCGGCGGTCAGGAACAGGCCGACGTGCCCGACGGTGGAGAACGCCGGCACACGTGTAGCCACCGTGGCTGCGGGCACACGCGGGGCATGGATGAGGAGCGGGTGGTGAGCCCGGCCCTGCCCGGGGCGGCGGTCCGTCCGGCCCAGGTCGTCCGCGCGACCCGAACCGCCGCGCGGGACGGCGGCCGGGACGGCAGGACTCCGCCGCGAACGGACCGGGAGCCCGCCGTGTCACGGCCGGCCGAGCAGCCCGGCGGGGGTGAGGGGGAGCAGCAAGTCGGCGGCCTGCGCGTCGCGGTGCGCCGGGAGGGCCGCGCGCGGGTGGTCTCCCTCGGAGGTGAACTGGACCACGGCAGCGCGAACGGTCTGTGGACGGCGCTGTCCCGTCCGGTGGCCGGGGGCGAGGAACGGATCGTCGTCGACCTCACCGGCCTGCGGTTCTGCGACTCCACCGGGCTGAACCTGCTGCCGCGCTCACGCCTGGACGCCGAGGCGGCCGGCCTGCGGCTGGGACTCGCCGGTCCGGGGCCCGTGGTGGCGAGGCTGTTCGCGATCACGGAAGCCGACACGGCGCTGCGCATCCACCCCGACCTCGACGCCGCTCTGAAGACCGCGGACCCGCCGCAGCGCGGCTGCGACGACGTGGAGTGAGGAGAACCCGGCATGAAGAGCCCCGGGGAGGGAGCGTTGCCGAAGGACTCCGGCCGGAGGGCGACGGCTTCCGGCCGGCGGCCGAGTGGCTCCGACCGGACCAGGCGGCTCGTGCTGGTCGGCAGTGAGAGCGCGGTCCAGCGGTCCCGGGACTTCAGCCGTGCGGCGCTGCTCGCCTGGCACTGGCTGCCCGCGCCGGATGCCGGGCGGCTGGCGGCGGCCGAGGACGTCCTGCTGATGGTGTCGGAGCTGGTCACCAATGCGTGCCTGCACGCGCCCGGCGGCCCCCGGGAGCTGCGGCTGGGCTGGGACGGCGAGCGGCTGCGGGTGGAGGTCTCGGACGCCAGCCCGGCCGCGCCGCGGCTGCGCCCGTTCGCGGACCCGGGCCGTCCCGGCGGCCACGGCCTGCGGGTGGTGGACCGGCTGGCGCGCGACTGGGGCTGCCTGCCCGAGGGCGAGGGGAAGCTGGTCTGGCTGGAGGTCGCGTCCCCGGTGGACCCTGGTGCCCTCCAGGGCTGAGCGGGGTCTCAGGCCTGACCGGGGTGCGGCTGGGGCGGCGGTGCCGGATCGGGGTCGGAACCGGGGCCCGGGAACGGGTCGGGAGTGGGGAAGGGCGGGATCGGCGGCGGTGCCGGGTCGGGGTCCTCGCCCGGCTTCGGGGCGGGGTTCGGGTGGGGGACCGGCTCGGTGTCCGGGCCGGGGGGAGCCGGGACGGTCATCATCACCGGCGTGGTCGTCATCAGCGGCATGGTCATCCTGACCGGCGTGGTGGTTCTGACCGGCATGGTGGTTCTGACCGGCGTGGTCGTCATGACGCCCTCCTCAACGGCCCAGCGCGTGCGACAGCTCGCGCTTGTTCATCTTCGAACGGCCCTTGACGCCGCGCTGCCTGGCTTCGTTGTAGAGCTGGTCGTAGGTCGGGCCCCGGGCCCCCGTGTGCGAGCGCTGCCCGCCGCGGCGGCCGGAGGAGATGTCGTGGAGCGAACTGCGGCTCGCGGTCTTCGACTCGCCGTGCCGGGCGCGTTCCTTGTTCACCGTGCGGGCGGCGATCTCCTCGGCCCGCTTCTCGGTCTCGCCCCGGTCGAGCGCGCTCTCCTTGATGTGCTCGTACTGGCGCTCCCGTTTGGGGCTGGATCCTCGGGGCATGGCGGCGCTCCTTTTCGTGACGGCAGGGCGTTGCCCGAGCGCGTGTACCCGTAGGCAAGGTAATAAACCGCCCAAAACATGAATCGGAAGTCGTGTGTCGGGTAGAGAACGCATGACGCGGCCGTGGATCGCAGCCAGTCGCGTCCGCACCCTCACCGGGTGCCACCGGGACCGTCGCCCGACGACACCGGGCCCAGGTCCTCCGGAAAAGCAGCCCCGTCGCGTTCGGCGCGAGCCGCTCGCGGCGCCGGGCGTTCGCCCCGATGCCCCAGGAGAGAGCCACCGTGTCCACCACGCTGGAAACCGGTCGCCCCACCGACCGGACGGCCGCCCCGCCGTCCGGCCTTCCGCCCGACGTGCCACCCCGCCCGACGGACGCGCAACTGCGCGCGATGGGCAAGTACGAGGCACGCGAACTCAGCGACGCGCTGTTCGAGCGCCTGGCCGCACTCGCCCGCGAAACGCATGCGTACAGCTACGTGCGCGGCACGATCATCGAACTCAACATGCCGCTGGTGCGCTTCATCGCCGCCCGCTTCCGCCACCGCGCCGAGGACATGGACGATATCCTCCAGGTCGGCACGATCGGCCTGATCAAGGCGGTCGACGGCTACGACCCGCACCGCGGCGTCGAGTTCGTCACCTACGCCATCCCCACCATCGCCGGTGAGATCAAGCGCTTCTTCCGTGACACCTCCTGGCCGGTCCGGGTCCCGCGCGGCATGCAGGAGCTGTACCTGACCGTCGCCCGCGGATCCGACCGGCTGGAGCAGGAACTCGGCCGCCTCCCGCACCCCGACGAGATCGCCGAGGACCTCCACATCACCGTCGAGCAGGCCGCCGAGGGCTTAGTCGCAGGCCGCGTCTACCGGCCCGACTCGCTGGACGCTGCGCGCGAGCAGGACCTCGACGAGAGCGGCAGCGCCATGCTGGACCGCATGGGGGCCTGTGACCCCGGCATCGAACTCGCGGATTTCCGCACCGCCGTGCGCCCCCTGCTCGCCCGGCTGTCGTGCCGCGATCAGACGGTGCTCAAGCTGCGCTTCTGGGACGGCTGGACCCAGTCCCAGATCGCCGAGCGCATCGGCGTCTCCCAGATGCACGTCTCCCGCCTGCTCACCGCCACCCTCACCAGCCTGCGCGAGCAGCTGGAGGACCGCGACGCCCCCGGCTGGGCGGACGAACCCGCAGGTCCGGCCGAACCCAGGGGAGCGGAGGACGGGGGAGCGGAGGACGGGAGAGCGGACGACGGCGGAATGACCGACCAGGGAGCCGCCGAACCCGAGGCGCCACGCTGATTTCTTTCCCTCCCGGGCGTTTCCGGCCCCCCGCAGCGGATAGCCGCGCTGCGGGGGGGCGTCCTGGACGAAGCGTGATGAAGCGTGACGAAGGAGGAACACCGTGTCCCCGAAGGTTTCCGACCACGTCCGGATCGAGCGGCCGCTCTTCGACGGCACCCGCGATCCGGCGGGCGGCACCGTCACCCCCGGCGCGGACGGCGCCCCCGGCCACGGGCTGCGCCTCGCACCCGCCCGAGCGGATGCGTAGCGCACGGCGTGAACCGACCGGCCGGCCGGTGACGGAAGGAGCCGACACCATGACCCGCCGACCACCGACCGGCCGTGCCCCGGGGCCGGGCGGGTTCACCGCACGGGCCCGGCCGTGGGCCGGCGGCACCGTCCTCGCGCTGTACGGCGAACTCGACCTCGACTCGGTCGGCGCCCTGCACACGGCCCTCGACGCGGCCCTGGCCGCGCCCCTCACCGTCATCGTGCTCGACTGCGCCGACCTGGAGTTCTGCGACTCCACGGGGCTCAACTCGATGCTCCGGGCCCACGCCCGCGCGGCCGCCGAGGGCAGCCGGATCGAACTGGCCCGCCCCCGCCCGCTGGTCCTGCGGATGCTCGAACTGACCGGGGCCGTCGAGGTCTTCGCGCTGCGGGACGTGCCACCGGAGTGAACGCGCGGCCTGCCGCCCCGGGCCGCGCGGGCGCGGGCCCCGGGCCCTGGGCCCCTCCCCGCCGGACCGACACCTGTCCTGCCTGTCGCCCTCCGGTGGCACAGTGGAAACAGGGCGGCGGCCCGCCGCCCCGGGGTCGGGGCGTCCGGTCGGGCACCCCGGCCGTGCGGCGGACCCGGGCGGTGGAACGGATGGACGAGCGGCCGGCCCCCGACGCCGACCCGGCCGAGCAGGCCCCGCGGCACCTGCTCGCCGGGCTGACCACCGTGCGCGACGGGGACTTCGCCACCCGGCTCGCGCCCGAGCAGCCCGGCATGCTCGGGGAGATCGCGACGGTCTTCAACAGCATGGTCGACCAGCTGTCCGCGTTCGCCGGTGAGGTGCCCAGGGGCGCCCGCGAGGTCGGCACCGCCGGCAACCTGGGCGGCCAGATCACCGTCAAGGGCGTCACCGGGCAGGGAGTGACCGGGCAGGGAGTGACCGTGCTGCACGCCCCCGACGGCCGCGCCGGACTCGACCTGCTGCGCACCCACCCCGAGACCGACCTCGTGCTGATGGACGTGATGATGCCCGGCCTCGACGGCTACGCCGCGATCGCCGCCGGCCGCGCCGAGGAGCGCTTCGCCCGCCTGCCGGTCATCGCCGTCACCGCCAAGGCCATGCCGGGGGACCAGGACAAGAGCCTCGCCGGCGGCGCCGACGACCACGTCACCGAACCCGTCGACACCCGCCACCTGCTCGGCCGGATGCAGTACTGGCTGGACACGCCATGACCGCCGGGCACGAGCCCTCGGACACCACGGCCCGGGCCCTCGCCGAGACCGTGCGCCGGCTCCAGAGCGCCGCCGCCCGGGTGCAAGCCGACGCCCGCGCCCGCGCCGTCGTCGACCTGGCCACCGGGATCCTGGCCGAACGCCTCGGCCTGCTTCCCGCCGAAGCCGCCGCCTGCCTCGCCGGGCTCGCCCGGGAGGCCGCCGTGCCCGTGGCGGCCCTGGCCGCCGACATCGCCGGGGTGTCCGGGCAGGCACCCGGCCAGGCACCCGGCCAGGCACCCGGACCGCTCGCGGGCACAGCCGACCCTGCGTCGCCCGACCCCGTGACGCCCGCTCTGGCCGCCGTCCCCGATCTGCAAGGCGCCGCCGAAGCCGTCCTGGAGCAGACGGCGGACGCGCTCGGCGCGCACGCCGTCGCGCTGTGGCTGCGGCTGCCGGGCGGTGTGCTCGCCCTCGCCGCGCACGCCGGGCTGCCCGCCGCCGAGGCCGACGCCTGGAGCCGGGTGCCACCCGGCGTCCCCACCCCGGCCCAGTACGTCGTGGTCGGCGGCGTGGAGCTGTGGCCCGGCGATCCGGAGGCCGCAGGCCCGTCGGTGGGAGCCGGCTCGGCCCGGGCCGTCCTCCCGCTGATCGACGCGGGCCGCCGCCGGGGCGCGCTGGAGGTCCTGTGGCCCGCACCCGGCCCCGCCCCCGTGCTCGGCGCGCCCCAACGCCGCCGGCTCCACGCCCTCGCCGACCTCTGCGTGACCCTCCTGGCCGACGTCCGCACTCCCGCTCCCGCTCCCGCTCCCGCTCCCGCTCCCGTCCCCGTCCCGCCTGGCGACGACACCGCGCTCCTGGAGGGCCTGCCCATCCCGGCCCTGCTGCTGGAGCCGGTCGTCCGCCGAGGAGAGATCGCCGACTTCACGCTCCTGCGGACCAACGCGCACTTCCGCGATCCGCTGGGCCGCCCCCGGGACACGCTGGAGGGCACCTCGCTCCTGGAGGTCTACCCGGCCGCGTGCGCCACCGGCCTCTTCGAACGGCTGATCCGGGTGCACGAGACCGGGGTCCCGTTGCCCGGCGAGCGGGTCCGGCTGGTCTTCCAGCAGGGCGGACTCGCGCTTCCCACCACCGTCCTGCTCGCGGCGGCCCCCGTCGGCGGCCGCGTGCTGGTCGGCTGGCAGACGGAGACCGCGCGGGCCGGTGAGGCCGAGCAGAGTGCCCTGCTGCGCCAGGCCCAGCGGCTGGCCCGGGTGGCCGGGTTCGAGGAGCACCCAGCCGAGGGCCGGATCCGCTGGAGCGACGGCCTGCACGAGATCTACGGGCTGCCGCCCGACACCGACCCGGTGCCGCTGGCCCAGCTCGCCCGGCACGCCCACCCCGACGACGAGCCCGCGATCCGGCGCCTGCTGGACACCGTCCAGCGCCGGCACCGGACGGCCTCCGCCGTCGTCCGCCTGGTCCACCAGGACGGCACCCACGGGTACACCCGGGTGATCGCCGAGCCCGTCCTCGACGACCACGGGCGGCTCACCGGTGTGCGCGGCGCCTTCCACGACGTGTCCGCCCAGCACCGCACGGAGGTCGCACTCGGTGCCACCCGGGCACGCCTCGCCGACAGCGAGCAGGAGACCGCCGACAGCGAGCGACTGGCACTGCGGCTCCAGCAGGCCATCCTGCCCGCCGCTCCGCCCCCGCTCGGCCCGGCCGGCCTGCGGGCCGCCGTCCGCTACCGCCCCGCCGCCCAGCACGACCGGGTCGGCGGCGACTGGTACGACGTGCTGCTGCTGCCCGACAAGCGGGTGCTGCTCACCGTCGGGGACGTCGCCGGGCACGGCGTCGGCGCGGCCACCGGCATGGTCGCCCTGCGGCACGCGCTGCGTGCTCTCGCCGTCACCGGGGCCGGCCCGGCCCGGATGCTGGAGTGGGCCAACATCGTCGCCCTGCGCGAACCCGGCCAGATCACCGCGACGGCCGTCTGCGTGCTCGTCGACCCGGCCGGCGGCGAACTGCGCTGGGCGCGGGCCGGGCACCTGCCCCCGATCCTGGTCGGAGCGGACGGCGCCCACGTGCTGCCGCTGCCGCACGGCGTGCTCCTCGGCGCCCTGGACGACGCCCGGTACGAGGAGCACACCGCTCACCTGCCGCCGGGCGACGTCCTGGTCCTCTACACCGACGGCCTGGTCGAACGCCGGGACCGCCCGGTCGAGGAGTCCGTCGACCAGCTGATCCGCGTCGCCGGAGCCCCCGGCCCCGACCTGGAGCGCTACCTCGACCGGCTGCTGGAGCTCAGCCCCGCCGACACCGACGACGACACCTGCCTGATCGCCGTCCAGAGCCGGTAGCCCTCTGCCGCGTGAACCCCGGTCCCCTCGTCCTGAGCGGGCCTGCGAAGCGCGGCGTTAGGCCCGGGCCCGCCCGGGTAGGCGCGGCCCTGCGGGGGCGACCGGAACCGAATGACGGAGAGGACTCCCCATGTTGCTGCTAGGACTCCTGCTGATGGCGGCGGCCGGTGCCTTCGCCGGACTGCTGATCGCGGACAACCTCTCCGGCGGGCCCGACTACCAGGCGACGGTGCTGGGCATCCGCCTGCCGGCGCTCGACAGCCTGGGCATCTTCCTCGCCGGGCTGGCCCTCGCCCTGCTCTTCTGCCTGGGCCTGGCCCTGATGGTCCTGACGGCCCGGCGGGCCCGGCGGACCCGACGCCCCGTCCGGCTGTCCGCACACCGGGCGGCCCACCAGCGGTCCCAACCGGTGGTGCGGCCGGACCCGCCCGAACGATCCCTCCCGCCCGACGAGGGCGAGCAGCCCGCGCCGCCGGAGGAACGCCCCGCCCAGCAGGGCGGCCGGGACGTCGGCCTACCGGCCGAGCCCCCACGCGGCGGCCGGACCCGCCACCTGTTCGGCCACTGAGGCGCCGCGACGCCCCCCGGAGCCGATCCTCCGACGACCACGGGCCCCTCACCGGGCCGGGAAGGACGCGACCGCATGACCGGACCACGGCCTTCCCTCGGACGCCCGTTCCCCACGAGGCCGTGGGCGCAGCGGCTGCCGCTCCAGGCCGACCTCAGGGCGGCCGCCGACGCCCGGGCCTTCACCGCCGAGTTCCTGGCCGACGTCGCCGACCCGCTGCTGGTCGCCGACGCCGTCCTGCTGGTCTCCGAACTCGTCGGCAACGCCCTGCGCCACGGCGGCGAGCCCGGGACGCTGCTCCTGATCCGCGCCACCGGCCGGCTGCGGATCGAGGTCAGCGACGCCAGCCCGCGCCCGCCGCTGCCCCGGCCCCCGCACCCCCCGGACGAACCGGGAGGCCTCGGCCTGTTCCTGCTGAGCCGGCTCACCCTGCGCTGGGGCTGGCACCCGTCGGGGCCGGGCAAGACGGTGTGGTGTGACCTACGGCTGCCCGCGAGCTGACGGCCCGCCCGGCGCCTGCCGGGCGGGTGTTCTGCGTCCGGGAGGAGCGGTGTCCGTGCGCGGCCACCCGGCGGCGCCGGACGCCGGTCGCGACGCCGGAGCGCCGGACGCGCCCCGCGCGGTGGCATCCTGACGGGGCAGGTCCGTCCGTGGGCGTCGAACACAGCGAGGATCCAGTGGCCGTGAACCGACCGTCGTCGTCCCCGTCGCCGCCGTCGTCGTCCCCGTCGCCGTCGCCGTCGCCGCCGTCGCTGTGCGGCGTCCTGGGTTGAGCGGCGTGCGCCGCCGCGGCCGGTTGACGGCGATCGCCCGCAGCTGGTGGCAGGTCCTGCGGGCGGCCGTCGTCGGCGTGTGGGAACACGGCCGCACCATCGAACTGCTCCAGCGCTCGATGGCCTTCGCGGCGCTCTTCTTCGTGACCCTCGTGCCGCTGCTGATCGTCATTGCGGCGGCCTTCCCCGCGCGCGGCAGCGGGATCTCCGAGTGGATCACCGACGGCCTCGGCCTGAGCGGGCCGGGCGCCGACGCCGTCCACCGGCTCTTCGCCTCCCGGGGCCAGGTGCTCAGCACGACCACGGGCTTCGGCCTGGCCGCGCTGGCGGTCTTCGGGGTCTCGTTGATGGCGTCCGTCCAGGGCGTCTACGAGCGGGTGTGGGAGCTCGACCGCGGCCCGTGGCACGCGGTCTGGCGCCAGACCCTCGGCCTGGCCGGGCTGACCGGGTACATCGTGCTGGCCGCCTCCAGCGGCGCGCCCTGGCGCCACTCGGCCGTCCAGCCCTCCTTCCGCATCGCCGTCACGACCGTCGGCGGCCTCCTGCTGTTCTGGTGGCTCCAGCACCTGCTGCTCGCCGGACGCGTCCCGCCGAGGCAGCTGCTGCCCGGAGCCGTCGCGACCATGGTGGCGCTGGCGGGCCTGCGGCTCTTCTCGCGGCTGGTCTTCGCGCCGCTGCTGGTGTCCAACGCGGTCTCCTACGGGACGGTCGGGACGGTGCTGATCGTCCAGTCCTGGCTGATCGGCGTCGGCTACACCGTCTACGGCGGCGCGCTCGCCGGGCGCGCCGTGGTCCGGGCCCGCCGCACGCCGTAGCGCCGGCGCCAGGCCGGGGCGGCCGGTGCTGCGGCACGCGGGTGGGTTAGGGCGCGGCGCAGCGGGCAGGCGCGCGGGCGGCCGGGAAGGGCTCGGCCACCGCACACGCGAGGAGGCCCCAGATGAGCATGGTGAAGAAGACGGTCGACGTCGACGTGCCGCTGCACGCCGCGTACAACCAGTGGACCCAGTTCGAGGAGTTCCCGCGCTTCATGGAGGGCGTCGACGCGGTGACCCAGCTGGACGAGCGCCACAACCACTGGCGGACCAGCATCGGCGGTGTCACCCGCGAGTTCGACACCGAGATCATCGACCAGCTGCCCGACGAGCGGATCGCCTGGCGCACGACGGACGGCGACGTGAAGCAGAAGGGCGTCGTCACCTTCCAGGAACTGGACGACCGGCACACCCGGGTCAACCTGGCCATCGACTTCCAGCCGGAAGGGATGGCCGAGAAGACCGGCGACATGCTGGGCATGGTCGACCGCAGGGTCAAGGGGGACCTCCGGCGCTTCAAGGACTTCATCGAGGACCAGGGCCGGGAGGGGGGAGCCTGGCGCGGCCGGATCACCCCCGGCTGAGCCCCGCCCCCGTCCACGCCCCCCTGTCACCCCCTGGCGGCGGCCCCGGCCCGAACGGCCTGGGCCGCCGCACGTCCGTGGCGCCGCTGCGGCGTCAGCGCTCCGGGAAGCGGTGCTGCTCGACCAGCCGGGCGAAGCCGTCCCACAGGGCCGGATCCGCCGGCTCCCGCGGGTCGTGGAGCGTGACGCCGGCCAGGCCCCCGGGCGCGTCGTAACCGCCCGCCCGGGCCAGTTCGACGCCGGAGCCGAGCAGCGCCGCCGGCTTGCCGTGGCGCAGCGCCTCGGCGAGGAAGCGGACGGCGTCCGGATCGGCGGCCAGCGCGGGCCCGGCGCCGTCCGGAACCACCACCGCGTCGTACAGCACCGAGGCGGTGGTGGGCAGCGGGCGGTCCACCGGCAGAGGGGCACCGCCACGGGCGGCCACGTGACCGCCGTGCGCGGCCAGCGTCTCCACGACGGCGCCCTGCGCACCCAGCCGCTCGTGCGCGGCCCGTACCTGGCCTCCGTCGACCCCGGGCGCGGTCAGCACGGCGACCTTGCGGGTACGGATGCCGCTGCCGCGCAGATTCTCCAGGCTGAGCGCCGGGGAGACCCGGGAGCCCGCCGCCTCGCCGCCCTTCGCCGCCGCCCGGTCCTCGGGCGCCGGCTGCGGCTCGGGCACGCCGATGCGCCGGGCGACCTCCGCCGCCAGGTCGGGGTCCACGCGCACCAGGTTGCCGACCATCCGGCGCCGTACCTCCTCGTCGCCCACCTTGCCGAGCTCGAACGCGAACGCGGCGGTGATGTGCCGCTGCTCCCAGCCCGCCATGCTGCGCCAGAACAGCGCGGCCTGGCTGTAGTGGTCGGCGAAGCTGGGGCTGCGCCGCCGGATCGCCCTGCCGTTGACCCGTTCCTGGTAGTGCTGGAACACCCCTTCCGGAAGGTGGCCGCCGCCCATGGTGAACGGGCAGCCGCCGCCCACCGAGTTCGGTGCGTAACTCGTCCCCGGGTGGACGACCTGCTGGCCGTAGCCGTCGCGGTGGTTGGTCCGCACGTCGGCCAGCGGGCGGTTGACGGGCAGTTGGCCGAAGTTGGGGCCGCCCAGGCGGATCAGCTGGGTGTCCAGGTAGGAGAAGTTGCGGCCCTGGAGCAGCGGGTCGTTGGTGAAGTCGATCCCGGGCACGACGTTGGCGGTGTGGAAGGCCACCTGCTCGGTCTCGGCGAAGAAGTTCTGCGGGTTGCGGTCGAGGACCATCCGCCCCACCGGGCGCACCGGCACCAGTTCCTCCGGGATCAGCTTCGTGGGATCCAGCAGGTCGAAGGGGAAGGCGAACTCGTCCTTCGCCGTGACCAGTTGGACACCGAGCTCCCATTCGGGGAAGTCCCCCGCCGCGATCGCCTCCCACAGGTCCCGGCGGTGGAAGTCCGGATCCCGCCCGGCGGTGATCTGGGCCTCGTCCCACACCTGGGAGCAGACGCCGAGCCGCGGCCGCCAGTGGAACTTGACGAACGTGCCGCGCCCGTCCCGGTTCACCAGGCGGAAGGTGTGCACACCGAAGCCCTGCATCATCCGGTAGCTGCGCGGGATGGCCCGGTCGGACATCACCCACATCAGCATGTGGGTGGACTCGGGCTGGAGCGAGCAGAAGTCCCAGAAGGTGTCGTGCGCGGAGGCGCCGGTGGGGATCTCGTTCTGCGGTTCGGGCTTCACCGCGTGGACGAAGTCCGGGAACTTGACGGCGTCCTGGATGAAGAACACCGGCATGTTGTTGCCCACCAGGTCGTAATTCCCGTGCCGGGTGTAGAACTTGGTGGCGAAGCCGCGGACGTCCCGTACGGTGTCGGCGGAGCCGCGCGGGCCCTGCACGGTCGAGAAGCGCACGAACACCGGGGTGCGGCGCCCGGCCTCCTGGAGGAAGTCGGCGCAGGTGAACCCGGCGAGCGACTCGTACGGTTCGAAGAAGCCGTAGGCGCCGGCGCCGCGGGCGTGCACCACGCGTTCGGGGATGCGCTCGTGGTCGAAGTGGGTGAGCTTCTCGCGGAGGTGGAAGTCCTCCAGCAGGGTGGGGCCGCGGTCGCCGACGAGGAGCGAGTTGTCGGTGTCGTCGACGCGCACACCCTGGTCGGTGGTGAGCGGGCCGTCCGGGTCGGGGGCGCGGAAGGCGTCGAGTGCGGCGTCCTTGGCGTCGGTGGCGTCCGTGGCGTTCTTGGCGTCGGGTCCGGGTCCGGGGTCGGCGGGCGGCTCGGGCTGGGGGGTTTCGGGGTTGATGGGCATGTCGCGATCTCCGTCCTGGGAACGGCGCGGGGCGGCCGGGCCGGCGGCCCCCGGCTCGTGTCGGCGGGGCGGCTGCCCGGTGGGTGGCCCGGCAAACCGCGCGCGAGCGGCCGTCGGTGCCGCAGCAGGAGGTCAGCGGTGCTGGGCAGAGGCGCGCGGTGTTTCAGTGCGGTGTTTCAGTGCGGTGTTTGACGAAGGAGCCTCGGGGGACACGCCTGGGTCGGGAGGGGAAGCCTCTGAGTGAGGAGACGAGCAATGTCGAACGATGCCATCGTCCTGTTGAGGGAGGACCACAAGGAAGTCCGCCGCCTGTTCCGCCAGTACCGGGAACTCGCCGCCGGGGACGGGGACGGAGACGGTGGGGGCGACGCGCGGCACGAGACGGTCGAGCGGATCGTGGAGGCGCTCACCGTCCACACCTACCTGGAGGACGAACTGGTCTACCCCAGGATCCGTCAGGAGGTTCCCGGCCTCGCCGAGGACATGGACCGCGCCCGGCAGGAACACCACGTCGCCGACCTGCTCTGTGAGGAGCTGAGCCGGATGAGCCCCGGCGACGAGGGCTACGACGCCAAGACCGCCGTCCTGATCGACGCGGTCGACCGGCACATCGAGCAGGAGGAAGGCTCCTGGTTCCCGATGGTCCGGGCCGCATTCGGCCGCAAGGAACTCCAGGAGATCGGCGAGCGGATGCAGGCCATGCGCGAGACCGCGCCGCGCCGCCCGTCCAGTGGCGGCGTGCTCCACCGCATCGCCAACGCGATCGAGGGCTGACGACGGTGCGACGCCGCGACCACGAAAAGCGGGAAGGAGCACGCGAATTCCTCTCATGTCTCAGCCAACGCGACCGTCCTATCCTGAGGGCGTGGAAGAACAGCCGGCAATCGGGCGCCAGTGGACGTTCCTGACCAATCACGCGCGCGTCCTGGTGCAGATCGCCCGGGACCCGGGCATCAGGGTGCGCGACATAGCGACCAGCTGCCTGCTGACCGAACGAGCGGTCCAGCGGATCATCGCCGACCTCGAAGCGGCGGGCTATCTCAGCCACCACCGCGTCGGACGCTCCAACGTCTACCGCGTCCTCGACGGCAAGCAGCTGCGCCACCCCGCCGACAGCGGCCCGACGCTGGCGGAACTGCTGGCCGTCCTGCTGCGCTGACCGCTCCGCCCGCCCACCCGCCCCTCGGCCGGCACGGCGTGCTCGGTCTCTCGTAGGAACCCGAGGGCACGCCGAGGGCACGCCGAGGGCACGCCGAGGGCGCGCCGATGACACGCATGGCCGAACCCGATTGCACGCATTGCCATTGACGAATTTCCGTTCACGTATCGGTTGACGTGAGAAGGGATTCGGCAGACGCTGGAGATGTCGTCCCACGGCTCACAGGCAGGAGAAGAGACCATGCGCGGTAAGCCGCCCGTGGCGCGTTCCGCTGCCCCGACCCCGACTCCTCCACCCCCCGCGCCGCCCCCGGTCAATGGGAGCGTGCCCACAGACCTGCACGTCGCCGAGGGCCTGCTGGTCCGGCTCGCCGTCGAAGGGGACCGGGTCCGTGCGACGGTCCACGGCGAGATCGACCTCGACGTCGCCGGCGGCCTGGACGAGACCCTCGGACGCGCGTTGCAGGCCAGCGGCACCGGGCTCGACGTCGACCTGTCCGGCGTCCCCTTCTGCGACAGCTCCGGCCTCAACCTCCTGCTGGGCCTGCGCAGCACCGCGCACCGTACCGACCGCACCCTCGCGATCACCGCGGCCAGCACCCAGGTCGAGCGCCTGCTCGCGATCACCGAGACGACCGGCCTCTTCACCCCCGCCGCCACCGAACGCCCCGCCGGCCCCCCGCACACCGAGAACGCAGACCCCTGACCGCTCGCGGGCCACCCCGCACCACCGCAAGCCGAGAACCATGGACCCCGTCCGCCGCTACGCCATCGCCCTGCCCGGCGCGCCCGGCGCCCACGCCGCAGCGCACACCGTCATCGTGCACCTCACCGACCAACTGGGCCCCGCGCGCGAGCCCGTCTACGAGGACGCCACCGGCCTGTTCCGCGTCCAGATCCGGGGCACCATCGCGGAAGTCCTCGCCGCGCCGGCCGAGTACGGAACCATCCACCCCTGCCTGGAAGCCGTTCCCATGCCCTGACCGCACTCCGGGCCGCTGGTGGACCCGCTGGCCACCCCGGCAGGCGTGGGGGCGTCCGTCGCGCCTGAAACCGTCCTGCCGCAGGCCGTTCCACCCATGGTCGCTGCCGCGGGCCGGGGCCGGGAGGACACGTTCTTCCAGGGAAAAACATGTCCTCCCAGCTCGCGCGGCGCCCTGGCACAGTGGCCGGTGTGAGTACGGACAACGACAAGCGCCGGGAGTTCGCCACGTTCCTGCGTGCCCGGCGCGCGGAGGTCTCCCCCCGACAGGCCGGACTTCCCGCGTACGAACGGTCGCGCAAGGTGGCCGGGCTGCGCCGGGAGGAGGTGGCCGGGCGGGCCGGGATCAGCGTGGACTACTACACCCGCCTCGAACAGGGCCGGCTGCCCGCACCGTCCGGCAGTGTCCTGGACGCGCTGGCCCGCGCCCTGCTGCTGGACGACGACCAGCGTGACTACCTGCGCCAGCTGGCCGACCTGGCCCCGGCCCGCAGACAGCGGCGTTCACAGCACCAGGTCGTGCCCGCCGCGGTGCTGGCCGTACTGGCCGATCTGCGGACCACGCCCGCCGTGGTCCTGGGCCGGTTCATGGACATCCTGGCCTGGAACGACCTCGCGGCCGAGCTGCTGCTCGACTTCGCCGCGGTCCCCGAGGAGCACCGCAACTACCTGTGGCTGACGTTCCTCGACCCGCGGACGCGCGAGCGCGTGCCGGACTGGGACCTGTCGGCGGGTGAGTGCGTCGCCTACCTGCGGATGGACGCCGGCCGCTACCCCAGCGACCCCAGGCTCGCCGAACTGGTCGCCGAGCTGAGCGCCGGGGACTCCGACTTCCAGCACTGGTGGACCACGTACCGGGTCTCCGGCAGGAGCTTCGGGAGCAAGCGCATCCTGCACCCGGTCGTCGGCGAGGTCCGGCTGGACTGGCAGGTCCTCACCGTCGCCCAGGAACGCGACCAGTTCCTCGCGGTCATGCCCGCCGCCGACGAGGAGAGCAGGCAACGGCTCACAGCCCTGAGCACACCGTAGGAACGCGCACGGCGCGACCGTGCGGTCCCACCCACCCGGAAAGGAGGTGAAGGCGCGAGGAGCCCCGGATCACGAGGGCCCGACGCCTTCACAGCACGCCATGACGACCACACTCATCACCGGAGCCGCCCGCGGGATCGGCCTGGAGGCCGCCCGCCAGCTGGCCGGGGCCGGACACACCGTCTACCTCGGTGCGCGCGACCTGGAACGGGGCCGGGAAACCGCCGAGCGGATCGGCGCCCGCGCGGTGCAGCTCGACGTCACCAGCGAGGAGTCCGTCCAGGCCGCCGCGCGGCTGATCCGCGAGGAGGCCGGCCGGCTCGACGTCCTGGTCAACAACGCCGGCGTCCCGGGCAGGTGGAACCCGCCTGCCGAGATCACCGCCGACGACATGGAGACCGTCTACGCCACCAACGTCTTCGGCCTCGTCCGCGTCACCCACGCCTTCCTGCCGCTGCTGGAGGCCGCCGACCAGCCCGTCATCGTGAACGTCAGCAGCAGCGGCGGCTCCCTCACCCGGTGCAGTGACCCCGCCGGCCTTGAGGCGACCTTCCCGATGGTGGCCTACTGCTCGTCCAAGAGCGCGGTCAACATGATCACCGTCCAGTACGCCAACGCCTTCCCGGACATGCGGATCAACGCCGTCCACCCGGGGGCCGCCGCCACCGATTTCAACCCCCGCGGCACCGTGTCGGCCGAGCAGTGCGCCAAGATCATCGTCCGGATGGCCACCATCGCCCCCGACGGCCCCACCGGAGGGTTCTTCGAGGAGGAGGGCTCCATCCCGTGGTGACCGTGGTGACCGCGGGGTCACACGGCTGACCGGTGGGGTCTCGCCCCGGCCACGGCGTGCCGCACCCCGTGGCCGGGGCACGATCACCACCCTGGAGCGGTGAACGACTCCACCGGGATGCCGGCCCCGGCCGGACACGGGTACCGGGCGAGCTGGTTCGAGCTCTTCTTCGACCTGGTGTCCGCAGTCCTCCCCGCAGGACCGCTGCTCCCCGCCTGGGCCACGATCGCGGTCACGGCGACCGTCCTCATCGCGATCACCGCAGTAGCCACCCGGTACGGGCCCCCGACCCACTGACGATCGATCAGCCACGGACAGCACCCTCGTGACGCCGCGAGACCCGCACTCCGGCCGCCTCGGCCGACTACCGACAGGGAACGACGCCCATGAGCAACCTCGCACTCGTCACCGGCGCCACCTCCGGAATCGGCAGGGCATTCGCCGAGCGGCTGGCCGGCGACGGCTACGACCTGGTGCTGGTCGGCCGGCGCCGGGAGCGGCTGGAGGAGTTCGCCGCCGCCCACACCGGGGTCGAGGTGCGATCCGTGGCCGCCGACCTCTCCACCGGCGAGGGCATCGACACCGTGGCGCGGATCTGCGCGGCCGAACCGCTGACACTGCTGGTCAACAACGCGGGAGTCGCCCACTACATGCCGCTCGCCGACCTGCCTGCGGATCTGGCCCGCGAACTGGTCGACGTCAAGGTTCTCGCCCCCACCCTGCTCACCCGTGCCGCCGTCGCGGGCATGCAGGAACGCGGCCGGGGCGCGATCATCAACGTGGCCGGCATGATCGCCTTCAGCGGACCCGCCCCGCAGTCCCAGCTGCCCCGCCGCGCCGTCTACGCCGGTGCCCTGGCCCACCTGGTCGCGATGAGCCAGACCCTGTCCGCCGAGCTCGAAGGCACCGGCGTCCAGGTCGAGGTCGTCTGTCCGGGGGTGGTGGCCACCGAGTTCCACGAGCGCCAGGGCCTCGATCTCAGCGCCGTACCCAGGATGAGTGCCGAGGACGTCGTCACCGCGGCCCTGCGCGGCCTGCAACTCGGCGAGGTCGTCTGCGCGCCCGGTGTCGAGGACGCGAGCCTGCTCGATGCCGTCTTCCGGGCCGAGCTGGCGGCGTTCGGCGCGCAGAGCCCCGAACTCGCCACCCGCTACCGGGCCGGCTGACCCGTACCCGCCCCTCGGTGGCCGGGCGTCGGTTACCGAGGGGCGGTGCTTCCTCTCGTGGCGCGGGCGTCAGTCGGCCTGCGGCGGATCTATTCGGACCACCAGCCGGCTCGGGCCGTTGCCGGAGGCGGTTGCCCGCTCGGCGGGGTGGGTGACGGGGCGGTCGGCGGGGTGCAGGGTGACGTTCTCCGGGTAGAGCCGGCCGAGCAGGGCCAGGACGACGAGGTCGCCCTGGCCGGTGGCGTCCAGGACGGCGTCACCCGCCTGCGTCCACACCAGCCCCGATGCGCGCAGGGCCGTCCACACGTCCGCGGCGGCGGGCGGGTCGGCGACCGGTGCGTCGGCGGGCACGTCGCCCGTGGCGCCGTCCGGCCGGTGGGCGAAGCGGTGGCCACGCAGGGCCTGGCCGAGGTCGACGCGGGCGGTGGCGCCGTCGTGGGTGAGCTCGATGGCGGCGGTGCGGGCCCCGCCGGCGACCGGCCCGGCGACGACGCGGCCGGTGAGCGGACCCGGTGCGGCGGTGGCGGGCGGCAGGTGCTCGACGAGGGTGCGCGGCGCGGCGTAGTAGTCCCGCAACTCGGCGACGTGCGTGACGGTTTCGTCGGCGGCCGGGTCGGGACGCCAGGTCAGCAGGTACCGGGGGGCGGTCAGGGGCGGCTGGTCGAGGACGGCCGGCAGGACGGTGCCGCCGCTCGCCTCGAAGCCGTAGCCGGCCGGGCCGGAGGGGTTGGGGGCGCCGAGGGTGCCGGACGAGCCGGAGCTGCCGGAGGTGCCGGTGACGGCGTGGCGGGCGAAGGCCACGATGCTGGCGTGCCGGATCCGGCGGACCAGGAGTTCGGTGAGGAACGCGTCCCGGGCCGGTTCGATGTGCCGCAGCCCGGTCGGAGTGATCAGCAGCGGGACGTCCTGCCAGTTGGTGAAGGGCAGCAGGGCATCGCGCAGCAGGACGACCTGGTGCAGCCACTCGTTGTAGAGCTGCATCGTGACGGGTCCGCCACGGCGGCCGAGGAGCAGGTCGGTCGCGGGAGGGGTGAGCAGGTGGCCGTAGCAGTGGCTGCGGACGACCAGCGGGCCGGCGGGCAGCGCGATCCGGTCGGCGAGCAGGCGCTCCAGGGCCGCGGCGGCCCAGGAGGCGAGCTCATGGCCGATCTCCTCGGCCTGCGCGCCCAGTTCGCGAGCGGCCGGGGCGCTGCCCGGTCCGACGGCCAGCGGCAGGGAGGTCTCCCGGCTCCCGAGGGCGAGGGTCGCGCGGATCTGGGCCTCCAGCACCTCGCCGTCGGCGGCGGTGAGGGCGTTGTCATCGATGACGCCCTGGAGCAGCGGCTCCGTGGCCGTGAAGAACTCACGGGCGGTCAGGGCGGTGCCGGCCGCGGGGAAGGTGTTCCAGCGGCTGCCGCCGAGGGCGGGCGTACTCGGGGTGGGTGCGATGGGCACGGGTCCTCCGAAGTGTCGATGGAGCGTTTCGATGGAGCAGAGGTGGAGCGTTTCGATGGAGCAGGGATGGAGCGGCGGATTCCGCGGGTGCGGGGCCCGGCCCTTATCTGGATCGTGCGATACAGATTGCGGACATGAAAAAATCAGTCGAGGGCGGTCAGCGCGACCTCCACGACGGGTGCGAGGGCTTCGGGGTCCGGTGTGATCTTCGAGGAGACCAGCAGCCCGTTGAGGAAGGTGACGAAGAAGGCGGCGAGGCTCTGCGGGTCGTGCCGCGCCGCGATCTCACCCCGTTCCGCCGCGACCCGCAGCACCTCGGCGAGCGCGTCCCGGCTGACATCCTGCATGTCCCGTACGGTGCGCCGGATCGACGCGTCCCCCGGTAGGCGCTCGCAGGCGGCATTGACCGCCAGGCAGCCCCGGCCGCCGTGCTCGGCGGCGATGTGGACCCGCTCCATCAGCATCGTGCGGATCGCCGAGCGGGCGTCCGCCCCTTCCTCCAGGCTGCGTAGGGCATCCGCCGCGAGGGTGGCGCGGTAGTGGTCCAGCGCGGCCCGGTACAGGCCGGCCTTGTCGCCGAACGCCGCGTACAGGGACCCCTGCCCGATCCCCAGGTGCTGGGTCAGGTCGCGCACCGAGGTCGCCTCGTAGCCGCGCGTCCAGAACAGCTCCATGGCGCGGCTCACCGCCGCCTCGGTGTCGAACTCCCGGGTCCTTGCCATGGTTTCACCGTAGCCTATCTGGATCGGATGCTCCAGATAGAGCGAGCCGCGCTCCTCCCGGGGCGAGGGCTCCGCAGAACCGGCGGACGCCCCGTGCGGCAGGTGACGACAGCGCGACGGGCGGTCCGTCGGCGCGCCGTGGATCGTGGCGCACCGACGAACCGCCCGGGGCCTCAGCCGAACCAGCGGGCGAGGGCCGTGTCGAGCGGGGTGCCGTCGGTGTCGGTCCAGGCGAGGTAGCCGTCGGGGCGGACCAGGAGGGCGCTGGCGCCGTCCACGTCCTCGTCGGTCTTCGCCATGACGTGCTCGACCCGGTCGGACCGGTCGCCGACCGACCGCCGCCTGCCGTCGAGGGAGAGCAGCAGGCCCCGGCCGGAGCGCATCAGCCGGCTCGCCCGGGTCGGGCCGTCCTCGGTGGTCAGGTCCAGGTCGATCAGCCGGGGGCCGACGCCGGGGTACCGGAGGTCCAGGCCGGACATCATGCCCGAGACGTACCGGTTGGTGTCGGGCAGGCCCAGCAGCTCGGTCACGAGCTCGCGGACCGTGCCGAGTTCCTCGTCCCGGCCGGGATTCATGATCACGGCCTGGGCCCGGGTGTGGCGCAGCACGCGCGCGGCGACGGGGTGCCGCTCCTCGTGGTAGCTGTCGAGCAGGCCGGCGGGCGCCCAGCCGCGGATCGTGCCGGCGAGCTTCCAGCCCAGGTTGACCGCGTCCTGGAGGCCCAGGTTCACGCCCTGGCCGCCGATCGGCATGTGGATGTGCGCCGCGTCCCCGGCGAAGAACACCCGGCCCTCGCGGTAGCGCTCGACCTGGCGGACGGCGTCGCCGAACCGGGAGGCGGCGCGCAGTTCACCCAGTTCGGTGTCGGGGCCGTACACGGCGTGCAGCGCCTCGCGGACCTCGTCGGCCGAGACCGGCGTCTCGCGGTCCGGGCCCTGTCCGGAGAGCCTGCCGAACAGTATCCGGTACAGGTCCGGGCCGATGGGGTGCAGGATCGAGTGGAAGCCGCCGGCCACGCGGGTGTACTGGCTGAAGTGCTTGCGCTCGGTGGGGACCGTCTCGGACCGGGAGGCGAGGGTGATGTCGGCCGCCACGGCGGACATCCGGCGCTCCCGGCCGGGGAACGGGACGCCCAGCAGCCGGCGGACCGTGCTGTGCCCGCCGTCGCACGCGACGAGGTAGCGGCCGCGGATCTCACCGTCGCCGCCCCGGACCTCACCGTCGCCCCGGATCTCACCGTCGCCCCGGATCTCACCGTCGCCCCGGACCTCACCGCCGTCGGGGGCGTCACCGCCGCCCGGGGTGCCGTCGGCGTGCCACGTGACCGTGATCCCCTCCGCGTCCTGCGCGACCGCCGTCACCTCGTGGCCGCGGAGCACGGGCACGCCCTGCTCGCCGAGGAGCCGTTCGAGGTGGGCCTCGAGCCGGATCTGCGGAACGTTGACCGGGTGGGGGTACCGGGTGCGCCAGGGCCGGCAGTCCAGCTCGACCGGCAGGGTGGCGAAGTGCCCGCCGGTGGTGTTGTCGGACGGCTCCCGCGCGAGCAGCGGCTCCAGCAGCCCGCGCAGGTCGAGCACCTCGGCGGTGCGCGGCTGGAGTCCGCCCGCCCGGGACTGGGTGCTGTGGGTGCGCTGCTTCTCGACGACGACGGCCGGCACTCCGGCCAGCGTCAGCTCGTACGCCAGCATCAGCCCGGTCGGGCCCGCCCCCACCACGATGACCTCGGTTCGCACGATGACCTCCCGAAAGAAGAAACTGGGTGCAATTCTGCACTCAGTCTACCACAAGGTAGACTGAGTGCATGAATCAGCAGATGGGCCTGCGGGAACGCAAGAAGGAACGCACCCGGGAGACGATCGCGGCGACGGCGATCCGCCTCTTCCTCGACCGGGGCTTCGACCAGGTCTCGATCACCGAGATCGCGGAGGCGGCGGAGGTCTCCCGGCGGACCCTCTTCGCGTACTTCCCGACGAAAGAAGACCTCGTACTCCAGCGGTTCGCCGACCACGAGAGCGAAGCGGCCCGGACGGTGCGCGCCCGCCCGGCCGACCAGCCGCCGCTGGAGGCGCTGCGCGCGGCCATGCTCGACGCCCTGGCCCGTCGCGACCCGAACACCGGCCTGTGCGACGACCCCGAGGTGATGGCCTTCCTCCGCATGATCGTCGAGACCGAGAGCCTGGCGGCACGGATCATCCGCTACGCGGCACGCGGCAGCGACGAGCTGGCCGAGGCACTGCTGGAGGCCGACGTCGACCCGCTCGACGCCCGTCTCGTGGCCACCCAGGTGATCGTGGTGCAGCGGGAACTGGCGGTCATGAACCAGGAACGCCTGGCCGACGGCACGTCCGCCGACGACCACTACCCGGAGGCCGTCCGCGCCGCCGAGCGGGCCTTCGCCCTGCTGCGCGACGGACTGGGGCAGCACGGGTAGGGCCCGGGTGCATCGGCCTCCCGGAGCACTCCGAACTGTCGGGGGCGGGCGTCATAATCGCCACTGCCGTGATCACCGGACCTGCTGGAGGCCCTCGTTGTCCTCGTCGTCGTCCTTGCCGTCCTTGCGGCCCTCGTCGTCCTCGCTGTACGACTTCGCGACCTGGGAGCCCCTGCTGCGGCTCCTGCGGGCTGACCACGTGCAGGCGCTCGCCGCGCCGGGCGGCGAGGTGGCGGGGCTGATCGGACGGCAGGGGTGGAGCGTGCCGGTGAGGATGCGGTTCCCGGAGGCCGGGCGAGCCATGCTGGTGTCCGACAACCAGGAGGCGCACGACGCGATCGACCGCGTCCGGGCCGCGCTCACCGAGGCCGGGATCGGCGATGTCGCCTTCGCCGCGGAGATCCCGCCGAGCGGGAAGGCGGTGCTCCATCTGTTCGACCACGGCCCGGCCGTCGACCCGGGCATCGGCAACGCCCACCCGGGCGCGCTCACTCTGGTCGAGGGCGCGGTGCCCGAGCCGTGGCGGCGCCTGCCCGAGCCGGTGCCCGGGGCGAGGCCGGCCCCGTCCGTGGACCTGGAGGTCCTGACCCTCGGAGGGTGGCGCGGCGAACCGGTCAGTCTGAACCCTCTCGTCGGGCTGCCCCGGCTCCGCACCCTCTACGCCGGCCCCGGGGCGCTCACCGACCCCCGGGAGGTCGCCCGGCTGACCGGACTGGAGTTCCTGGAGCTGACCCCGGAGGACTGGCGCTGCCTCCTCGACGCCGGCGCCGTCCCGCGCGGCCTGTCGGCCGCCGCCATCGAGGCCCCGAGCGATCACGACCTGCGCCCGATCATGGCCCTCGCGAACGAACTCCTCACCCTCTGGGAGCGCCCCCTGATCACGGAGACCGTCATCGAAGGCGACCTCGGCCCGCTGCCGTAGCCCTGTCACGGATCTCGTGTGCCCGGGAGAGCGAGGCGGCCCTGCTGGGGTGCCGCTGTCACTTTCGCGGGGGCGGCGGGGAGTCGGGTTTCTCGCGGTAGAGGTCGATGGCGAGGGCGACTGCGGCGTGGGTCGCGGGGTGGGGGTCCTGGCGGCGCCAGATGAGGTGGACGGGGACGGGGGCGGCGTTGCGCAGGGGGCGGTAGACGATGCCGTCGCGGCGGTACTGGGCGGCGGTGGCCTGGGGGGTGACGCCGATGCAGCGGCTGGTGGCGATGGCGGCGAGCCAGTCGTCGATGTCGTGGGTGTAGATGACGGCGGGCCGCTGCTCCTCGGGCCACAGGTTCAGGGCGGTGGTGCCGGTTCGGCGGTCGATGGCGAGGGTGCGGGCGGGGATCTCGTCGAGGCGGATGCTGCGCCGGCGGGCCCACGGGTCGTCGGAGGCGAGCGCGACGATGCGGTGTTCGTGGCCGATCAGGGCGTGTGACCAGGGCTTCAGGTCGAGCGGGGCGCGGACGACGGCGAGGTCGCACATGCCTTCGGCCAGCCCGCCGGTGGGGGAGTTGTGGCGGACGAGGCGCAGCTCGACCTCGGGGTGGCGCTCGTGCCAGCGGCGCTGGAAGTCGGTGGTGTGGCGGCCGAAGGCGGACCAGGCGTGGCCGAGGTGGAGCCGGGCGTGGCCGGCGGTCGCTTCCTCGACCAGGTCGTCGGCGCCGGCGAGCAGGACGCGGGCGCGGGCGAGGACCCGCACGCCGGCCGGCGTGGGCGCGATCGTGCGGCTGGTGCGGTGCAGCAGCCGCACCCCGAGGAACTGTTCCAGGGCGTGCAGGTTGCGGGAGACGGCGGCCTGGGAGATGCCCAGCTCGGGGCCGGCGTCGGTGAAGCTGCCGGTGTCGATGATGGCGACCAGGCAGCGCAGGTGCTTCAGTTCCAGATCGGCGGGACTTTGTCGTCGCTCATCCATACGCCCAGCGTATCAATGGGCCGGTGAATGCATTTTGCGTATGACTACGTCGGCTCCACTGTGGAGGGCATGGTGCTGAAGAGCTCTCACGACGCCGCTACCGCCCGGGGTGACGGGCGCCTGGCCGGGGTGGCGCTGATGCTGGGCTCCGGCCTGTCCAACCAGGCCGGAGCCTCGATGGCGGCGCTCGCCTTCCCGGTGATCGGCCCCGCGGGTGTGGTGGCCGTCCGTCAGTGGGTGGCCGCCGGGGTGCTGTGGGCGGTCGGCAGGCCGCGGCCGCGGTCGTTCACGGCGGCGCAGTGGCGTCCGGTCCTCGGGCTCGCGGTGGTGTTCGCCGTGATGAACCTGTCCCTCTACACGGCCATCGACCGCATCGGGCTCGGGCTGGCCGTCACCCTGGAGTTCCTCGGTCCGCTCGCGGTGGCCCTGATCGGCTCGCGCCGGCGCCTCGACGCCCTGTGCGCGGTGGCCGCCGCGGCCGCGGTGGTCGTCCTGGCCCGGCCCTCGCCGTCCACCGACTACCCGGGCATCGCCCTGGCCCTGCTCGCGGCGGTGTGCTGGGCCGGCTACATCCTGCTCAACCGTGTCGTCGGCCGCCGCCTGCCCGGGCTGGAGGGCTCGGCCGCCGCCGCCGCGCTCTCGGGGGTGCTCTACCTTCCCGTCGGGATCGTGGTGCTGTGGCTCCGTCCCCCGACCGCCGCCGCCCTGGCCTGCGCGCTGGCCGCCGGCGTGCTGTCCTCGGCCGTGCCCTTCCTGGCCGATCTGCTGGCGCTGCGGCGGGTGCCCACGCAGTTCTTCGGCGTGTTCATGAGCGTCAACCCGGTCTTCGCCGCGCTGATCGGCCTCGTCGTGCTCGGCCAGCACCTCGGCGCGGCGGCCTGGCTCGCCATGCTGGTGATCGTCGGAGCGAACGCGGTCGCCGTCACCACCGCCCCCACCAACCCCGAGTGATGAGCAGGACCCCGAGAAGAAGTTTCGGGCCGATGTCGATTCGGCCGCGTCCGCTGCGACGTCATGATGTGCGGCGCCTCGCCGCACGGTGACGCGACGACGAGACCTGACGAGGGAACACGTGGACCAACTGCTCAGAGTCATGAACTTCAACGTCTCCAGTGACGGCGTCGGTGCCGGTGCCGGTGAGCACCAGAGCTTCGAGCGGCCGTTCGGCCATGACCATCCCGAGAAGCTGTTCGCCTGGGCCGGGGCCACGGCGAGCTGGCCCATGCGGACGGCTCCCGGGGGGAGCCGGGGCCTCGACGACTACTTCACGCGGGACTTCGCGCGCAACATCGGTGCCGAGATCATGGGCCGCAACAAGTTCGGGCCCCAGCGCGGGCCCTGGCAGGACGACGAGTGGCGCGGCTGGTGGGGTGACGAACCCCCGTTCCACACCCCGGTGTTCGTCATGACCCACCACGAGCGTCCGTCGTTCACGCTCTCCGACACCACGTTCCACTTCGTCGACGGCGAGCCGGCCACGGTCCTGGCCCGGGCGCGGGAGGCCGCGGAGGGCAAGGACGTCCGGCTCGGTGGCGGGGTCGGCACCATCCGGCAGTTCCTCGCCGCCGACCTCGTCGACACCCTGCACGTGGCGGTGTCGCCGGTGGAACTCGGCCCCGGGCTACGGCTCTGGGAGTCCCCCGACGAGCTGCTGGACCGGTTCCACCTGGAGGTGGTGCCCAGCCCGAGCGGGGTGGCGCACCACCTGTTCTGGCGGAGGTGACGTGAGGGCCCGCGCGGGGAGGTCGACGGCCGGGTGACCAGCCGCTCAGGGGCGGGTTCAGGAGTGAGCGGTCACGGTCGCGGTGAGGGGCGCGGGGCCGAGGGTGGCCGCCGCCATCGGGCGGGGGCGGCTGCCCGGGACCGGGTCCACGTGCCAGGCGGCCGTGACCGCCGCCGTCAGGAGGGTGAGCTCCGCCAGGGCGAAGTCGCCGCCGGGGCAGCCGTGCACACCGGCGGCGAAGGGCAGGTAGGCGCCGCGCGGGGGAGCGGGGTGCCGTTGCGGGTCCCAGCGGTCGGGGTCGAACGCGCCCGGGTTGCGGTACCAGCGCGGGTCCCGGTGCAGGGCGTAGGGGCTGTAGAAGATCTGGGCCCCGGGCGGGAGTCGGTGGCCACCCAGTTCCACCGCACTGCCCGTACGGCGGGGGAACAGCCAGATCGGCGGGTAGAGCCGGAGGGTCTCCTGGACGACGCGGTGGGTGAGCACGAGCGCGGGGAGGTCCGCCGGCTCGACGGGGCGGTCGCCGACGACCCGGCGGACCTCCTCGCGGACCCGGCGGCGGAGCTCGGGGTGGCGGGCGAGGAGGATGAACAGCCAGGCGGCGGCCGCGCCGCTGGTGTGGGAGCCGCCGACCAGCAGGGAGGTCACGTCGTCGTGGACCTGCCGCCGGTCGGCGCCGACCGACAGGTGCGTCAGGGCGGCGTTGTGCGGGTCCGCGTCGATGAGGGCGTCGACGACGCCGTGGAGGTCGTTCAGGGCGGTGTGGTAGCTGCGCCGCTCCGGGCCGGGCAGCCGGTCGAGGAACGCGGCGGCGGGCCCGTAGGCCCTGCGGCCCAGTCCGGCCACGACGACCGGCAGGGCGTGGTGGACGACGGAGGCGGCGCCGGCGGGGAGCGGACGGCCGAAGAGGGTCGCGGCGACCACGTTCAGGGTCAGTTCGGCCATCTCGGCGTTGAGGTCGATCCGTTGGCCGTGGTGCCACGAGTCGGCCCGGGCGGTGGCGAGTTCGGCCATGGTGTCGAGGTATCCGGGCAGGCGGGCGGCGCTCAGCAGGGGTTGGACGACGCGGCGGCGGTCCCGGTGGTGGGTGCCGTCGGCCACGGCGATGCCGGTTCCGAACAGGGGACGGGACTTGGTGAAGATCTCGCCGCGGTCGAAGCGTCCCCCGGGTCCGGTCAGCAGGGCCATGACGAGGTCGGGGTGGTTGAGGAGGTAGGCGGGCCGGGGGCCGATGCGGAACTCGACCACGTCCCCGTAGCGGCGTTGGGCGTCGAGGAAGGCCAGGGGCGCTCTGGCCAGCCGGATCGCGTGCCCGAGGAGCGGGACGCCGCCCGGCACCCGGGCCGGGCGGCGGCCGGTGGGGTCAGGGGGTGTCGGCATGGTGGTCCTCTCCCGTGGGCGCAGGCGCGGTTGTTGTCGTTCCGGTGCGGTACCGGGGCGTGCTCAGGCCCCATTCCAGGTGGCCCCGGGCCCAGTCGAGGAGCGCCTCGGCGCAGTGGTCGGCCTGCCGCCGGAGGGCGGGTGGCGTGGCGAGCGCGCGGGCGAGGCCGGTGAGTTCGCGGCGGGCCCGGGCGTGGGCGCGCAGGCGGTCCTCGAAGGCGTCCGTCACGAGGAGGGCGGCGGCGTGCCGGTCCATGCCGCCGTGGTGGGCGGTGACGAGCACCAGGTTGTGGGGGTCGCCCTGGGCGGCCTCCTTGTCCACGGTCATCAGGTCGTTGGTCCAGCACACCAGGTCCGCCGCCGCGACGAGGAGTTCCTGGAAGGGGCGGGAGTAGTACAGGGACGGGGGCAGGAAGCAGCCGTCCGTTCGCTCGACGAGGTCGAACGAGGGCATGATCGCTCCGAAGGCCCGGCGCCAGGCGGGAAACCCGTCCGGGTACGGGACGTGGCCGGCCTGCCGGTGGGCGGCCTGCCAGACGCAGCCGGACAGGTAGTCGGCCACGTGGCGACGGAACCTCAGGACCCAGGCGTCGGGCATGGCGTCCGAGGCCCGCTCGACGATCTCCGCGAGGGCCCGCCCCATGGGCGAGGTGGGAACCGACCCGTACGAGACGATGCCGAGCGGCTCGTGCAGGTGTTCCTCCAGGCGATCGGCGTCACGCCCCAGGTCGCCCTCGTCGATCCGGTCGTCGAGGAGGAACAGCCAGGCCATCCACATCGCCACCAGGGCGCTGTCCGACCGGTCGGCCCGCGGATGGCACCACGCCGCCAACAGCCCGGGACGGATCCGCGCGAGGTTGCGCAGCTCCGCCGACGTCTCGCAGAGGCCGGCGGCCTCCACCCACCGCAGGGTCTGCGCGTCGGCGGTCCCGGCGTGGTCGCCGTGGCGGGCCGGGACGTCCCGGATCGCGGAGCCCTTGAGCACGTCGATCGTCATGCGGCCCCCGCCTTCGGTTGTCGCGCCATTTGTCGTTCCGGCTGGCGTCGCGCCGGGCGAACGCCCCACATGGCGATCATCGCGTGCGCCGTGTCGACGAACCCTGGGCGGCGCAGGTGGGCCAGCGCCTCGGCGCCTTCCGCCTCCCCGAGGGCGCCGGAGCGTGCCATCGCGGGCAGGAGATCGGCGATCGAGAGCGCCCAGGCCCGCCCCGCCGCGTTGGTCGCCGTCAGCGTCGGGCAGTGGACCCGCATCCCCACCTCGCCGAGCCCCAGCCCCCGCAGCGGGGCGGGGAACGACCGGGCCCAGGCCGCCACGTCGCTGCCGAGCGTCGTGGCCAGGGTGGTGGTGACGGCGGCCCCGAGGCGCCGCACGACCGGATCGGGGGAGGAGGCGGAGGGGAAGAACGAGGGGTCCTCGATGTACAGGCGGCCGCCCGGCTTCAGCCAGGACGCCATGCGCCCCGGCAACGAGGCACGATCGGGCAGGTGGCACAGGACACTGCGGGCGACGATGAGGTCGAAGGTGTCGGGCGGGAACCCTTCGGTGCGCACGTCGTGTCGCAGCACCCGCAGGGCCGGGTGGCGCGGGCCCGCGAGGAAGCGGAGGTCCGTGTCGGTGGCCGTCACCTCGCCCTCGGGGTGACGGCGGGCGAGCCACAGGGCCAAGGTCCCGGCCCCCGCCCCGATTTCCAGACAACGGGCCCCGGCCGGTAATTCCCAACGCGCCAGATCGCCGGTCGTCGCGGGATCGCACAAATCGGCCAGGGCGTTCAGACGTTCCATTTGCGCGGGGTGGGCGAAGGCGAGGACTTCGTCCCCGTACGCCGGGAGTTCGCGTTCCGTCGGCGGTTCCTTCCGCATGCGGTACCTCCTTTTCCTCGCCGATTGGATCAGTGCCGTTGTACCGCCCCCTGGCGACACGCCAGTCCGTTCGGTGCGGCGCACCGGATTTCGTGCTTCGCTTCTCGCGGCTTCTTGTGGCTTCTCGCGGTTTCTCGCGGTTTCTGGCGTGGGAGGCCGTGAACACGGCGACGGTGACGGCGGCGCACCGCCGCCGCCCTCGATTCGCATCGATCTCAACACCGGTGTCCACGGGTGTCAACGGGGCGTCAAGGTGCTGGCACGAGCGCCATGGTGGTCGTGCCGCAGGAGGTCCGGTGGGGTTGACGGACAACTCCGCGTCGTCCCAGAGTGTTTCTGCCCACGCGAAAAGAAACCCGGGGAACCGGGATGTCCGAGGAGGCGCCACATGGCCGAAAAGGACCGTGAGGACCGCGTGATCGTGGTCGGATCCGGAATCGCGGGAGCGGCCGCCGCTTTTCGGCTGCGCCAGGCCGGTTGCGACGTCACTCTGTTCGAAAAGGAGGACCACGTCGGAGGCCGGATGTCCACCCGCGAAGTGCCGGTCGGAGACGTCCGATATCGCGTCGACCGCGGCGCGAGCTGGCTTTCCCGGAATTACGCGCCCATGATCCGACTGTTGGAGGACGCGGGGCTCGCCACGCGCATGCTCCCGTGTTCGGACGAGCTGGGCGTGCTGCGCGAGGGCCGGGTGCACCGGCTCTCACTCGTCCAGGCCTCGGGACTCCTGCGGACCGGACTGCTCGGGTGGCGCGCCAAGTTCAAGGCGCTGAACCTGCTGCGCGACCTGGCGGCCGCCCGCCGCCGGCTGCGCTGGGAGGACATGTCCGGCGCCGCCGGGATCGACGGGGAGAGCGCTCGGGAGCACGCCCTGCGCAGGCTCGACCGGGAGCTCCTGGACTACCTGATCGAGCCCCTGTGCAGCACCCAGTTCCTCGTACCCGCCGAGGAGGTCGCCGCCGTCGGCGCCTTCTGCATCATGTGGGGCACGTTCGGGGCCGCGAGCTTCACCTTCGACGGCGGCGTCGGGAGCCTCCCCGGACACCTCCTCGACACCCCCGTGATGCGCGCCCCGGGCACCCGTGTCGAACTGGGCGCCCACGTGACCGAGGTCCGCCGGGACGGGAACGGGGGCGGGGCCGTGGTGGTGTGGGAGCGGGACGGCGAGGTCCGGACGGAGCGGGCCCGCGCCTGCGTCGTGGCCGTGCCCGCCCCGGTCGCGGCCCGGATCGTCACCACCCTCGACGACGACCAGCGCCGCTACCTCGACGGGGTCCGGTACACCAGCGACGTCCACGTCACCTTCGGGCTGCGCCGGCCTCCCGCCGAGACGGCCCTGGGCGTCGCCGTGCCGCGCCGGGAGCACCCGGACCTGTGCGTCGCGCTGTACGAGCACAACCTCGGCCCCGGCCGGGCCCCCGCCGGCCGGGGCCTGGTCACCCTGGTCTTCCGGCACCACTGGAACGCCGCCCGGATGGCCCTCGACGACGACACGGTGATCGCCGACGCCCGCGCGGCCGTGGGCGAGGTGATGCCGGGTCTGGCCGCCCACATCGACGACCACCGGGAGATGGCCGTCGTCCAGCGCTGGGAGAACGCGGTCCTCGCCCGCCCGGCCGGCGGGTACCGGGACCTCGCCGCCTTCACCGCGAGCCTGGATCCGGCCTCCCCCGTCCAACTGGCCGGGGACCACTTCGCCTACAGCACCACCAACGCCGCGCTCGCCACCGGCGAGCGCGCCGCGCGCCGGGTCCTGGACCTGCCCCTCGCGACCTGAGGCGACCAACGCCCTTTCCCCGGCGGGCGGCATCCCCGCGTACCGTCAGCGCCCACCTGTACCGCATCTTCCCCAAGCCGGGCATCACGACGTGGGTCGCCCTCAGGGACGCCCTGAACAGGCTGGAGGAGCATGCCCCTGCCGCGTCCGAGACGGCACGGGCGACGGGCTGGCAGCGTCCGCTCCGGCGCGAGGGGGTGGCGACGGCCGGTCCGCGATGAGGACGGGGCGGCGGAGAGCGCCCGCCCCGGAGGCACGGATGGAGCGACGTCCGGCCGGCTCTCTCACACGTATGACAGTCACGTGACCGCATCGGCGAGACACATGACTGTCATACGCGAGGCCGTTGGACACACATACGCGTCCCTGGGCGCCGAGTGAGGAGAAGCCCGGGATCGGGGACCTCCCGTACTCAACGGCAGTTGAGATCAAGGCCGTTGAGCGTCCTCCTGCGCCGCGAGCGCGTGCCGGCCGGACTCGGCGAGGGTGTACAGCACGGACCGCTGCTGCTTGTGGCGCTGGATGTTCCCCTTGGCCACGAGCGACTCCAGGGTGTTGCGCACGACCTGCGGGGTGGGGGCGCGGTCCGGGTGCTTCGCCAGCAGTTCCTCCCGCAGCTCCTTCGCCAGGCGCGGTTCGTCGTGACCGCTGAGCAGGGACAACAGGAGCTCTCCGAGCAGGGGTTGCCGCGACGTCCCGGCCGCGGCGGCCTGTGCCGGCTTCCCCGTCCGCACCGTCCGCGCCGTCCGCGCCGTGGCCCCGCTCTTCCCCGTCTTCCCGGTCTTCGCGGTCTTTCCCGTCCGTGCCGAGCGCGGCGAGCGCGGCGCGGGTGTGCGGGCGGGGGCCGAAGCGGACGCCCGGCGTCGCTTCGCCCCGGTGAGCACGGGCTCGTCCTGTGCCTGCTCGGGCAGGGGCGCGGGCTCCGACAGGCCCTCGTACCGTTCGGCGAGGCGGAGGATGTCGACCAGGAGGGCTTCCTCCTGCTTCAGCATCCTGGCCTCCTCGGCCAGTTCCTGCTGACGCCGACGGTTCTCTTCCAGATCCGATGCGGCCTGATCGACGAGCCGCGTACGGAGCGTGCTGGCTGGTTGGCTGGTCACAACCGTTCACTCCCTAGTAATGGATGACGTTGCGCATGGTACCCACGCCGGAGCTTCCGTGGAGGAGGGTGCCGGCAGTGTGCGGCATTCCCCCGGGGCCGTGCAGTACCATTCCCGACCATCCCCGACGGGCGGGCAGGGAGCGCCGACACGGCGGGGCGGCGCCGACAGGGCATCGTACGGTCGGCGACATGGTCGGGGACATTGTTCGGTGACGTTACGTCATTCGACTGTTTCCGCCGTGGGCACCGATGGACGACCCTGGTCCCTTCCGCTCCCGCACACACCTGTGCCGGGTACCCACCGACGCCCCGCGGAGGGACTGTTCCGTGACCCGAACCCCCGTCGTCCTCATCCACGGTGCCTGACTGCACGCGTTGTGCGGACGGCGCGGCACACCCGCGCCGGAGGGTGGACACCGGGAACGCACGGCGGGCGCCCTGCTGCTCATCTCCGGCCAGGAGGACCGCATGGTGCCCGACAGTGTCACCCGCTCGGTGTACAAGCTGTACGACGACTCGACGGCGACGAGCGACCTCAACACTTCCCCGACCGTGCGCACTCGCTGACCGTCGACAGCGGCTGGCGCTCCGTCGCCGACCACGTGCTGCTGTGGCTCGCGCTCCAGGACATCCACGGGCCCGACGCGTAGGCGCGGACGGCCGCCGGCCGGTGCGCCGGTCGACCGTCACGGCACCGGCCCGCGCCCCTGCCGCCGTTCGGGCGGCGGGGGCACGGGCCGGTCGCGTGACCGTCCGGGGTGGGGGTCAGCTCGGGAAGGGCCAGGTCGGGCACCACGGCCAGGTGACCTGGCCCGGGTAGGGCGGGCCCCACGGCGGGCACTTGGGCAGGGTCGGCGTCGACGGGGCGCTGGTCCACAGGATCTTGCCGTTCAGCTGGACGGCGATCGCGCCCTCGTTGTAGACGGCCAGTTCGGCGCCGGGGTTGCCGCCGGTGTTGCTGGCCCACAGCGGGGTGTTGGCGGCGGAGTACACGACGAGGTTGCCGTCGCCCTGCATGACCAGGACGTTGCCGTTGGGGACGGCGCCCTTGGCGACCCAGATCGGGGTGGTGTCGCGGTACAGGACGACGTTGCCGTCGCCCTGCATGGCCAGCATGATGTGGCCGTTCGGCGAGTACCAGGCCTGGTCGCGGTTCAGCAGGCTGTTCATCGGGATGTGGGTGGGCTCGGACGGCGCGGCGGTCACGGCGGCCTGGGCCGGGGCGGGGGCGGCGGCCTGGGCGGCGTCGGCGGTACCCGTGGTGAGGGCGCCGAACCCGATCGTGGCGAGGGCGGCCAGGGCGGCGACCCGGGAGCGGAGTCTGGACATGGGTGGGCTTGAAGTCCTTCCGGGGACAGCGGAGTTGACGAGCCAGCGGGGGATTCCTGCGGCGCCCGCCCCGCTGCGTCCGGCGCCGCACCGAACGTTAGGTCCGCGCCGCGCCGCCGATCGGCAGATCCACCGGCAGCTTCCCGCCTGCCACCCCCCGCCTGCCACCCCCCGCCGGCCCGCCCGCGTCGGTTGGCCCCGGTTCCCTGGAGAAGGTCCGCGCGGGGTGCTCAGAACGTCCCGCCGTCCAGTTGGAGGGTGCGGCCGGTCATGTAGGCGGCGTCGTCGGAGGCGAGGAAGGCGTAGCCCGCCGCCACCTCCTCGGGCCGGGCCAGCCGCCGCAGTGCGGTCAGCGTGCCGAGCAGCCGCGCCAGGTCCTGCGTGCCGGCCAGGTCGGGGTGCACGTAGTGCGGCGCGCTCTCGGCGGCCATGTCCGTGTCGGTCCCGCCCGGGGCGATGGCGTTGACGGTGATACCCCTCGTGCCCAGCTCGGCGGAGAGGTTCAGGACCATCGACTCCACGGCGGCCTTGCTGGCCGCGTACAAGGTGTGGTGGAAGACGGCCTTGCCGGCGCTCACCGAGGAGGTCAGCACGATCCGGCCGCCCTCGCGCAGATGCGGCGCGGCGTGCTGCACGGTGAACAGCTGCCCGCGCGTGTTCACCGCGAAGACCCGGTCGAAGTCGGCCGGCGTGATGGTCTCCAGTGCGCCGAAGTACTCGATGCCCGCGCAGGAGGCGACCACGTCCAACTGCCCGAACTCGGCCACCGTCCGCTCGATCAGCGCCGCGATCTGCTCCGGCTCCGCGACGTCGGCCCGGACGGCGATCGCCCGGCCGCCCGCGGCGGCGAGTTCGGCCACCAGTGCGTCCGCGGCCTCCTGGTTGCCCCGGTAGCCGATCGCCACGGCCGCGCCCTCGCCCGCCAACCGCCGGGCGACGGCCGCGCCGATCCCGCGGCTCCCACCGGTCACGACGGCCGCCTTGCCTGCGAACCGTCCCTGCTGCGTGGTTGACACCATTGCTCTACGCCCTCGTCTCGTGTCGGAATGCGTGTGTCGGAAGCTCCCCGGCCCGGCTCCGGACGCTCAGCAGCAGCCCCACTGCGGGGTGGGCGCGGTGGCCGGGGTCGCGGAGGCCCGGGCGGCGGGTGCCGGCGGGTGGACGGTCGTTCCCGCCTTGATCGTCTCGACGACCTCGATGTCGCGGATCGCCTCCGGGTCGACCGTCAGCGGATTGGCACTGAGGATCACCAGGTCCGCGAGCTTGCCGACCTCGATGCTGCCCTTGCGGTCCTGCTCGCCGTACTGGTGGGCGGCGTCGAGGGTGATCGCGCGGACCGCCTCCAGGGCCGACACCCGCTGCTCCGGTCCGAGGACGACCCCGTCGGTTCGGGTGCGCCGGGTCACCTGGCTGGACAGCACGGCGATCGAGTCGGGCAGCGCCACCGGCGCGTCGTGGTGCGAGGTGTAGCGCAGGCCGCGGTCGAGCGCCCAGCGGGCGGGGGAGATGGCGGCCGCCCGCTCCTCGCCGAGGACGGTCCCGCGGTACCAGTCGCCCCAGTAGTAGGTGTGCATGGAGAAGAAGGACGGCACGATCCCCAGCCGGGCGAACGCCTCGACCTGGTCCTCGCGGGCGGTCTGCGCGTGGATGGCCACGGTCGGGCGCCGGCCCGGCCCGGCCGCCTCGACCGCCCGGAGGAACTGGTCGATCGCCGCGTCGCCGTTGACGTGCGCCAGGACCTGCCAGCCCCGCTCGACCGCCGTGCTGACCTGCTTGGCCACCACCGCGTCGTCCCGCTCCGCCGGGTACCCGCAGTAGTCCTCGGGCTGACCGGCCGGCGGCGTCAGGTACGGCGCGGTGAGCCACGCCGTGCGGCCCTGCGGCGAGCCGTCCAGCACCAGCTTCACCCCGGCCGCGCGGACGCCGTCCACGTACTCGTCGCTCACCCCGATCGGGTCGTCCAGTGCGGAGGAGGTCGCCTCGCCGGCCTTCACGTACGCGACCACGTCGACCGCGAACGGCACGGCGGCGGCCGTGTCCCGCAGCGCCTTGAGGTTGGCGAGGGTGGTACCGCCCTCCTGGACGGTGGTGAAGCCGAAGCTCGCCGCCGTGGCCGCGCCGGTGATGAACAGCATCAGCTGTGCCCGTTCCGGCAGCCCCGCGAGCGCCAGGTCCGAGGCCGGGGTGAACGCCTTCTCCTCCAGGACCCCGTCGGGCTCGCCGTACGCGGGCGGGACGGCGAGTTCGCGCCGCCGGATCACCCCGCCCTCGGGGTCGGGCGTGGCGGCCGAGTAGCCGAGCCGTTCCAGGCCGAGGCTGTTCACCGCGCCGAGGTGGAAGGACTGGTGGATGGCGAGCACCGGGCGGTCCGTGGACACCTCGTCGAGGTCGTCGCGGGTGGGGTGGCGGCCCTCGGCGAGCATCGCGTCGTCGTACCCGAACCCGACGATCCACTCGGAGTCCGCGCCCACCGTGCTCCCGGCCCAGTCGCGCAGCTTGTCCTTCAGCGAGTCGAGCCCGGTGACGTCGCCGTCCGGCGCGGCCAGCAGGTTGGCGATGGTGGCCTGGAGGCCGATGCCGCCGAGGTGCCCGTGCGCGTCGACGAAGCCGGGCAGCAGGGCGCGGCCCTCGAGGTCCCGTACGACGGTGTGCGGGCCGCGCCACTGGTCCAGCGCCTCCTGCCGGGGGCCGACGAAGACGATCGTGCCGTCCTTGACGGCCACGGCCACGGCCTCGGCCTCGGGGCGCCGGGCGTCACTTTCGCTGCTCGCGGTGCTTCCGGTGCTCTCGGCGACGGTGACGATCTCGCCGCCGTGGAGGATGAGGTCGGCCTGCTGGGCCATGCGGGTCTCCTGGAGGTAGGGGTTTGCGCCACGCTCCTACCCATGGTGACCGCGGAATCACCTTCTGTGGCGCCGGTCTGTCCGTATGTCGCTCCCGCACGGTGGTTGCGGGTGTCTCAGGTGTCTCAGCGCTGTTCCTCCGGGCGCCTCTCCAGCTCCCAACGGGTGTGGAAGGTCCCCTCCCGGTCGACACGCTGGTAGGTGTGCGCGCCGAAGAAGTCCCGCTGTCCCTGCACGAGTGCGGCCGGGAGGCGCTCCGCCCGCAGGCCGTCGTAGTAGGCGAGCGCGGTCGCGAAGCCGGGGGCGGGCACCCCCAGTTGGGCCGCCGTCGAGACGACCCGCCGCCAGGCCGACTGCGCGGAGCCGAGCGCCTCCCGGAAGTGCGCGTCGGTCAGCAGCGTGGGACGCTCCCGGTCGGCCTCGTACGCGGCCCTGATCCGGTCCAGGAACCGGGCCCTGATGATGCAGCCGCCGCGCCAGATCGCGGCCATCTCACCGGGGTCGATCTGCCAGGAGTACTCCGCGCTGCCGGCCTGGATCTGGTTGAAGCCCTGGGCGTAGGCCACCATCTTGGAGGCGTACAGCGCCTGCTCGACATCCTCCGCGAACCGGTCCGCCGCCGCGCTGTCGAGCCAGGTCTCGGTGGGGCCGGGCAGCCCCCGGCCGGCCTGCCGGAGCGGCACGCTGCCGGACAGCGCCCGGGCGAAGACCGCCTCGGCGATCCCGCTGACGGGCACGCCGAGCTCCAGCGCGCTCTGCACCGTCCAGCGGCCGGTGCCCTTCTGCTCGGCCTGGTCCAGCACGATGTCGACGAAGGGCTTCCCGGTCGCCGCATCGGTGTGGGCGAGGATCTCGGCGGTGATCTCGATCAGGTAGGACTCCAGGCGCCCGCCGTTCCAGGTCCGGAAGACCTCGGCGATCGCGTCGGGTTGCAGTCCGGCGCCGTGCCGCAGCAGGTCGTACGCCTCGGCGATGAGCTGCATGTCGGCGTACTCGATGCCGTTGTGGACCATCTTGACGAAGTGGCCGGCGCCGTCCGGTCCGACGTGGGTGCAGCAGGGCTTGCCGTCGACCTTGGCCGCGATGTCCTCCAGCAGCGGTCCCAGGACCCGGTAGGCCTCCGGGGTGCCGCCGGGCATGATGCTCGGCCCCTCCAGGGCGCCCTGCTCGCCGCCGGAGATGCCGCTGCCCACGAAGTGCAGGCCGCGTTGGCGCAGGGCCGCCTCCCGCCTCCTGGTGTCGAGGAAGTGCGCGTTCCCGCCGTCCACCACCACGTCGCCCTCGTCGAGCAGCGGCACCAGCTCGTCGATGACCGCGTCGGTCGGCGCCCCGGCCTTGACCATGATCACGATCAGGCGGGGGCGTTCCAGGGCCGCGACGAACTTCTCCGTCGTCTCGGCGGCCACGAACTCGCCCTCGTGCCCGAACTCCTCCAGCAGCGCCGTGGTCCGCGCCAGCGTGCGGTTGTGCACGGCCACCCGATAGCCGTGGCGGGCGAAGTTCCTGGCCAGGTTGCGGCCCATCACGGCCAATCCGGTGACGCCGATCCGGGCCGGTGCCTGCTCGGTCATGGCGGGAATCTCCAAGGGGGTCTCGGGGGCACGGTGGTACAGCGACTCGGGACTGTCGGGGCTGTCGGGACTACTCGGCGGAGAGCGCGAGGATCTCGTCCTCGGGAAGCTCGACGTACTCCTCGCCCTCCACCCGGATCTCCGAACCGGAGAGCCTGTTGAAGAGGATCTTCTCGCCGACCTTGACGTCCACCGGGTGCGGCTTGCCGCTCCCCAGCTGTCGGCCGGGCCCCACCGCCACCACCTCGCCCGTCCACGTCTCCGGGTCCTGCGGGGTCGGAACCCCGATCGGCTTGACGATCAGATGATCGTGCTTCGGGTGGAAGTCGGGCATGGCATGGTCCTCTCACGTAGCCGCCTGCGGCGCAGCCGGGGCCGCCCCCACGCCTCGATTCTGCCGATCCGCGTCCGGGACCGCCCCACCAGCCGCTCGACGTCCACGCACCGGCGCGGCCGTTCCCGCTGCCCGTCGCCTGCGGCGGGCGCTGCCGAGTTTCCGGGCGCGGCATACTCCGTTCGGGTCACGGGGCGTCGGCCCGGGCGCAGCGCGGCGGCTCCGGCCGGCTACTGCAGCAGTGCGGTGTGCGGGTGGTCCGGGGCCGCCGGGCACGCGTAGATCTGCTGGTTGTACCCGTCGCCGACGGTGATCATGGTCGGTGCCGCCGGGTCGGGGTGGACGGCGGCCCGGTTCGCGGCGGCCCGGTCCTCGTACGGGATCCAGCTGTGGACGTCCGCGCGGTGCTCCTTCGTGGCGATGGTCAGCATCGGGTCCATCCGGCAGCCGCAGGCGCGGCAGTACTGCGGAGCGGGATCGGTGAAGCTCCAGGGAGCCCAGCCGCCGGCCTTCCAACCGGGGGCGACGGACAACTCCCGGTCGTAGTAGCCGTCCTCCGCCCCGTCGTAGGCGCTGCCCGGCTCCGCGCCGGTCTTCCGCCGCGCGCTCCACGCCCGGACCTGCGCGCGCAGGTCCGGGTCGAGCTCCATCGCCAGCGGGTACTCGGTGACCTGCTCGGGGGAGACCAGGCACGGCTGCGGCAGGTAGTCCTCGTACTGGATCGCGGGCGGCTGCGGAGGCGCGGTGAGGACCTCGCCGACCGCGGTGGCGGACCGCCAGAACAGCTCGGTCCTCGGCATGTTCCCCCAGGGACGGTCGAAGGGGCGGTCGAAGGGGTGGTCGAAGGGGCACCACAGCACCTGGAGCAGGTCCGCGCCTTCGGGCGGACGCAGGTCGGGCACCTCGCGGACGTACAGCTGGGCCACGGCCAGCATCGCGACCGGCCCCGGCGGGCACGGGCGGCCGGCGCCGGCCCGAGCCAGCACGGCGCGCTCCTGCGGGGTGTAGGCGCGGGCGCCCGGTGGCCGGGACCGGGCGGCCGCCCGGATCTCGCGCAACAGCCGGACATCCGCCGGGGAGGTCGCCGGCAGCACGGCCGGCACCCGGTGCGTGCCCTCGCAGTGCGGCCACGGCTCGGCGGCGGGCCACAGCAGCGGACCTCCGACCGAGCTCTCCCGCGGGGACGGCGATCCGGGCCGCGGGTGCAGCCGGGTCGCCGTCCGGGCCAGCGGGGCCAGCCGTGGGAAGGCCGCCACGATGTCATCCGGCCTCGGCGGGGTGGTGCGGGTCATTCCGGCCTCCCAGCCGTACCGGTCTCGGTTCCCCTGTCCCGGTCTCCCGGTCTCAGTTCCCCAGACTGGGCCCGCCGTCCCCGGGGACGTTCAGGAGGGTCTGCTCGTTGAAGACGGGCCATGACGCGCCGTCGGGCAGCTGAACCGTGGCGCTCATGCTCGCGCCCCACGGGATCGTGCTGCCGTCGTCCCGGTAGAGGGGCGTCACCACGTAGTACACGGCGGCGTCCCCGTCCGCGGACAGCGCGTTCACCTCCTTCTGGACCCTGGCCTCGAACATCCTCATGCTGATCCCCTTGATGTTCATCCCGAGCTGGTAGCACGGGACGAGGTTGATCCAGTCCTCCTTGTGACTGCCCCTTCCCCCGAGGACGTTGGCGATCAGGTGGCAGCGGGCGAGGCCGCCGCCGGGGGACTGCGCGTTCGCGTCCTCCCAGCCCGTGATGTCGCCGCCGGCCTCGTCACCCTTGACCAGGGGGTTCGTCAGGCAGGCCTCCGCCTTGCCAGCCCTGGTGGCCGGCGCGGGGGCCCGGGAGCCGGAGGGGCTCGGGCCCGCGGTCCGGTTGCGACTGGGCACGGGCTGCTCGGTGTTGAGGATCCATCCGCTGCCGCTCGGCCTGCCCCGGGGTTGCGTCAGGCAGGCGGCCTTGCCGGAAGGAGAGGGCGACGGGCTCCCGGGGCCGGTCTCCGGGGGCTCCGGCGCCGGCTGGACGGTCTTGATCTCGTCGATGACGAGTTTCACGCCGGCCTTGTACGCGACGAGCCGGCCCCGGCGGTCCATGGCGGTTCTGAAGACCTCCAGGGCGGGGGCCGCGGCAGCCCCCGGCATCTGCACCTGGAGGGCCGTGTAGTTCCCGTCGGGCTTGCGGACCAGCCCGTCGTAGGCGATGGACGGGCTGCCGAGCTGCGCCGCCTGGGCGGCGGGAAGCTGCCCGACGGCCTCGGGCAGCAGGTACGCCGTGCCCGGGCGCATGTCGACGGTGGTGCCGGCCTGTTTCGCGTAGGCCTTCAGGGCGGAGGTTCGCGGCTGCTGGTACGGGCTGTCGGCGGTGCCGGCGGCGTCGGCCGTGTCGACGGTGTCGACCCCCCGCCTCCGGCTCTGGGACTGGCTCTGACTCTGACCCTGGTTCTGGCGCTGGTTCTGGCTCTGGGACGGGGCGTGAGCGCGGTGCTGCGGAGGGGCGGCCGCGTCACCGCCCTGGTCCATCGCCGCCGCCGGGTCCGGTGGGTTGTCGGCGAGGCTCTGGGTGGCCTGGGCCATCTGCTGGAGCAACTGCTGGGCCAGGGGCTGGAGCTGCTGCTCCTTGGCCTGGAGCTCCTTGGCCTTCGCCTCCTGGGCCTTGGCGGCGGCGCTGAGCTGGGACTGCCTGGAACTGAGCTTGGACTCCTCCTGCCCGAGCTGGGACTGCTCGTTCTCCAGGCTGCCCTTCTCGGCCTGGAGCTGGGCCTGTTCGGTCCTCAGTTCGCTCGCCTCGGCGTCGTACGCGCTGGACGCGGCGGCCTGCGCGGGCAGTTCGAAGGTGTGCGGCTTGTTGTTGTGGGCATCGATCCTGGAGGCCAGGGCCGCCGCGCGCGTCCCGAAGCTGCCGGCCTTCTGCTTCGCGGCGGCGGCCTTGCTCTCGAACGCCGCGGTGTCGTTGCGCAGGGCGGCGGCATCCTTGGTGATCTGTTCCGCCTCGGCGACCACGGCCTTCTCCTGCTGCGCGATCTCCGCCTCCTGCCGGTTGAAGTCCTCGACCTCCCGGATGAGCTGCGCCGAGGCGGCCGCGACGTCCCCGGACGGGACCAGGAGGGCGACGCCGCCCGACTGGGCCAGGACGGCCGCAGCGCCGGTGGCCGCGAACGCGGGCGCTCCCGCGCCGACGACCGGCACCAGCACGGCCGCCAGCGCCAGGAGAACGAATCGCCGTACGGCCGTCCGTACGGTCATCCGCACAGTCGTCCGTACGGTTCGCCGGCGGCGAGCGGCCGGGCCGTACGGGGACGCGGTCATCCGCTCACCTTTCCGGTGAGTTCGTCGGCGAGCTTCGCGGTGGTCGGCTGGCCGTCGCCCGCCTGGCAGACGGCGACCTGGACCAGACTCGTGCCCTTCACCCGCGCCTGGTGGTGGCAGGCCCACTGCGCGCCGCCGTCCTGCGCGCCGTCCTGCGCCGCCGTCCACGCCACGGCGACCTCGGTGGGAGGGTGGGCCGTGTAGGCCCACTTCGCGGTACGACCTGCCTGGTCGGTGACCGTCGAGGACGGGCACTTGGTGAGACCGTCGGTGAGCGTCTGGAAGGCCGCGCCGGTCTTCTCGCTGTCCGGGAACACGCCGATGACCTGGTTCACGGTGTAGGCGCCCGTGGCCCCCGCGTCCTGGTAGGTCGCCGACAGGAACGCGGTCCACGCCTGGCCGTAGACCGACTGGGTCGTCGGTCCCGCCGCGACGGCGCATTCCGACGGCGACACGGCGAGCGGGGCGTGCGGACGGTTCGACTGCGGGCCGGCGACCAGCGTCGTCCCGGCCAGCCGACTGACGCTGTCAGGGCTCACGAGGTCCGCTTGGACCGTACCCGCGGCCACGTGCGGCGGCAGGCTCGTCGGCTGCTGCGGCCAGAGCCACCACCCGACGCCGGCCAGGACGAGGCAGGGCACGACCGCGGCCACGATCAGCTGCCAGTGGCGCGGTACCCGAGCGAGCCGGGGTCTGCCCGGGCCTGCCGTCGGCGCGTGCTGCGGAACCGGCGGCTGCGGCTGCGGCTGCGACTGCGACTGCGGCGACGGCGACGGCGCCGCGCCGGATGCCGAAGGCGGCCCAGCAGGACGGGCCCCAGCGCCTGCCGGGCCACCACCGCCCGGGCCCGTCGGCGGCGAAATGATGTAGTCGGCGTCTTCGGCCACGCTGATCTCCCCCACGACACGCCGCCATCCGGGCGACTCAGGTTGCGTTCTGTAAACGAAGCCGGTACATACCGTCACTCATCCGACGCGGCGGGGCAAGACCTTCCGGTCGGATTTGAGGACCGTCTGAGCATTTCGCCGAAATCGAGAACTGCCAGCTGGGACCCCGAAGTTGGATCACCCGTGTCGTGCCGCGCAGAGCCGAAGGATCGGAGCTCCCAGGGGCTGCCGGTGGGTGGTGCGCTGTCGGCGGCGGCCGTGGACATCATTCGTCGGGCAGGGTGAGTGCCAGTCTGCCGAATCCTCGACGGCCTCGGACACGCCGCGCGCTGACGGGCCGCCGGCTTCCCCGCGACGGTCGTCCCCGTTGTCATCGGCTGTCTGTCAAGGTCAGGGCCTCTGTCACGCCCATGCCCCACCGCCCTTGTTTCGTAGGTGAGTTGAAGCAATTTGACGATCAGTCAGACAAAATCTAACGTCGACCCCGTACCGATCGTCGCTCACTCGTTCGATGGCCCGGAGGGGTTTTCGCATGCCTCCTTACGAACAGACCCCTGTCGGCATATCAGGAATTTCCGAGAATCAACCGAAAACCTCCTACAAGGCGAGTGTTGACTCAGTCTCCCCTCCGGCCCGGCGGACCGGACTGGCGGATCAGGGGCAGTGCTTCCTCGGCGTCAGTCTGGAGAACGGCAATTTCGCTCCGGGCAAGATCGCCGCGATGCTCCGCTGGATAGCCAGGCGGTTCCCCCGCTGCACGGTGCTGGTCGGGGACAGCATCCACCGGATCACCCTGGCGTCCACCCGGGGCCTGCCGGAGGACGAGGCGCTCTCCCGGGCGCTGGCCCTGGGCGACCGCTTCATCGCCGACACCCGGGCCCTGTTCGCGGCCGAACGCGAGCAGACCGAATTCACGTTCCTGCGCTGCTCCGAAGTGCAGCGGTGGGATTCCTACGCAAAGCAGCATCGAAGCCTCACCGACTACCACCGGGCCGACCGGAACTTCCGGGAGTCCGTGGACGCGTTCGGGCGGAGCTTCCACACCAGGCATTCCGGCCAACTTGCCGAGGCCGACCTGGAGAGGCGGGTCGAAATGTCCGCACAGTACTTTCTGGAGGAGTCCGCAATATTCGCGTGTCTTGTCCAGGAAGGCCTTTCTGTCATGGTCTACCCCGGTTCGTTCGGCACCCTTTCGGAGATCACCGACGGGAGGCACCCGGACGCTCCGGAGGAACTGCGTCGGCTGACCGTCGTCTCGCTCGATCTGCGGAGGCGTTGACGGCGTCCCTCACCCCACCGAGCGCCCTGCCGGACCGCCGGACCGCCGGACTGCCGGACCAGCAGGTCCAAGCTCGGGTGCCGCGTCAGCATGACCGGTGGTCAATGGTCGTTTCTTAAGGACTTCTTAGGAGTCCTCCGTATCACTGTGTCATGCACACCGGTACTCATACGTCATCCCTTGCGGGCCCCGCCCGCCGGCACGTTCCGCGCGCCGTTCTCGTCCTCGCCATGGCCACCGCGCTGGTGTCCGCAACCGTGGCGAGCGCCACCGGCAGCTCCGCCTCGCCGATGCGGGTGCGGGTCCATGACGGGCGCGTCGACGTGCCGGTGCGCGGCGGCACCGCCACCATCGACGCGGCCACGCTGCGGGCCGAGGCCCGGACCGAGGACGGGCGGGTGGTCCTGCTGTCCGCTCCGGCCGCCCAGGGGCTGGGCAGGGCGAGCGCCCCGGTCAGGACGGCGAGCGGCGCCGCCTGGTCGTATCCGGAGAAGGGCCTGCGGGCCGAAGTCCGCGCCGATCACGGCCGGTTGCTGGTCACCCTCACCGGGACCGCCCTCACCGGGAGCGGCGGCGACACCTCGGTGCGGTGGCCGGTGACCGCCACCGATCCGGCCGCCGCCGAGGTCCAGCTCCCGCGCGGCGAGGGGCTGTCCGTTCCCGTCGACGACCCGTTCTGGAACTCCTCCGACGGGGCGCTGGTCGGCGAGGAGCAGGAGCTGAGCTCGCAGCTGTCCATGCCGATGTGGGGCTACACGCTCCGCTCCGGCCGGGCCGGCGTCAGCTACATCGTCCCCACCGACATCGGCACGTCGCTGACGTTCGCCTCCCAGGACGGGCGGCTGCGGGCCACGGCCGAGCACGGATTCTCCGCCGGGAACGGCACCGGCGCGTACACCGTGGCCTTCTCCCTCACCGACGGCTCCCCGGTGGCCCCGGCCGTGGACTACCGCAACTGGCTTTCGGAGCACGGGCAGTTGGGCAGCCTGAGCGAGAAGATCAAGCAGAACCCGCAGACCGCGAAGCTGCTCGGCGCCTTCCACGCCTACGCCTGGGGCGGCGCCCGCCGGCCCGCCTACCTCGACCGGCTCAAGGAACTGGGCGTCTCCCGGCTCTGGCTCGGCTACGACTCCGACGACTCCCCGATGACGGGCGAGGACGTCAAGGCCGCCGAGGCCGCCGGCTACCTGGTCGGGCCGTACGACTCCTTCGCCAACGGCCAGCAGAAGACGGACGACTCGTCCCCCAACTCCGTCTGGCCGGACGACGTCTACCCCCGGTTCTGCGTCCTCAGGGCCGACGGAACGCCGCAACCCGGCTTCCACAAGAAGGGCTGCTACCTCAGCTCGCAGGCGTTCGAGCAGGCCGAGCCGCAGCAGCACTACCTCGCGGACCGCACCCGCTCGCTGGTCGCCAACGGGGCCGACAGCTACTTCCTCGACGTGGACGCGGCGGGCGAGCTCTTCCAGGACTTCGACCCCGGCCACGCGATGACCATGGACGAGGACCGCGCCAACCGGCTCGCCCGGATGCGGCGCCTGACGGACGGCTCGTACGACGCGTCCACGGGCCGGCCCGCCCCGCTGGTCCTGGGCTCGGAGTCCGCCGGCTCCTGGGCCAACCAGGTGCTGGCCTTCGACCACGGCTCGGGCACCCCGGTGGACGGGCGGCTGTGGGCGATGGAGTCCGGGCACTTCGACAACGGGCCGCAGGACCCCAAGGACGACGGCGCCTGGGGCGGCTACGCCCCGGAACAGGCCGCCGCCACCTTCTTCAAGCCGGTGCGCACCACGGACTTCAAGCCCGAGCACCAGGCCCGGGTGGCCGCCGCCCTGAAGGCGATGTACGACCCGCGGTACCGGGTGCCGCTGTACGAGACGGCGCTGCACGGTTCGCTGGTCAACGTCGAACGCTGGGAACTGCCCTTCAGCAAGCTGCCGGAGCAGAAGACCACGCGTGCGCTGCTGGCGATGCTCGACAACACCCCGCTCAACTTCGTGCTCAGCGACAAGGACCCGCACGACGGGCAGAACCTTCGGGAACTGGCCGCCCTGCAGCAGTACTTCGCGCCGCTGCACCAGGCGGCCGGCGCCCAGCAGCTGACCTCCTTCCGTTGGCTGACCGGCGACCACCTGGTGCAGCGGACCGTCTTCGGCGACGGCACGCTGACCGTCACCGCCAACTTCGGCACCACCGTCCACGACGGCCTGCCGGGCGGCTGCGTGGACGCCACCGTGCGCGGACGCCCTGGCACCCAGCGGCTCTGCCCGGCTGACGTGGTCTCCTGACGACCGTGGCTGACGAGCTGAGGAGCTGACCAGCTGAGGACCTGACTGCCTGACTGCCTGACTGCCTGACTGCCTGACTGCCTGACTGCCTGACGAGCCGGCGGGACGGGTACCCCCGCCCGTCCCGCCTGGCCCCGCCGCCCCGCCGTCCCGCCGCCGGTGTCGGTGCCGGGCGGACGCGGCGTGGTGGGTTAGCCTGCGCTGTGGGCCGGGTGCGCGGGGGCGACCACGGGGTGCGTACGGACCGGCCGACGAACGACTATGGGGGGTTTCACATGTCCAGGATCATCACTGCCGCCATGCCCGCGCACGGGCACACCGCGCCGATGCTGGCGATCACCGCCGACCTGGTGGCGCGCGGGCACGAGGTGGTCTTCCTCGGCGGGGCGCGGTTCGCCGGGGCCGCCGAGGAGACCGGGGCGCGCTTCGTCGCCCTGCCGCCGGAGGCGGATTTCGACGACCGCCGGATCAACGACTCCTTCCCGGGGCGGGCCGAACTGCCGCCCGGGCCCCAGCGGTTGGCCTTCGACGCCCGGAACATCTTCATCGACCCGGTGCCCGTGCAGTACCGGGCGCTGCGCGCATTGCTGGCGGAGTTCCCGGCCACGGTCGTGCTCGGTGACTGCTTCTTCCACGGCGCGGTGGCTCTGGCGCTGGCCCATCCGCGCGGCGAGCGGCCGGCCGTGGTGGGCATCGGGGTGTCCCCGCCGATGCTGCAGAGTGTCGACACCGCGCCCTTCGGGCTTGCGCTGGCGCCCCAGGCGGGACCGGAGGGGCTGGCCCGCAACCGGGAGTTGAACGCCGAGGCGGCGCTGCGCGGTGAGCCGCTGCGGCAGTACGCGGCCGAGGTCTTCGCCGGGGTCGGGGCCGAACTGCCGCCGGGGCCACGGGTGAACGCCGCCGTCACCGGGCCCGACCACTACCTGCAGCTGACCGTCCCGGGGTTCGAGTACCCGCGCAGCGACGCGCCGGCCTCGCTGCGCTACATCGGCGCGCTGGCGCCGCAGAACCGGAGCGAGGTGGAACTGCCGCAGTGGTGGCCGGAGTTGGCCTCCGACCGCCCGGTCGTGGTGGTCACCCAGGGCACCCTGGCCAATGACGACCTGACCGAGCTGCTGGTCCCCGCGGTGCGGGCGCTGGCCGACCGCCCCGACCTGCTGGTGGTCGCGGCCACGGTCCGCCCGGACGGGCCCGAGCTGCTGGCGCAGGCGCTCGGCGGCCTGCCGGACAACGTGCGGGCCGCCGGCTACCTGCCGTTCGACCGGCTCCTGCCGCACGCCGACGTGTTGATCAGCAACGGCGGCTACGGCGGTGTCCACACCGCGCTGGCCTTCGGGGTGCCGCTGGTGGTCGCGGGCGGCAGCGAGGACAAGCCCGAGGTGGCCGCCCGGGTGGCCTGGCGCGGTGTGGGCATCGACCTGCGCACCGGGCGCCCGGGCGAGCCGGAGCTGCGCGAGGCCGTCGACCTGGTCCTGGCCGACCCGGCCTACCGCGCCAACGCCGCCGACCTGGCCGCCGAACTCGCGGCCCACCAGCCGCTGACGGCGATCGCCGAACTGGTGGACTCGCTCGGCTGACCGCCGCGGGGCGCCGCCGGGTGCTCGGGAGGATCGACCGGCGGGATTTGCCGACACACCGTCACCTCGCGCGACCGGCCTCCTGCCCCACCCGGCCGCACGGGTTGGACTCGGCTTGTCGTCTTATCGCTCGCTGGGCCGATTCCATCTCCGAAAGGAACGGGATCGTCCGGAAAGAGGCCCGATGGGCGGGGAGCGGTTGAAGTAATTTGATGATGCGTCAATTGACTTCCCCCGATGGCAATTTGCGCGATGCGGTCCAGGGTATTGCCTTCCCGATATGCGCTAGCCTCGTCCTGGCGTGATCACATGCCGATCTCGAATTGGGGGGAATCACATGGCAATCGGACGACGGCAACTCCTCACCTCCGTCGCGCTCACCGCCCTCGCCGCGCCCGTCCTGGCCAAGGGGACCGCGACCCGCGCGGCCGCGGCCGTGGGGGCGGCCCCGGCCGCCCCCTCCGGGCCGCTGTTCATGCAGGTCGTCGCGCACGAGGACGACGACATCCTGTTCATGAACCCGGACCTGTCCAACGCGCTCGCCATCGGCACCCCGTCCGTCACGGTGTTCGTCACCGCGGGCAACGCGACCGGCGACCCGTGCGCCACGTCCTGCTGGGACACGGCCGGCGAGCCGCTGCGCACCTGGAACCGGCAGATGGGCGCCATCAACGCCTACTCCCGGATGACCGGGGTCGGCGACACCGACCCGGCGACCGACGAGGTCGGGCACTGGACGGCCGAGGCGTGGACGGTCGCGGGCAAGCAGGTCGAACGGTACGTCCTCAAGGGCCGCCCGGTGCACCTGATCTTCCTCAACCTGCACGACGCCGGGCTCGGCGCAGTCCTGGCCGGCGGCACCGACACCACGGTCGTCCCGGTCGGCAGCCCGCTGTCCGGGCCGTCGACCTACACGGCGGCGGACGTCGTCGAGGTGCTGCGGCAGCTGATGGTGACGTACCAGCCGACCGTGCTCCGGGCCCAGGACGAACTCCCGGACAGCCGCTACTCGGGCGACCACTCGGACCACGTCTCCGCCGCGAAGTTCGCCGGCCAGGCGGCCCTGCTGTACGGCGGCCCGCTGATCCAGGTGAACTACCGGGACTACAACATCAGCGACTCCCCGGTGAACCTCGACCCGGCGACGACCGGCGCCAAGGGCGTGTTCGTCTCCGAGTACGCCAGCCACGACCACTCGGGGAACTACTCCGACGCCTGGTTCTCCCGGATGTACTACCGCTGGTCGCGGGGCACCTCCTGGGCCGGGCTGAACCAGGACGGCCGGCCTCAGGTCTTCGTCGTCCGGGCCGGCGCCCTCTACACCTACTGGCGCCAGGCGGACGGCAGTTGGGGCGGTCCGGTGCGGATGGCCGACCCGGGCGGGCGACTGGCGCCGGGCATCGCGGTCGGGACCAACGCCGACGGCCGGCTGGAGGTCTTCGCCCGCCGCCTGACCGATCACCACATCATCTCCCTGCCCCAGGGTGCGCCCAACGGCTGGTGGTGGAACAGCTGGGCCGACCACGGCAACCCCAACACCGGACTCGGCAACGAGGACCAGGTCGGCGTGCCCGTGGTGGCCGGCAACCAGGACGGGCGGCTGGAACTGTTCGTCAAGAACGGCGGGGGCGGCCTCAGCAGCATCTGGCAGACCACCCCGGGCGGGGCGTGGACGGGCACGTGGACGGACCTGGGCGGCACCGACCTCCAGGACCCGGTCACCGCGATCCGCAACGGCGTCGGGGCGATCGAGGTGTTCGCCAGCACCCGCACCGGAATCCTCGGCTGGTGGCAGGGCGCCCCGAACGGTGCCTTCGGCGGCCCGGGCCCGATCCCGGGCGCCCGGCCGGCCAGCCCGCCCAAGGCCGCGCTCGACCAGGACGGCCGCATCGAACTCGCCTACCGCGAGGCCGGCACCGGCGCGATGCTGGTCAGCTACCAGACCCGGCCTGGCGGCGAGTGGAGCCAGTCCCCGGCCCCCCTCGGCGGAGACGGGGGAGTGGGCGAGCCGGCGGCGGCCACCGTCGGCGGACGGGTCGTCCTGTTCGAGCGCAACCGCGGCGGCGGCGTGAGCACCACCGCCCAGACCGCCCCGAACTCCGGCTACGGCACCTGGCAGGACCTCGGCGGCACCGTCCTCGACTACCCGGCCGCACTCGTCGACGGCGGCGGCGTCCTCCACGTGTTCGCGATCGGTTCGGACGGCCGCGTCTACTACCGCACGGGCACGACGCCCACCACCTTCGGCGGCTGGCAGGGCCTGCCGCTCTGACCGGTCCCGCCCGGCGGCCGGTCGGGGGGCTCTCCCGGCCGGCCGCCGGGCCGTGCGCAGCCGGGCCCGGGCCGTCGCCTCTGCCCGTGGCGAATCTGCGGCGGGCAGAGAAAACGCATCCGGAGGTCTCCCGGGGTCAAGAGTGGAGTCGAGGGCAAGCCCGCCTCAACACCTCGACTCGACACTTCGACACTTCGACACCTCGGCATCTCGACAAGGAGACCGGATGACTCCCCTCACCACGCTCGCGCCCCGCGCGGAGGAGGGCGGCACGCCGCCCAGCCGCTTCGACGACCACCTCGCGGCGCAGTTGCTCGCCCAGCGGATCGTCCTCCTCGGCACCCAGGTCGACGACGTGTCGGCCAACCGGGTGTGCGCGCAGCTGCTCCTGCTGTCGGCGGAGGACCCGCGCACCGACATCAGCCTGTACGTCAACAGCCCCGGCGGGTCGGTCACCGCGGGGCTCGCCATCTACGACACCATGCGGCTCATCCCGAACGACGTCTCGACGCTGGTGATGGGGTTCGCCGCCAGCATGGGCCAGTTCCTGGTCACCGTGGGGGCGCCCGGCAAGCGGTTCGCGCTGCCGAACGCGCGGATCATGATGCACCAGCCATCGGCGGGCATCGGCGGCACCGCCGCGGACATCGAGATCCAGGCGGAGAACCTCCAGTTCACCAAGAAGGCCATCGAGCGGATCACCGCCGAGCACACCGGTCAGAGCGAGGAGACGATCGCGCGGGACGGCGACCGGGACCGCTGGTTCACGGCCGAGCAGGCCAGGGAGTACGGGATCGTGGACCGGGTGGTGGAGTCGGTCGCCGACATCCGCCCGGCCGCGTCGCGCCGACGGATGGGGCTGTGACATGGGGTCGTACACGGTTCCCTACGTCATCGAGCGGACCGCGCAGGGCGAGCGCTCCTACGACGTCTTCAGCCGGCTGCTGAACGAGCGGATCATCTTCCTCGGCACCGAGATCGACGACGGGGTCGCCAACGTGGTCATCGCGCAGCTCCTGCACCTGGAGTCGGAGAGCCCGGAACGCGAGATCTCGATCTACCTCAACTCGCCCGGTGGATCGTTCACTTCGCTGATGGCGATCTACGACACGATGACGTTCGTGCAGGCGCCGATCTCCACGTTCTGCGTCGGTCAGGCGGCGTCGACGGCGGCGGTGCTGCTGGCCGGCGGAGACCCCGGGCGGCGGTTCGTGCTCCAGCACGCGCGGGTGCTGCTCGGCCAGCCGGCCAGCGGCGGCCGGCAGGGGACGGTGTCCGACCTCAGCCTCGCGGCGAAGGAGATGGTCCGCACCCGCTCGCAGGTGGAGGAGGTGTTGTCCCGGCACACGCACCACGACGTGGCGACGTTGCGCGCGGACATGGACCGGGACAAGGTGTTCACCGCCGAGGAGGCCGTCGCCTACGGGCTCGCCGACGAGGTGCTGAGCCGACGGCTCGCGTTCGGCTGACTCCGCGCGGGCGTGGCCGGTACGGCGGGGCGCGCCACCGTCGTACCGGCCGTCGGTCGGGGCAGGTCCGATCAGGCGGCGAGGCAGAGCCCGTCGTACTGCGCCGTGGGCGACGTGCGGCTCCGGTCCAACCGGCTTCGGCCCACCGCGCCCCGGCCCATCTGGCTCCGGGTGTGCCGGGTCAGCTCGTCCTGCGCGAGCGAGAGCAGGTCGGCGAGGCCGAACCCGAGGGCCCGGGCGGCGGCCGCGAGGACCTCGGAGGAGGCCTCCTTGCGCCCGCGCTCCAGCTCCGACAGGTACGGGATCGAGATCCGGGCCGCCTCCGCCACGTCCTTCAACGTCCTTTCCTGGGCGAGCCGTTCGCGGCGCAACGCGTCGCCGACGAGGTCGCGCCACAGGGGTTCCCTCGGCGCGGGCGCGGGCGCCGGTGACGCTCCCGCCGGCCGCTGCGGGGCGCGGGTCGCCCCGCCGGAACCGGGCGACGAGGTGTGCGGGCGCAGGGGGATGACGCGGGCTTCGTTCGGCGCATGAGTGCTCACCCCTCCAGCCTAGGGATCCGGGGCACCAGGGGAAGGGAGTGGCGTTCTGCCCTGGGTGAAGCCGTACGGGCCGCCCGGCCGGGCCCGTGGCCGTCGAACTCGCCACGGGCCCGGCCTGGTTCCACTACGCGTGCCGCGCCCCGCGCCGGCGCGCGACCACGACCAGCACGCCGCCCGCACCCAGCAGCGCCGCCGCACCGGTCACGCCGAGCGGCAGCACGCTGCCGGCCCCGGTGGTCGGCAGCGCGCCGCCGGGCCGCTCCTCGGGCCGGGACGGCCAGGCGCTCGGCGACGGCGGCGACGGCGGCGACAAGGACGCCACCGCCGCCACCGAGGACGACGTCGGGCTCGGCGGCGGGGTCGGCGGCGGGGTCGAGACCGCATCCGGCGACGACGGGGCCGCGCCCGAACCGGCCGACGGGAGCAGCCGGTTGACGACCGTCACCGTGATCCCGTCGTCCAGGGTCTCGCAGGTGAGCACCAGCGGCCCGAAGACCGCGACGGCCGGCGCCGCGTAGCCGTCGGGCGGGCTCACCTCCACCCAGTAGTACGTCCCCGGCCCGACGACGATCCGGCAGATGCCGTCCGCCCCGGTGGTGCAGGGATCGCCGACCGGCGAGTCCTGGTGCCCGCCGGCGGTCTGCGGCCAGCCGGGCCCGCCGTTCCAGCGCCACAGCTGGAATGTCGCCCCGGCCAGCGGCCTGCCGTCCTGGTCGTGCTTGACCAGCGTCAGCGCGCCCTCCTGCGGCCGGAAGCCGAAGTCGAAGGTGTGGTCGTCCTGGCCCGGCCCGCCGGTGGTCAGTTCCCGCTCGGCGTACGTTCCGCCCGGCGGGACGACGCCCTTGGAGTTGATGAACGGGTTGTCGCCGACGTCGTGCCGGGTGGGCACCCACTGGTACAGCGGGCCACCCTCGGCGAAGTCGGCGGGATTGTCCAGCCGGATCGTGTACTTGGTGTGCGGCTTGAGCCCGCCGTCCACGTTCGAGTCGTCGAAGTAGTACTCGCCGCGCGCCGTCGTCCGCGCCGTGCCGACGAGCTTCCCCGGCCCGTCGTACAGGTGGACGGTGGCGCCCTCTACCGGGCGCTGGCCCGGCTTCTGGATGCCCTTGTGCTCGGCGTCGTACCAGACCCGGTTACCGATCTGCAGCGGCGCCTGGTCGCAGAGCACCTCCAGGTCCCCCATCGAGGCGCCCTTGCCGAACGGCGCGGGCACGTTCGCCGGGTTGAGCCGCAGGCCGAACGCCGGGTCCTGCCTGCCGTCGCGCTGGACGAACGACGTGCCGTAGCCGAAGGCCGTGCTGTTGGGGTCGAACCCGGAGGTCCCGATGGTGTTCTCGACCTTGGACAGCGCCATCCCGGCGTAGGCCGCGTTGTGGTGGACGCCCATCCGGCTGGTGTCGAAGAAGCGGGCGCCCCGGGGCGAGAGCCCGCAGCCGGTGTTGGCGTCCAGCACGTAGGTGCCGCCGCTCAGGCAGGCCTTGTTCAGGTCACCGCCCGACAGCACCTCGCCCACCGCCGCGCCCGACCCCGACTGGCCCGTCGCCCGGTCGGCCATGCGGTCGCGGAAGGCCAGCAGCATCGAGCCGTCCGTCTCGAATCCGACCTCGCCCAGCTCCGGCTCCGGCTGCGCGCGGAAACCGGCGCAGGTCTGGCCGTTCTGCGTGGTCGGGTAGGTGTTCGTCCACGGGAACCAGCCCGCGCCGTCGCACGGGCCCGATCCGACGGTCGACTGGCGCGGGTAGTCCAGCGGCTGGTCCAGCACGGCCGCGCGGAACCGGCCGGTGGCCAGGTCGAAGGGCAGCACGACCGCCCGCAGGTCCGAGGCCTTGCCCGTCGACTCGCCCGAGCAGACCCCGCCGAGGTAGCCGACGCCGTCCTGGAGGCCCAGGCCGAACGGCCGCCAGTCCCCGGCCGAGGCGCAGCCCGGGTCCGGGACCGGGTAGACGCCCCTCGGCTGCGCGGCCGTCGGCGCGGTCGCGTCGTAGCGGTACAGCGTGCGGGTGTTGAGGTTGACGACGAACAGGTCCCTGCCGTCGTTCGTCACCTTGAGGCCGCCGAGGCTCTCCTTGCCCGGCGCGACGAGGAACGCGTCGTCCGTCCCCGGTCCGTGCGCCGTGCTGCCGGCGTCCGGGACGGTGGTGAACAGCGTGGTCCGCCCCTGCGCCGGGTCGGTCACGTAGATGCCGCCGGCGCCGCCGGGGCCGTAGTCCGTGGTGCGCTTGGCCGCCGCCGAGGAGAAGATCCGCCGGTCGGCCTTGTTCCACGCGATGCCGTAGAGCGTGCCCGTCTGCGCGTCGGTGGCGAGGTTCGTGACGTTGACGTCCACGCCGTCCTGGCCGCGCGCGCGGTACGGGAACGACACCAGCGTGCGCTGCGCGCCGCCTCCCCAGGTGGTGTTCTGGCAGGTCGTCACCAGCGGCGCGTTCTGCTGGCAGTAGTCCCCCGGGTACCACAGCCCGGTGGTGTACGAGACGTTCTTGCCGTCGGAGAGGTCGACGAACTCCTCGTTGGAGCTCAGCTGGTTCGGCGCGCCGTCCAGCCCCTGCCGCGAGGCGAACGCCGGGAACAGCACGCCCGGCTTCGGATTCACCACCTGCACCCGGTACGTGCCGCCGTGCTCCCGGCTCCGCGGCGGCGCCAGCGTCACCGTCCCGTCGGCCCCGGTGGTGCCCTCGACGTGGGCCCGCGCCTCGCCGGTGAGCGTCACCTTCACGCCCGCCAGCCCCGGCTCCAGCGCGGGCGTCCACACCCCGGAGGAGTCCACGGCCCGGATCACCCGGACCGTCACCGTCCCGTCCTCCGTCTGCGAGAACGCCGCCGGCGCCGTCAGCGCCCCGCCGCCGCACAGCGCGGCGGCGAGCACCGCGGCCCGCGCGACGCCCTTCCTTCTCCTTCTCGTCCCCACCTGATCCCCACTCTCATGGTCGGCGGACATCTGCCCGATCCGGACAGGACCCCCAGGAGAGCGACAACCGGTCGTCCACGTCCTGGTTTCGGGGCGCATTCACTGGTGTGTGTGACAGGTGAAGGGCCGGAAATCGCATCAAGTTCGGATACGACCGCACAAGTTCGCATACCGCAGGAGAAATCCCGATGCCCGGAGCGTCCGGACCCCCGCGGCGGAGCGGATCCGCAACTCCCCGCAGTCCCGCCCGACGGCGTCGACCACAACGCCCTTTACCACAACGCCGCCCCTGCCACGCCGCCGTTCCGGTGCCCGGACGCCGTCCTGCCCGGGGGGCCTTTAGGCCTGAAAGCCGCTATCCGAAGCCGGTGATCAAACCGTAGGAATGGCTCCACGGCCTGATCGGCCACCCACCCGTGATCAGAAGGAGCTTTCGCCCATGATCCGTCTTCGCACCTGTATGGCCATCGCCGGCGCCGCGGCGACGTTCGCCCTGACCGCCGCGCCCGCCCAGGCCGCCCCGGGCGACGTCACGACCTCGTGCGGAAGCGTTCTCACCCCGGCCGGCTACGTCGACGTGAGCTGGGGCTACAGCAGCAGTTGCGGCACGCAGAGCTTCAGCCCGAACATCAAGCAGATGAAGCAGCTCACCGGACTGCCCGTCGGCACCGTGGTCCAGGCCTGCTCCACCACCTACCCGCCGGCGGGCTGGGTCCAGACCGGCTCGTACTACACCAGCAGCTGCGTCGCCTGGTCGAACCCGAGCCTCAACAACAACGCCTGGCAGCTGAAGCGCGTCTCCTGACCGGGCGACTCCGCTGGGCCGGCACACCCGGGGCGCTCCCTCAGGAGCGGGGTGCCCTGCCGTCCGGGCCGCCGTCCGGGAGGTGGTCCCGGACGGCGGTGTAGGCGGGGCGCGGACGGCGGCCCGAAGCCCGACCGCCGCCGAGCGGCCAGGACCGGGCACCGGCATCCGGCACCCGGCGCCCTCGGTGGATCAGCTTTCGGACAGCTGCTCGCGCAGCACCGTGCGCAGGGTGACGGGATCGCGGCCGAGCAGGTCGGCCAGGGTGGGGTCGGTGGCGGCGAACTCGCCGGCGCGGCTGGCGGCGAAGATGCCGAGCAACCGGTCGGCGGTTTCCGCGGGGACGCCTTGGCCCGTCAGCTGCGTGCGGAACTGGTCGTCGGGGGCGGTGGTCCGCGTGACGGTGCGGCCGGTGAGCTCGGTGGTGATGGCGGCGATGTCGTCGAAGGTGAGCGCCTGTCGGCCCGTGAGCGGCGGCGTGGGGCCGTCGAAGCGGCCTTCGTCGGCCAGGATGGCGGCGGCTGCGTCCGCGAGGTCGGCGTGCGCGGTCCAGGCGACCGGCCCGTCCGCGGGGAGCGCGAGCCGGCCGGACTGTGCCGCGTTGCCGAGGAAGTGCGCCGCGCTGGTGGCGTGGAAGCCGTTGCGCAGCGAGGTGAACGGCACGTCGCAGGTGCGCAGGGCCTCCTCGGTGGCGGCGTGGTCGCGGCAGGCCTGGAAGCGCGACGTCGCGCCGGCCCCCATCTGGCTGGTGTAGAGGATGCGACGGGCGCCCGCCGTGACGGCCGCTTCGATCGCGGTGCGGTGCTGCCTGACGCACTCCTCGCCCATCTTGTCGACGGAGACGACGAGGACCTGCGCGGCGTCCTCGAAGGCGTGCGCGAGGCCGGCGGCGTCGGTGAAGTTGCCCTGGCGCACCCGTACCCCTTGGTCGGCGAAGTTCTGCGCCTTCTGCGGGTCGCGGACGCTGACGCCGATGCGTGCCGCCGGTACGCGCGTCAGCAGCCTCTCGACGATCTGACGCCCCAGCTGTCCGGTGGCTCCGGTCACGATGATCATGATGTGCTCCCGTGTCGCGACGAGATGGTTCCAGTGGAAACACTTTCAAGGTATCGCCGATAATAACGATGGAACCAGTGGTGCGGTATCGTTGATTCATGCCATCGCCTTCACGCGACAGGGACGGCGCCACCGCGTCCACCATTGAGTCCGCCCCCGCCTCCCCGGGCCGGGAGCAGACCAGGCAGCGGGTCATCGAGGCCGCCATCGGGCTGCTGACGCGCGGGGGCCGCGACGCGGTCACCACCCGCGCGGTCGCCGATGCGGCGGGCCTGCAGCCGCCGGCCATCTACCGGCTGTTCGGCGACAAGGACGGGCTGCTCGACGCCGTGGCCGAGCACGGTTTCGCCGCGTTCCTCGCCACCAAGCACGTCGACCCCGACCCCCGGGACCCGATCGAGGATTTGAGAGCCGGGTGGGACGTCGCGGTCGAGTTCGGTCTGGCCAACCCCGCGCTGTACACGCTGATGTACACCGAACCCACCGGGACCACCTCGGCCGCCTTCAAGGCCGGCATGGAGATCCTGATGGGCCGCATCCGACGCCTCGCCGCCGGCGGCTGGCTCCGCGTCGACGAGGAACTCGCGGCCCAGATCATCCACGCCACGGCGCGCGGCGCCGTGCTCACCTGGCTGTCCCTGCCCCGGGACCGGCGCGACCCGGCCCTGTTGACCACCCTTCGGGAGTGCATGGTCGCCGCCGTCACCAACCGGCAGCCGGCCGTGAACGAGCCGGGCCCGGCCGGCGCAGCCCGCGCCCTGCGCGCCGCACTGCCCGAACAGACGACGCTCAGCGGCGCCGAGCAGCATCTGCTGGGGGAGTGGCTGAACCGCCTCGCCGCCGACGGCTGACCACCGGCGGCTGGAACGGGCAACGCTACCCCGGTCCCGGTGTCAACTGATGGTGCACCACGTCTCGGACCGTCGCGAGCTGCCCTGGCGGACGGCGACGGAACGAGCAGCCCGTGGCCCCGAGCGCTCGGGACCGGCTCAGCCGCGCAGGTGGTTCAGCAGCGCGTCGCCCGCCGGATAGGGGCGCTCGGCGGGAAGGAGCTGCCGGGCGGCATCCAGAGCCCCGTCCCTTACCTGGGCCTGGACCGTGTGCGCGAGTGCGGTGACGTCGTCGATCGAGACGATCCACTGCTCCGCGTAGCGCTCGGCGGCCTCGCCGGCGAGGCCGCTGGTGCGGCGCTCGGCGGTCGCTGCGGCACCTGCGGTGAGCGCGTGGTGGAGGTGTTCCCGGGTTCCTCCGCTTCCCGGCGGTGCCGGCCGGCGGGTGCCGAACGGCCCGGGCCGTTCGGCACCCAGTGGCGGGGCACCGTCTTCTCATGCTTTTCATGCGGCGGCGTGCGGCGAGCGGTGCGGCGGTACAGGCGCCGGATCACCCGATACAGGCGCCGGGGGGCGGGGGCCGGACAGATCCTGGACTATCTGGCGGCGCTTGCGCGACCCTGGCGGTGCCCGACGGCCGGGATCAGTTCTTCCACACGCCCCAGTAGACGTCGGCGTTGTCGCCGGAGCCGCTCTCACGGGTGGTGCGGAAGACGCTGCTGGTGCCATTCTCGTCGTAGCTGTTGGAACCGGTGTAGGGGTTGGCCCAGTGCAGCTGGACGGTGTTGTTGTTGCGCCAGCCTTCCTCGCAGCCGTACGTGCTGAACGTCGCCCAGCCCTCGGTGCCGGTCAGGAACCCGTTGCTCTCCGACTGGAAGGTGGCGTCGCCGGTGTTCCCCAGGGTCTGCGGCGGCTCCTGGCCCTGCGTCCAGATGCCGTGGGCCAGAGCGTAGCCGGTCCGGTAGAGCGAGCAGCCGGTCCCGTTGTGCAGGTGGACCGTGGTGCTCCGGGCCGCCTGGGTGGTGGCCGGGGCGGCCTGGGCGGTGCCGGTGGCGATGGTGCCGAGCCCGATGGCGCTTACCGCAGCCAGCGCCGCGAAGCGTGCGGAGGTACGCATGGTTCCCTCGATTCCGTGTGCCTTCGGTGGGTGGCGCGGGCGGTGTCCCGCGCCGTGGTGAACGATGCGCCGCGCCGACAGACAAACGATGGACGGTGCGGCTCGCGCCGTTCACCGCACCGTTCGCAACGCCCGTCCATCGTTTGTCAGTTGGCGTGGCGTACGAGCACCCGGGCGGCCGCCCGTCCCGACGAAGGCCCCGGAGACGTCCTCCCTCACAGTGGAGTGAGGATGTCCTGGTCCGCCCCGTCGAGGACGAAGCCGTTGTCCAGCCGGACCCGGACCGTCACCCGGTTCCCCCGTTCCCGGTGCGCGGTCCACTGCGGCTCCAGCGCGGCGATCTCCGCCTCCAGGCGCTCGCGGCTCGCCACCGGCATGGTGTGCCCGTAGTCCTCGAACAGCGCTTTGAGCCGCTGGTACTCGCGAACCTCATGGCTCTCCGGGAGTTCCCCGTCCACCCGCTCGACGGTGCCCTCCATCCCGGATCCCAGTGAGAGGAACCCGACGACGGCCCCGGGCTCCCCGGCGACCGCCTCACCGATCCCGAGGTCCTCGGCCAACCTGACGCGCCGGCCTTCCTTCAGGGGCATCCGTCCTCTGCCTCTCCATCGATCGAGGCCGCCGGCGCCGCCGGCCCGCGGCCACGGCCATTATCCGCGGTCGCGTCACGGTGCAAGATCCTCGGCGACAGAGCCTCCGCCGTCTCCGAAGGTGAGCGAGGTGCTGCCGCTGCTCTACCTGCACGGTTTGTCCTCGGGGGGCTTCGTGCCTGCGCTGGACCAGTTCCTCGGCTCGGCGGCCGGCCTGTCACCGGCCACCGTGACCCGGCTGGCCAGGCAGTGGCGGCGTTGTCAGCGCTCGCTCGTTGGGGCGAAGGGCCCGTCCAGGGCTGCCCATTGCAGGAGCAGGATGGTCTTTCCGTCGGTGATGCGTCCCTCGCGGGTCATGGCGAGGGCCTGGGCGAAGGGCAGTTCGAGGACCTCGATGTCCTCGCCGTCCTCCTCGAGTCCGCCGCCGGTTCCGGTCCGGTCGGCCGGTGTGTAGGGGGCGGCGAAGAAGTGGAGGCGTTCGGTGACGGAGCCGGGACTCATGTAGGCGTCGAGGATGTGGGTGAGCGGTCCGAGGGTGACGCCGAGTTCTTCGGCGCTCTCGCGGCGGATGGCTGTGGGCGGGTCGTCCGCGTCGAGCAGGCCTGCGGCGGCTTCGATGAGCATGCCGTCGGGGTGGTCGTTGACGTAGGCCGGGTAGCGGAACTGGCGGGAGAGCAGGACTCGGCCGCGTTCGGTGTCGTAGGGCAGGACGACGGCGCCGTTGCCGCGGTCGTAGGTCTCGCGCTGCTGGGTCTCCCAGCGTCCGTCGCGGCGGCGGTAGTCGAAGGTGGTGCGCCGCAGGACGTGCCAGCCCTGGGAGGTGAGCTCGACGTCGCGGACCCGGATGTCGGGGTTGCGGTCCAGGCCGCGTCCGGCCTGGTCGAGGCCGGTGCGGCCGCGGTGGTCGGGGGTGTAGATGCCCGGGCGGCTGCTCACGCGGTCTCCGGCGGGGTGCGGCGGGGGATCTCGGCCGCGTCGTGGTAGACGGGCAGGCCGAGGCGGCGGGCGGTGGCGACGTCCTGGTCGGCTCCGGCGGAGTCGCCGGGCAGGCGCAGTACAGCGTCGCAGTGTGTGAGCAGGCGGTCGGCGGTCGGGTAGAGGACCTGGTCGGCGAGGGGGTCGGTGGGGCCCGCGCCGGCTGAGCGCAGGACGGGCAGGGCGATCCACTCCCCGATCACGGGCAGGTGGCCGGCGGCGAAGACGGGCCAGGCGGCGGCTTCGAGGCGGGCGAGGTTGACGGCCATGGCCTGCGGATCGCCGTCGGTGCCGGAGCGGTAGGGGCCGGCGATGAGGATGAGCATGGGCTTGTCGGGCATACGCGCTACGATACATGCAGAAACGTGCAAGAACAGGAGAGATTACGGATGCTGGCTGCTGAACGGCGCGACCACCTGCTCGGTCTGCTCGCCCGCGAGGGCAAGATCGTCGCCAAGGACGTCGCCGCCGACCTGGGGATCTCCGAGGACAGTGTGCGACGTGACCTGCGCGATCTTGCCGCCGAAGGACTCTGCCAGCGGGTCTACGGCGGCGCGTTGCCTGTCTCGCCGGCGGTGGTGGACTACGCCGCCCGACAGAGCGTGGCCCCAGACGGCAAACGGAAGGTCGCCTCGGCGGCCGCCGCCCTGGTGCGGCCGGGCAACACCCTGATCCTCGACGGCGGCACCACCGCCCTCGCCGTCGCCCACGCACTCCCGCCACACCTGGCCTGCACCGTGATCACCCACAGCCCGACGATCGCCGCGGCCCTGCTCGACCATCCGCAGGCGGAACTCTTCCTGCTCGGAGGCCGGATCTTCAAGCACTCGGCGGTCGCCTGCGGTGCCGCCGCGGTCGAGGCCGCGCAGAACATCTCCGCCGACCTCTGCCTGCTCGGCGTCACCGGCGTGCACCCCGAAGCGGGACTGACCACCGCAGACGCAGAGGAGGCCGCAATGAAGCGCGCCCTGGCCGCACGGGCCGCGGACACCTACATCCTCGCCTCCTCCGAGAAGATCGGCACCGCTTCGCGGTTCCGCGTCCTGCCCTGGGAGAAAGTCAGCGGACTGATCACCGACGCCGACCCTCACGACGCGGTCGTCGAGCAACTCAAAGCGCTCGGCCTGGAAGTCCTGCCAGCCGACTGACAGCTACGAGCCAACACGGGATCGCGGACCGGCCGGCACGTGTCCAGAGCACCATCCCGCCACCACCACGGCTCAGCGATCCACAGGAATTGACGATCACTCCTTCGACGGGCTGGTCGGTCGGATCGTTCGAACGGCACGTCGATCGTGGTGGCGTGTCTGCTGGCGCTGGATGTCATCCTGTTCGCCGCTGGATCGCCTCACTGCCTCAGACGGGATGAACCGACCCTCTCCTGCCCCGCTCGAATCCCGGCCGGGCCGTGTTCTAGGGTTTCGTGGTTCTGCCCCGGCGGGCAGGCCAGCCGGCGTCCCGCGAAGCCCAGCGGGACTGATCGTTCTCACGGTTACGTCCACCACCAGGGCCCGGTCTCGTCCGCGGCGCACATCCCCGCGACCACTCTGTCAGGCCCCGCACGGCCCGTCAGCTCCCGGGTCGCCGTGCCCAGAACAGGATATGGCCGCTGTCGCCCTCGGGGACGAACTCCTCGTGCGATACCTCCAAACCGGCTTGCAGCAGCCAGGACCGGTTCGTGTCCGCGTCCGCTTGACTCCACCACATCGCAGCCCCGCCACCGAGCCAGTTCTCGTCGGTCCCGGTCCAGGTTTGATGCCCGGTGGTGACCACAAGCCAGCCTCCCGGCCGCAGCCACGATGCGATCCGCCCCAGCAGGGCAGGCTGTTCCTCGACAGGAATGTGGATCAGCGCGTACAAGCAGATCACAGCGTCGAAGGTCCCCGACGGGAACGCCAGGGTCGTGGCGTCCGCTCGAATGAACTCGGCCTCCGGCGCCAGCTCCCGAGCCCGTTGGACCTGGACGTCGCTGATGTCGACGCCCGTGACACGGTGCCCCGCTGCGGCGAGCGACCGGACCACGGGGACTCCTGTCCCGCACCCCACATCCAGAACCACGCCCGCCTCCGGGAGCCGCCCGAGCAACTCCTCGATCCACGATCCGTACTTCGTCTCGCTGTTGAACACCCGCTCGTAATGCGCGGACAGCAGATCGTACCCACGCCGGACCAAGTCCTTCGGATCTTCAGCATCCACAATGGCGCACCGTAACGGTCTCTGGCCGGCGGAGCGACTCCATTCCGGCTGCCTCCGGCCGGGTCCGGCGGCCACCTCTGGCCCCACAGATCAAGGTGAGGGTCCGGCTCGCCGACAACCCCTGACTTCGGCGTTCGATTTCTGACCTGGGCAAACGTCGCTGGAATCTTTAGGAATAGGCACTTACAGGGCTTCCCACCGGCGGATTAGGTGATAACCCACCTTGGCAAGGGCCGGCGACGGTCCTGTTCTACCGGCGCGAGACGAGGGGCCGCTGGACCCGCTGGAACACCGACTTCGCGGCGCAGAGCCTGCACGGCTTCGGCGTCGGCCTGCCGGCGCCGCTCGCCGTCGTCGCCGCGCCTCGATCATTGCCTCCCACCTCGGTTGATTGCTAAGAGCGTGTGATGTATCACTTTCGGTTATGTCGATGATTCGTGTCGCACCATGAACACCCTGCCTGTAGCCGACGCCCGGAGCGCAGGATGGGGGGCCTACCTCCGACTGGCCAAGGCCGACTCACTCGACCGGTTCCTCTTACCGATCCTCGTCGGCTGGTCTGCTCTGTCGACCGAGTCCTGGCTGTCCGCCAGCAGTGCCCGCGTGATCACGCTGATCACACTCGGCACGGGTCACCTGCCTCGCCTGGTCACGGCGGTTGTCACCGCCTGGGGCAGCGAACCGGCCGGTCAAGGCCGGCGCTCCAACCCGGCGGGGGACGGCCGCCGTGTGCATCACCAGAGCACTACGCCGACCTGACGCTCCAGGAGACGCAGATCGTCCGCTTCGTCGCCCAGGGGATGTCCAACCGGGACATCGCCGCCCAGCTCTTCCTGAGTTCGCGAACGGTCGCCTACCGCCTCTGGAAGGCCTATCCGAAGCTCGGCGTCGGCTCGCGCGGGGAACTGGCGGCGCTGGTCTGACGGCGCTGGTCCGAAAAAACCGGTTGCGGGGGAGCGCGGCCCAGATCACGATGTGCGGCATGTACCTGTGCTGACGACTGCCACGTAGCAACTCACCCCTACGCGATCGACCTCTGCGCCGGGCCACCGGCCGCGCGCTGAGTCGATGACACGCGCGCTCACGCGATCGACCGCCCTCGGCGCTCGGCCATGCCGCCATGTGGCCATGTCCCGAGGCGATGAGACGCGCTGTCGAGAGTTGCCACGGAGAGACACACCTGTCGCGCGATCGACCTCGGGGCGCCCGCCATGCGGCCACCCGCCCCGAGGCGATGACACGCGCCCTCGTGAGCACTCGTCAGATCCCAGGAGCCCCGGCCGATCCAGCCGATCCGGCCTGCGCGCGTTCCTGCTGAACCAGGAAACAGACCACCATGCATACCGAACGCAAGGCCCGCTGGGCCGTGCGCCAGTCCGCGCTGCCCACCGTCGTCCGCAGCTGCCCGGACTGCTCCAGCACACGGCACCGGCCCTCAGGCAAGATCCGTGTCAACGCCAACGGCAAGCTCATCGACGTCTGGCTGCTGCTCAGCTGCGCGGGCTGCGACCGGACCTCGAAGGTGCCCGTCCACGAGCGCGTCCACACGTCATCGCTGGAACCCGCCCGCAGGGAGGCGTACGAGAACAACGACCTCGCCGTGGTGCGGGAACTGACGATGAGTGCGTCGCTCGCCGCCAAGAACGGCTACCGCCTGGACTGGAGCGGCACCTGGGAGCTGGAGGCACGCACGCCGCTCCACGCGATCGACGATCCGACCCCGCTGACGGTGCTGGTGAGCTTCGAGCTGCCGGTCCCGGTCCGGGTCGAACGCCTGCTCATGTCCGGCCTCGGCCTCAGCCGCAGCAGGGTCCGCCGGATGGTCGCGGACGGCCGCATCCGCCTGCCGCTCGCCCCGGACGCCAAGGCGCGCCGCGACTTCGAGCTGACGGTCCACGCTCCGGCGGCGACCCTGGCTCAGCTCGCGGCTCCGGTCGCGGCGACGCGGCGGGAGGCGGTGCGCGAACTCGGCGCCGCCGACACCGTCGAGGCGCCGCTGCGCCTGTCGCGCGCGGTGTCCGGGGCGTAGGCCGACGGCTCGGTGCGGGGCGGTACCCGCGCGCGGCTCACGGACTCGCCGTTCGTGAGCCGCGTGGTGGGCTCCCGCGTGGTGGGTCCAGCCTTCTCCGACGACGCAGTCCGGAGTACCGCAACGGTGGTGGCAGGCGATGATCGGAGCGTGACCGGCTCCCCGGGCGTCCCCAGGCCCGACGGCATGATCGTCGCCATCGACGCAGGTCACCAGGCTGTGTGCTTCTACCGTCACTACCCGCAGCCGGTGGCCGCGGTACGGCGGCACCTGCCACGCCCGACCCTGCTGCGGCGCTGGCTGGCTGCCACCGACCGGTTGGATCCGGCGGAGGGCGGCGCGGTGGTGCTGCGCTGCTGGCCACCGATCCCGACGGCCGCACCGTGATCGCCTCCGGCGCCGTCACGGCCTACGATCCGCCGACCCTGTTGGAGCTGGACCTCGACCCGCACGGGCGGGTCCGGTTCGACCTGACCGACGAGGGCGGCGGCACGGCTCTCGCCTTCAGCACCAAGCTGCCCGCGCCCTCCTCCGGGAGGCTTCCGGGAAGGGGGTGGTGACAGACATCGCGACCAGGTGACAACTACCTTGACCAGTCACACCAGGGTGCTGACGGCGATCAGGGGCAGGGCCAGTTCGGCGGTCCTGTCGCCGAACTGTGAGGCCGACTGACCGGCCCAGAAGCGGCGGAACCGCCGATCCCGCCACAGCGGGCCCGTGTCGGTGGAGGTGGTCAAGGATCGCCAGCCGCACCGGATGCGCCAAGGCCCGCATGGCTTGGGGGTCAGTGATCTCGATATCGTCCAGGCGATTGTTGGAGGCCATGGCGTGAGAGTCAACTCTCGCATCGGCGGCTTCGTCTGTGGTCCTGCGCTCGGCGCCCCTCTCCGGTCCTGGCCGCGACGGGGTTCCGTGCCCGTGTGCAGCCCCTCTGCCTTCCGTCCGCCGACGGCGGTACCGGGAGCGGCACAGGCCCCCCAGGTGGGAGATCGTCAGGTTCCGGCCGAAGCCCGCGGCGCCGCATGTCCATCGGGGGGTCGGCAGAGAACAGTTGTACTCGACCGGTCGGTGATTGCGTCCCACTCCTTGGCAGGGGCGGCAGCCCGGAGAGCGCCCCGGGTAGCGCCGGTCCCTCGACCGCGTCGGGCCGGTGACACGCGGGGGCATTGCTGCCACCCTGAGCGTATGAGTACGGGCCAGGCCCAGCCGCTGTGCACGGACGTTGCTCCACGGCACCGGGAAGGCGATGCCGCCTCCCCGGCCCAACCGCCCACGCCCGTAACCCCCGTGGTCTGGTCCTACCGATCGTTGTTTCTCAGGGAGGCACGATGACCGGCCGAGTGATCTACGCGTCGTTCGAGTTCCAGTTCCCGCTGGGCGGCATTCGGGTGCTGAACCAGCAGGTCTCGCTGCTGCGGGCCGTCGGCGTCGAGGCGTTCCGCTGGACGCCAACGCCGGGATTCCGTTACACGTGGTTCGACGACGACGTGCCGACGCTGTCCGGCATGACCTTGGACCTCGGGCCCGAGGACGTGCTGGTGCTGCACGAGGTCAGCGTGGTCCCGGGCCACGACCCGGCGCCCGGCGGCCACAAGGTGATCTACTCGCAGGGGCACTACGTCAACTTCCTGACCTGCCCGGAACCCGGCCCGTATCCGGGATGGTCGGACCGGCCGGCTCTGTGGACGATCTCGAAGGCGGGCGTCGACATGTTCCGCCGCGCCCTGCCCGAGTTCGAACCGCACCTGGTGCCGAACGTCATTGACACCGAGTTGTTCCGACCGGCGTCGACCGAGCGGGTTCGGCGCATCGCGTGGATGTCCCGCAAGCGCCCGATCGAGACCACTCTGCTCCGCCGTCTGCTGCACGCCGACCCGCGGTTCGAGGGCGTGGAGCTGTACGACATCCACGCGGTCCCCCACGAGGAGGTCGCTCGCGTCCTGTCCGACACGTCGGTGTTCATCGCGTTGGGAGCGCCCGAGGGCGAGGGCTTCGGATTGCCGCCGGCCGAGGCGATGGCCAGCGGCTGCCTGGTGACGGGTTACGCCGCCGGCGGCGGAGCGGAACTGTTCGACTCGCCGTCCGCGTGGCGGATCCCGGAGCTCGAAACGGATCGGTTGGCGGACAAGGCCCTTGAGCTGCTCGACCTGCCCGGCCAGGACGAGGTGCGGCGGGCGGGCCGTCAGTGGGTCGCCGACCGGTACACCACCCGGGCCGCCGTCGAGGCACTGATCGAGGGCATCCGCAAAGCGCGTGCCCTCCCCGGCGGGGCGGCGAAGGCCACCCATCCGGCCGCCTGGATGGAGGAGTTGTTGAGGCGCTTCCCGGTGCCGCCGGAGACGCACGCCCGGGTGGAACCACCGGCCGCTTCGTAGTCCTCCAGCCGGACTGCTCCGTTCCCGCCGGCCACCGGCCCGAAAGCGGGGAGCGACGGCCCGCACCAGCGCGGTGCAGGCCGTCGCCACCTCGCACGACCCCGTGCTCGGCGGGTGACGCAGCAGGTCAGGCCGGACGTCGGCCTGCCCACCCACGGCCCGCTGCGACAGGCTTCAGCGGGAGTGTTGCCGCACGGGCGAGAGGTGCAGTTGCTGCGGGGCGGAGTGCAGGTGTGTCGAGAGGTCCGGCAGGGGGGCGGTGTCGCCCGTGGTGAACCACACCAGGACGTCCTCGCCGGCCCGTACGGGCAGGGCGGGGAAGTCGTTCTCCGCGTGTTCGGTGCGGTGAACCGCCAACGGCGGGGTCCGGACGGCCAGTTCCGGGCGCAGACGCCGCTCGAAGTGGTCGGCGAAGGCGGCGGGGTCCAGGGGGTGGCAGATGGTCGCGACGACCGGACCGGCGTCGGCCGGGGTGGTGAAGCCCGGGCCGCGCAGCAGCAGGACGTCGTCCGAGTCCACCATCGTCGCGTTGGCGGCGTCCCGGTGCTCCTTCCAGACCGGCCCGTAGTAGAAGGCGTGCAGTGCTCGTGCCCGCGACGCCATGTCCGGGAAGCTGCGCAGCCAGACGAAGCGGTCCGGGTCGTCCAGGTCCCGGAACCGGCCGCCGACGGTGATGCCCACTGCCTGCTGTCCGGTCACGAACTCCCGCTCGAAGAGGTCGATCAGAGTGTCGCGGGCACCTTGGTGCAGGGTGTACTGGCGCAGTTCGACGATGCTCACGAGGCGTCCTGCAACTGGACACGGCTGAGTTCCGTGACCCGGTCGAGCGCCCGGCTGTGTCCGCCGTTCACGGAGAACTCCTGCGCCCGGCTGTCACCGCCGGCCGGAACCCCGGTGAGTCTGCGGACGGCCATGCCCCGGGAACCGTGGAGGAAGTCGGAATCGATCATGGCCGCAGGCTAGAACCGGTCCACTGACACCTCCTGTCAGTGGATACTGACAGCTGTGCGCGCCAGCCGACTGATCTCGCTGCTCCTGCTCCTCCAGAACCGGGGAAGGATGACGGCCCGGCAGCTCGCCGACGAGCTGGAGGTGTCGGTCCGCACGGTCTACCGGGACCTCGAAGCGCTCGGCGCCGCCGGGATCCCGCTGTTCGGCGAGGCCGGTCACGGCGGCGGCTACCGGCTGCTCGACGGGTACCGCACCCGGCTGACGGGCCTGACCGCCGATGAGTCGCAGGCCCTGTTCCTGGCCGGGCTGCCCGGCCCGGCGGCCGAGTTGGGCCTGGGCGAGGTCCTGGCGGCCGCCGAGCTCAAGCTGCGGGCCGCCCTACCGGCGGAGCTCCGCGAGCGGGCCGGGCTGATCCAGGAGCGCTTCCACCTCGATGCGCCCGGCTGGTACGGGGACGTGGACGAGACGCCGCACCTGGCGGCCGTCGCGGCCGCGCTCTGGGACCGGCGCAGGGTGTGGGTCCGCTACCGACGGTGGAAGGCGCCCACCGAGGTGGAACGGCGACTGGAGCCGTACGGACTGGTCCTCAAGGCCGGCCGCTGGTATCTGGTCGCTGCCGCGGGCGGTGCCACCCCGCGTACGTACCGGGTCGACCAGATCCTCGAACTGCGAGAACTGGAAGAGGAGTTCCAGATACCCGCGAGCTTCGACCTGGCTGCACACTGGCGGGACCGGCTCGCCGACTTCCATGCCCGACTGCACACCGCGGAGGCGACGGTGCGACTGTCGCCGCGCGGTGTCGCCCGGGGCCGCGAGCAGCTCGGCCGCGCGTTCGACCGGGCGGTCACGGATTCGGGGGTGACCGAGGCGGACGGCTGGACCAGAGCGTCCGTGCCCATCGAGTCCCTTGGCCACGCCCACAACGAGTTCCTGAGACTGGGCACCGACGTGGAGGTCCTCGAACCACCGGAGCTGCGTGCCCGGCTGGCCGCGACCGCCCGCGCACTCGCCGACCGATACGGGGCCTGACGTGGGTGAATTCCCTTCCCTGCCCTCCGCCTCTGACGGGACGTGTGCCGGGTCGCCTGTCCGCCGGCCCGGGCCGACCTGCCTGCCCGATCCGCTGGGCCGATCCGCTGGGCCGATCCGCTGGGTCGATCCGCTGGGTCGCACGGTGCGATGCGGTGCATCGAGGAAATCCGCTTGACCGTTCCGGCGGGGCCATTTGATAGTGGCCCAAACAGTCTGCGCACATGCTCGGATTCCACCCGGGAAGCCCTGGTGGCGTGGATGTCGTCATCGACAGGGAAGCGGTGATGCAGACGCCGGAACCGTCCGCTCGTCCGAGCCGCCTGCCGTCGCTGACCGGTATGCGGTTCATCGCGGCGTTCGCCGTGCTGGTATCCCACCTGGCCGGTCAGATCGTCGGATCGATACACCCCGGTCTGCCGTACCTGATCACGACCCTCGGACCGGTCGGGGTGGCGTTCTTCTTCGTGCTCAGCGGCTTCATCCTCACCTGGGTCGCCGACCCGAACGACACCGCCGGACTGTTCTGGCGCCGACGCCTGGTGAAGATCCTTCCGAATCACCTGACGACCTTCACGGCCACCGTGGCGTTGATGGCCGCTGCGGGCGTTCCGATCATGGTGATCAACACGATCCCGCCGCTGCTGCTGATCGAGCCCTGGATTCCCGACTTCGACGCCCTCGGCGGGCTGACCGGATGCTCGAATTCGTCTTCGGCATCCTGATGGCGCGCATCGTGATCTCGGGGAAGTGGATCCGTCTGGGCATGACGCCGGCGTTCCTGCTGACCATCGCCTGCGTGGTGGTCCAGTCCCACCTGCCCGGCGTGTTCCGCCTCTGCGCCGGACCGACCGCGGCCGCACTCGCCCTGCTGATCGCGGCCGCCGCCTCCGCCGACGTACGCACCGCACGCACCCCCTTCAGCGGCCGGACCATGGTGTGGCTCGGCGAGATCTCGTTCGCCCTCTACCTCGTGCACTACCTCGTGATCCAGTACGGCCCGATCGACGGCGTGCACGCCACGGGCGGGACGGCGGGCGGCGCCGCGTCGACGCGGCTGGTGCACATCCTGCTCACCGTCGCGATCAGCCTCGTCCTCGCGGCGGCCCTCTACACACTGGTCGAACGCCCGGCGGTCCGACGCTTCAGCCGGCCGCGCGGCCGCCGCGCCGGACCCACCCCGGTCCGTGAGGACGGCCGGCCCCGTACGCGTCGGCGCGATGAGCTCTCCCTCCGTCATCCTGGAGCCGTCACCCATGACGAAACCCAGCCCTGACCCGGCATCAGAACTTCCCGGACTCCTCGGACTCCCCGAATTCCCGGTCACCCGGCCGGACTCCTGCCCCCTCGACCCCGACGAGACCTACGCCCGGCTGCGCGCCCACGCGCCGGTGTCACCGGTGCGCTGCCCGGCCGGGATGGACGCATGGCTGGTCAGCCGCTACGAGGACATCCGGAGCGTGCTCACGGATCCCCGGCTGAGCTCCCGCGGCGCGGGATCGATGCACATGCTGCCCTCCTACGACCGGCGCGACCCGGCCCCGGGCTCGATGATCCAGCTGGACGGGGAAGAGCACGCACGGCTGCGACGGCTGCTGATCGGCGAGTTCACCGTGCGACGGATGGAGGCGCTGCGTCCGTCCGTCCAGCGGATCACCGACCGGCACGTCGATGCGATGCTCGCCGGGTCGAGCGCCGACCTGGTACGGGACTTCGCGCTGCCGATCCCGTCGCTGGTGATCTGCGAGCTGCTCGGCGTGCCCTACGACGACCACGAGTCCTTCCAACACGACAGCGAGGTGCTGATCGGCTTCGGGGCCGACGCGGCCACCCGCGACGCGGCCACCCGGCGGCTGGAGGGCTACCTCGGCGAGCTGATCGTTCGGCGCCGGGCCGAGCCGCGGGACGACCTGCTGAGCCGGCTGATCGTCCGCGGCGAGGCGACCGAACACCCCCCGACCATAGGGGAGTTGGCCACGCTCGGCGTACTGCTGCTGGTCGCCGGGCACGAGTCGACGGCCAACATGATCGCGCTCAGCGCCCTGGTGCTGATGGCGGACCGGGAGCGGGTGGCCGCGCTGCGGGCCGCCCCGGACACCATCGGCACGGCCGTGGAGGAACTGCTGCGCTACCTGTCCGTGATCCAGTTCGGGCTGCTGCGGTACGCCACGGAGGGCGTCACCGTCGGCGGTACCGCGGTGGCGGCGGGAAGCTGGCTGGTCGCCGCGATCCCGTCCGGAAACCGGGACGAGGACGTGTTCCCGGCCCCGGACACCGTCGACCTGCGCCGACCGCCCCGCACACACCTGGCGTTCGGGTTCGGTCCGCACCAGTGCATCGGCCAGCAGCTGGCCCGGATCGAGTTGCAGGTCGCGCTGACCACACTGCTGCGCCGCGTGCCGGGGCTACGGCTGGCCGAGCCGTTGGCGCAGTCCGCGTTCAAGCACAACGACATCGTCTTCGGCCTGCGGAGCATGCCGGTCCTCTGGTGACGTCCGGGGCTTCGAGGGCTCGCGGCGCCCGCCGGCGGCCACGGCAGCGGCGGGCCCGCGTTCTCCCGCGTTTCCCTCTGGCCGGATCCAGCCCCTCCGCCCTCCGTGCGCGCGGACCGGCACTCACGTGCCCGGCAGCCCCGGGAGCGGCACCGGCCGCCCAGGTGGGAGACCGTCAGGTTCCGGCCGAAGCCTCCGGCACCGCTTGTCCATCGGGGAGTCGGCAGAGAACAGTTGTACTCGACCGGCCGGTGATCGCGTCCCACTCCTTGTGAACGAGAGGACATCGTCATGACCGACGTGTACGAGCCCCCGACGCTGGACGTGTACGAGCCCCCGATGCTGATCGAACTCGGTGACTTCGCGGACCTCACCCGGGGCTTCGACATCGGCAACCAGTCCGATGTCCACGGCTACTACCTCGCCCCCTGAGGAACCGGCCGATGAGCGGTCACCCGCGGACCTGGTTCGTGGTCCTTCCGGACACCGAAGCCGGGGCCGCGACGGCCGCGGTGTGGGGCACGGCCGAGTGCCGTGCCCTGCACCACCCCAGCGGGCGTCCCTGGATCCTCGGCCACTGGCCGGCCGACGAGCCGGTCACCGCCCAGGCCGGACCGGTCGCGCTGGCCGTGTTCGGCACCTCCGACGCCGACCCGCACCGCCTGCGCCGCCACGCCGAACGCGTTCGCGACCCGCGGGACGTGCTCGCCCTCGGCGGCGACCTCGCAGGCAGCTTCCACCTCCTCGCCACCGTGCACGGCACCGTGGCCGCGCGCGGCTCGCTGTCCGGACTGCGCCGACTCCACCTGGCCGAGGTCGACGGCGTCCCCGTGCTGTCCGACCGGGCCGACGTCCTGGCCGCCGCCGCCGGCCTCAGCCCGTCCCTCGACCGGCTCGCCCTCAGGCTCGCCGAGCCGCTGCCGCACCCCGTCGACGCGCTGCCCCTGTGGCCGGGACTCGCCGCCGTGCCGCCGAACCACGCGGCCGTGCTCGCCCCCGGACGCCCCGCCCGCACCCTCGCCCACTGGCACCCGCCGGCCCCGCGGCGAGCCCGGCCCGAAGCCGCGACGGCGCTCGGCCAGGCCCTGCGCCGGGCCGTCGACACCCGGACCAGGGACGGCGGGCTCATCGCCGCCGACCTCTCCGGCGGGCTGGACTCCACACCCCTGTGCTTCCTGGCCGCCACGGGCCCGGCCGAACTGCTCACCGTCACCATCGGCTCCGTCGACCCCCACCACGAGGACGCCGCCTGGGCGCAGCGAGCCGCGCACCACCTGCCCGGCCGACGACTCGTGCTGGCGGCCGAGGACATTCCCGCGATGTTCGCCGACATCGACACACCCGGACCGCAGGGCGACGAACCGTTCGCCTGGACCCGGACCAGAGCCCGCGACGAAGCCGTCGCCCGGCTGCTCGCGACGCACGGCGCCCGGCTGCGGATCAGCGGCGAAGGCGGCGACGAGGTGCTGCAGGCCCTGCCCGCCTACCTGCGCACCGTCCTGCCACGGCACCCGGCCACCGCCGCCCGCCACCTGCGCGGACACCGGGCCCGCCTGCGCTGGACGCTGCCGGACGCCCTGAGCGCCCTCAGCGACCCCCGGCCGTATTCGGCCTGGCTCGCCCGCGCCGCCGACCGCCTCACCCACCCCGACCCGCCGCGCACCACCCAACTGCTCGGCTGGGGGATGGCACCCCGGCTGCCGCCCTGGGCCACCGCCCGGACCGCCGAACTGGTACGCGAACAGCTGCGGGCCGGCCAGGGCTCGGAACCGCTGGCGCCGGAGCACGCCCAGCACCAGGCGCTGCGCATGGTCCGGCACAGCGCGGCGGCCATGCGGCAGCTGATCGACGCCACCGCCCGCGCGGGAACGCCGTACAGCGTGCCCTTCCTGGACGACCAGGTCCTGGACGCCTGCCTGGCCGCCGACCCCGCCACCCGCGGAACGCCCTTCGCGTACAAGCCGCTGCTCACCGCGGCCGTCGCTCCCGACGTGCCGGCCGACCTCCTCCGGCGCACCGGCAAGGGCGACTTCAGTCCGGACACCTACCAGGGGCTCGCCCGCCACCGCGCCGAACTCGCCGCGCTCATCGACGACAGCGCCCTGGCCCGCGCCGGACTGGTCGACCCCGCCGTCCTCCGGCAGGCCTGCCTCGGGCTGTACCCGCCCGGCACCTCCTACGCGGCCCTGGACGCGACGCTCGCCTGCGAGCACTGGCTGCGCGCCCACGGGACGAGCCGGCACCCCGCCTCCCCGACCACCGCCCAAGGAGCTTGAATGGCCACTCGGTTGCGCCCCGACGTGACGCTCACCCCGACCGACGACGGCGCCGTCGTCCTGGACGAACGCTCCGGCCGCTACTTCCAGTTGAACCGCACTGGGCTGCTCATCCTGCGGTCCCTGCTGGAGGACCGGACCGCCGACGAGATCGCCGCCGACCTCGGCGGCCGGTTCCCGGTCACGGCGGCCCGGGCACGTTCCGACGTCGACCGGCTGCACGAGAGCCTGCGCACCGCCGGGCTGGTCACCGGATGAGCCTGCACGCGCACGCCGACCACGTGGGCCGGCCGCCCTGGCACCTGCGGCCGGCCGTGCTCGCGGCGATCGGCGCGGCGCGGCTGGTCGAACGGCTCCCCCCTGCCCGGATCCGTCGGCTGATGAGCGCACTGCGGCGCGGCGCCCGCCCCGCCGGCCGGGCCGAGGCACTGGCCGCCCGGCAGGCCGTGGTCGCCCTCAGCATGCGCTGCGCCGGCCAGGGATGTCTCCAACGCTCGATCGCCGCAGCGCTGTTGTGCCGCACGCGCGGCACCTGGCCGACCTGGCGCACGGGCGTGCGAACCGCGCCCTTCCGCGCCCACGCGTGGATCGAGGCCGACGGCGAACCCGTCGACGAGCCCGCCGAACTCGCTCACTTCCACCCGCTGATCACCGTCGCACCGGAACACCGACCGGGCCCGTGACCTCGTCGCTCACCCGGGTCCGGCCGTGGGTGGGTACCGGTGGTGTGGTCGGGGTTACTTGCCGGCGGCTGTCATGGAGGTGACGGCGTCGGTGATGGTGGCGCGGTAGTTGCCCAGGTGGGGGTTGAGGACGCGGGTGTCGCTGGTGAGCGGGAAGTTGTGGGTGGCGGCGAGGGGCATGTTGGTGTCGTCCTGGTCGGCGAGGACGTTGAGTTCGTTGATGTCGGGGGTGGTGCCGGTGGTGGC